>CAYYHI010000077.1:0-13936 GCA_964471745.1 uncultured bacterium | reverse complement strand
CTGGAATCGCCACGGTACAGGCAAGCTCACATTCACCGCATCCGGTACATGCCGCGAAATCGACAAATGTAGACTTTCTGTGAATCGTGGCGAGGAATGTCCCGTCTTCCTTTCTGATAATATCATCAATCTCGCTGTAGGTCAGCACGGTGATGTTTGGATGGTGAATCGTGGCTGCCATCTTGGGCGTGGAGATACAGCTTGCGCAATCAAGAGTGGGGAAAACTTTACTGAGCAGAACCATCTTCCCACCGATGCTCGCTTCTTTCTCCACGAGGAGCACCTTGTATCCCATATCTCCCAAGGTTAGCGCTGACTCCATTCCTGCTATGCCACCGCCGACGATAAGGATGTCATATTTCATAGAATTTGCTCTTTTATGTTGTTTGCCCTGCCATTGCCCACGAGATATGTTCGCATATACCTGCTAACGGGAAGCAATTTCAGACCAGCGACTCGCAAAGGGATTTCTCCGTCATACAGCTTTGTCACATTATAATGACAAGTCAGGCAGAATCGAGGCCGATTAAATCCTTCTGAAAGTTTTCCATGTGCGACACGAAGGACTCGGCACATACCGAGCAAATCGCCGCCATCTTCAGTCGTCTTGGGTTGAATCCGTGCTCTTCAATCAATGTCTGCGCTTGTGAGAATACCTTACCGGTTCGATCTGTGCAGTCGGGAAGATAGGCGCAGTCCGTTCCGTCTGCCGCAATGAATACCCCGTCGAAGCCAGCCTCCAAGGCATAGAGTACCCAACTCGGTCTAATGCCGCTGGAACAGGGAACAGGCAAGACCAGCACTGATGGGGAATAGTGCATGTGGGCGCTGCCAGCAAGATCAATTCCAGGATCCGATATGTTGTTGGTTGAGAAAGCTAAAACTTTCAAACCAGCCTTACCTGCCGGTTTCTTGGAATCCACTACTTTCCTCTTTTCAGAAAGATCCGCCAGAACCCAGCCTCATCTACGGTTCCCAGGTATTCGTGACCGACCTTTTTCGCCCAAAGCGGGATGTCATTGTTAGTGCTCTGGTCAGACGAGAGCACCTCCATAATCCCCCCTTTGGGTACTTGCACGATGGAACGTTTTGCTTCAAGCAGCGGACCGGGGCAGGCTGTGCCTCTGGCGTCCACCTGTTTGTCAACGCTCAGGTTGTTGAGTTCAACTGCATCCATAGTAAATTCTCCTGTAGAATGTTAAACGCAAAGATACAAGAACACAAAGTTCTATTCAAGCACTCTTCTTAATCTTTGTGTTGTGTTATGAATTTTTAGAACGTCAATACAACGTCGGCTTCCTCGGCATCTGATACGAATCCTGCCACACCTCCAAACTCCACGCCATCGATCAGATCCTCTTCCTTGATTCCAACAATTGGGAAAGCTGCAGTGCAAGCTATCAGCCTGGCGCCGCTTTCTTTCATAATTTCAATGAATTCCGGCAGCGTCTTTGGAGCGCCCGTCAGGACAATCTTCTCTGCTCCTCCCTTGCGGATGATATTCAATCCACTCATAGTGAAGAACAACGTTACCTCCATATCCAATACCAAGGCTCCTGCGCCCAGCATGAATGGTGGAAATGCCTTCTGCGGGTCATCCGACCCACAGAAAATCAACATTTTTTTTGCCATTGTCAGTCTCCTGTTCTATTTGTTGTATTCTTACATTGTTATAATTTTCACATAATAGGGTAAAAATCTATACGTGCTTATATTATATTTAAAACAACCAGTTAATCACCCATAGTAAACGCTGTTTATGGAAGTCAGCTGAGCAACAGTAGCTGCCGCCTGCAGTTGGATTGCATGAACGGCAGCTACCATCGACTGCCGGATTTTCTGTTTTGTCGGTATAACCAACGCTTAGACTGTCCAACACAGTTAGCCACCACGTGTGAACAACACCTTGTCGCATGTCCAGCACGCCTGTTCCTTGAGGGGTCGGTTGGGATCGATGTCCGTATCGCAGAGATACATAATCCCCTCATCATCCACGTAGACCTTCATCGGTCTGGCTCCGGGATGATAGATCCCCTCACCCATCTTCGTTTCTTCCTGCTTCGTTTCCATTATTACCTCCATGTGTTGTTAGAGAATACTAAGATTGTTCAATCGTCAATCTGGTTCTATCATGCCGAGAGCGCTTATAATCCTGACAGCGGCGGATTACCTCCAGTGGGCTCCGAAACGAACAGGTCCACCATCAACTGGTTGAAGTCCGCTTGTTTCGCTTCGATGATCAGACAGTTGTTGTGAACTACGCAGAGTGCATACTTACCACCCCACATCATCCAACCAGCCATCGGCGTCCATTCCAGGTTGGTCAGTTGAGCGAGGGTTTGCGATGTGGCGCTGAGGTTCCTCGTCTGTTCTGCATTCATCTTGGCGATCTGCTCACGCACCTTATCGGGAATATCCCCCAACTTGCGGATGACCTTTCCTTCCGAGTCAAACTGTCCCACCGCCACAACTCCCGGAATCTTCATCAATCTGTCGAGACCGATCATTTTACCCTCCATTCTGGTTTTATCCTTCTCTGGCTGATTATAGAGCAAGGTACGTGCCAAATTTCTCGGGATAAAATCGGTTATTTGTAATACGAAGGTAATTAAGGAGTTAAATGCTTTTACGGTAAGAGGATAGTGGCTGGCTTGATTTTAGGAATTTGGATTTGCTTGCAATTATGCACGATTAACATGATTGTTCGTGCAAATACGCAATTAATCGAAGGCGGATATAGACTTATGGCGGGAACCGGGGAATTTAAGTCCTAATTTCTTGATCTTACGATACAAGGTCGATGGATTGACACCCAGTTCACGAGCAGTTTCCTGGCGGCTCCAGTTGTTACGCTTCAGCGCAGCGGTTAGAAACAGGGCTTCCATCTCCTCGAGGTTACCGGCGATTTCTACAGCGGGAATGGGGCGCACTTCATAGAGGTTTGCTGGCAGGTGTTCGGGACGGATCACGCCGCTGGGACAGAGAACGAAGGCGTGTTCTATGATGTTCTCAAGTTCCCGTACGTTACCGGGATAATCATGATTCATCAAAATGCTCAGGGCTGGAGGTGTAACTCCGGAAATGTCCTTATTGCGCAGGTGCTTGAATTTGCCGATGAAGTGATCGATTAGGAGTGGAATATCGGACTTTCGGTTTCTGAGGGGTGGCACTTTAATTCTAATAACATTAAGGCGATAGTAAAGGTCCTGCCGAAACTGGTCGATGTCCATTAACTCGCCAAGGTTACGGTTTGTTGCGGTAATGATTCGCACATCTGCCTTAACAGGTTTTGTGCCTCCCAGAGGTTCATATATGTGATCCTGAAGCACCCTTAGCAGTTTAACCTGGAGAGCTGGGGAGAGATCACCCACTTCGTCCAGGAACAGAGTTCCACCTTCTGCCAATGCAAAACGTCCCAATTTATCTTTTTTGGCGTCGGTGAATGCTCCCGCCTTATAACCGAAAAGTTCAGATTCAAGGAGTGTATCCGGGATTGCTCCACTATTTACGACCGTTAATGTTTTTCTCCGTCTGTGACTGGAATTATGGATAGCTCTTGTAACCAATTCTTTTCCGGTTCCACTCTCCCCTTCTATGAGAACAGTCGAATCGCTCTGAGCAATGATGGGAATTAGATTGAACAGATCCTGCATCACTCGACTACGACCGATCATGTCATTGAACGAATAGTTACCTTCCAACTCCTTACGGAGTGTCTCAACCTGGCTTAGATCGCGGAAAGTTTCCACTCCACCGACAATACTTCCCCGATGATCTCTGAGCAGTGCAGTGGAAACACTGATAGGAACCCGTCTGCCATCGATATGAGTTGAACAGATATACTTGTTGATTACCGGTTTCCCGGTTTTGAAGGTCTGACGCAGGGCACAATCTCCATTGCAGGCATCAGTGCGGAATACTTCCCAGCAATGATGTCCTATCGCATTTTCTTTCGTGGAGCCCGTAATTATTTCTGCAGTCTTATTGTAAAAGGTAATCTGCATTTCTCTATCCACAGCGATAACACCATCGGAAATGCTATCTATAATGGACATTAGCCTTTCGACCAACATATCGCCTTCCAATATCGTGCCGGTCGCCATATACGTCCCTTTATATTTATTCTGTGTTCTGCGTCAGTGTTTGATCGTGTATCTGAAGTAACACTACAATATAAAGGTAACAATCTATATATGAAAATCAATTCATCAAAGGTTTGATTATCACATTAGTTGAGATAGAGAGATTCTCGCTATAATAATCCTTATTTATACCTGGATGTGATGTCTTCCGGTTTCGTCGAAACAATGGAAGTTATATTAACCGCCCCCGTTATAATACCCCAATTTCCACCCCACTATCCTCCCATTCACGCAACCGTACAGCACGCCCTCATGCACGGACAGGTCCCAGATGGTGCCGAAGGGTAGGACTTCGCGGTGGAGGATTTTGCCGGTAGCCCCTTCGAGCATCAGGATTTCGCCGCTCTTCAGCAGGATGGTCTCGACCAACGGGTCGTCAGTGTATGCGCCGTCGTGGACGTTCTCGATAGTCCTCCGCCATAATATGCGCTCGGAATCCTCTGCGCCGGTCGAAAGATCCAATCCGATGAAGTTGCCTTCAGAGTCATAAGCCGCAATCGTGTCGGTCTGCAGCGGTGTATGCAAGGTCTTCAACCGGCTCTTGGTGAAGCCGAGATAGAACTCCTCGAGCCCGTCGATCTCGACCTCGCGCCGCATACCCTTCGACGGATCGAAGAAGAACAGCTTCTCCTTGTTCTGGTAGATCAGCACGCCCTCAGTGTTGCGGCAGGCGTAATGGAAGCCCTTCGGCAGTGGATATGTCGCGAGATGACGCCCGGTGGTGGGATCCAGCTCGACAAGCCCCTTGAGAGGGCGGCTTCGATAGCCTATTCTGTCGTTCCTGATCTGAAACGTCAACGTGTCGCCGCCGCGCAGGATGAAAAAGTCGAGTAGCTCGCCCGGTTCGTATTTATTCTTGATGTCGTTGATCTCGCAGTTATGACCGACACTGTAAGAACCCATGCCAAATACGATATCATCCACCTGGAAACCCAGCGAGTCCGCCTGCGTGTCGTCGAACACCTCGATTATTTCCGACCCGTACAGACTGTGCGAGTAAAACCGGTCGCCGGCTTTCACGGGTTCATAGACCGTTGTATCCGCCCAGCTTGCGCCATAACCGGTTATGTCCATCCCGACGGTGTATTCAATATTTCTCGAACCCCAACTGTCGCGAACTGTGGATTCCTCCATCCCCCAGAGCAGGAAATCGCCCAACAGGTAACCGGATTTCCCAGGTGCAGTACTGGAAGGAACCCACCACAGCGTTGTGTAGCCACGCGGGACTTCGTAGCCTTCGGCGATGTAAGTGTCCGGCAGCGGCTGCAGCGGTTTGAGCTCACCATGTTTCTGCAACAGAAGCGGCGTCCAAGAGACGCGGTTCGAATCGTCGTGCCGCTCAAAGCTAAACACGATCGGTCCGACCGGCGTCCTCTGATGATAAGCGGCGAATATCGATTTCCTGCTGGTCGAGATGTCGCCGTCATCAAGCGAAATCAGGTGAAAATCTATCTTGCGGTCGCGATACGCATAATCCTGATCCGACCAGCCGATCCAGGCTGCTATCTTATCACCGGTCACGCTCATATTAAAACTCATGTTATAGCTGTCGGTGAGGAAAGGCTCCATCGCCAGAACCAAGCCATATCTTTCCAGAATACCCTTCCATTTTTTCTTTCCGGTGGCAATGAAAGCCTGTCCCGCCAGTTGTTTCAGTTCTCTATCAAGACCGATGGTATCGAAGACGGGATGAAGTCCATCCATAACAATTTCTGACTGGATCTTCCCGGATGAGACCGCAACCTTACCCATTTCAGCGGCTCGCTCTCTGTCGCCCAATTGAAAGCTGCTGATGGCTGCCATTCCCGCCAGGTCGCCTTTCAGGTAACGGTCGCGGTTGAGTTGCCGCACCACGAAGAACTGGACTTCCCAGCCCGATAGCAGGCTGTATAGCGTATGATCGCGGTTTATTCGAGGCAGGTCTATCCCCCAGCGGTTGCGGTCTACGCTTAACAATGTCCCGTCGGAAGCATCCAACAGAAACTTGCTGCCATCAGCGCCGCTAATCCAGAGATACCTGTCTTCGTAGTTAATCAGTCTGCCTTCCGTCGCCATTGAGAAGCATTCTTTCGTCCAGAGGATCTTATTCTCGCGCAGGTCGTACGCAACAACTTCGTTCGGTACCACGTGATAGAAGAACAACGAATCCCCAGCGGCTTCGTGAGCTTTCCTTACTTTATAACTTGATCGCGCAATCGCTGCCGGAAGCGCCCGCCTTATTTCGCCGCCGTACTGATGGAACACCTGACTGCCTTCATGAAAGATGCGCATACCGTCGACGCCGGAGTTGATCAGGTAATCGCCCTTGAATGCCAGATCCGAACCGATGAACGGGTAGACCTCGTGAATCTCGGTTCGCGAACCTGTGATAGACATAATATAGAGGCTGTCGCCGCGCACTTGGGCGATCCAGTTATCCCCACCGTAAAGACCGGGTTTTTCGTCGTCCTTAACTGCCATAGGGAAAGGCAGTTGGATGGTTGTAACGGACAACGACGGTGATCCGAGGTCGATCTTGTACAGTGTATCAGATCGGAAGGCGAAATAGTATGGTTCGTGGTATATATTGGATGGCAAGGATTGAATCGGTAAATCATAGAGATACTCGATTCCATCCGATGAGGGATCGAGGCGGTGCAGGCGGTTTCCATCCAGGAGGAGCAAGTCGCTCCCTAAGGGTAACAGATTGAAGTTAGTCAGTGTTGCCGTGCGATACCAGTGGGTTTCCCGCTCGACATCACTGATGACTGATAGCCGTCTGTACTTGCTGGTGGTAATATTCAGGTGTGACAGATAGTGTTCTTCACCCGTTGTCTCCATAAAGTACATAAGGTCATCCTGTTTCAGTAGAAAATCGATATCGTCGCATTCAATCTTTACATCAATCGGTTTGGTGATTTGATCATCCCGGAAGACGACCAGCCTTTTCTCTTCGCTCTCTTCCTTCTTCAATATTGCGTAAACGATATTATCTTCCAGAGTGATTGGTGCCCACCAGCTTACCGGTGAGTGAGACTTGTACTTGAACTTGCGGATTAAATTGCCGGCTTCCGGATCGTAGATGTCAATCCTGAGATCGGCTTTGTTCTCCCTGTCATACGACATCATCAGCAGATGTTTACCCAGGAACTGGTTGTCGACAATCCGGCGGTCGCCGGTGTAGCTCCAGTCCTTGTTCATGATTGAATTAAGCTCCGACAGGGCATCGGTCGAAAGCTTTTCCAGGCTTTGCCAGTCGCCGGTGTTCAATGCCTGCAGTGCTTTCTGGTGGGCGGATCTGATACTATTGCTTTCTTTCGCGAAAGCAGCGCCAGGCAGCAGCAGAGATAAAATCAGCAGCAGGCACAACGCTTTGAGATTGGTAGTACGCATCCGGTTACTCCTTATATCTGAGGGTATGTGGTGTATGGTTAAATATAATTTAGACCGGACAAACTTCAAAGTTGTCATGAAGTTGTGAAGATGGGGATAATTGTTGAATTATTTAGTGCTTGTTAAAAAAACTCATTGAAATCGTTACCAACCCGCTGGCAGACGCCCTCGTCTGCCAGCGGATGATTCAGACTTTTTCAAAAGAAACTATTTAATCGAGTGAGGTGAAAATACGATTAATAACTCAGCACGTTTTAGTTCAGCTTTTCTTAGAGAATTGCTTGCACTCTCCACAGGACAGAATGTATCTTCTGAAATAAATGCTGTTGAGTAGGTTTGGATTTTCTGGTGGTGTTCCTTGATGGTTGTCATTCTCGCGAAAGCGGGAATCCAGTTCTTTGTTTTATAGACACTTATGTTGAATTATTACATTTATACAGTGTTATTGATGTAAGTTTCATAAAAACAGTATTCTGGATTCCCGCTTTCGCGGGAATGACAATGAATAGCTGACACGACCGATTTTCTGAGGGCTCGATAGACATGTCCCTGCGAAAGCAGGGATCAGCCCCTACGCTTCTATGCCTTACAGAAACGCTGTAATGGCACAAACCTTGCGCTTATGATGACAGGGGATTTTACCGGTAAGGATGTTAATCCCATAGCCGGTAACTGGCGGTCTCTAATTTAAACAGTTGCAGGAATAACAAAACATTAGAGTACTGGAGGCGTGTGAGTATACGCTCGTCCCCGACATTCTCATTGGGCAATTTCTGCCCCTGGTCAGGCATTCATAGAAGCGCAGATTGAAAGACCCATACTCCAGCAATCCATTTCTTGAGCGGGTTCTCAGCAGAGCCGATACCCTTATCGCCATTGCGGTGATCGGTATCATTGTCGTACTGATTTTCCCCATACCGTTTTTCCTGCTCGACATCCTGCTGGCAGCCAGCATAACCATCTCTCTGGTGGTGCTGCTGATGGCGATGTATACCCGCGAACCGCTCGAGTTCTCGGTCTTTCCCGGTTTGCTGCTGGTAATGACTCTATACCGCCTCGGTCTGAACGTGGCATCGACGCGGATGATCCTGACCGACGCCTTTGCCGGTAACGTGATCGAAGCGTTCGGTGAGTTTGTGACCAAGGGCAGCTTCGTCGTCGGCATGGTGATCTTTGTCATCCTCGTAATGATCAACTTTATCGTCATCACCAAGGGTACGAGCCGCATAGCCGAGGTTGCGGCAAGATTCACCCTGGATGCCATGCCGGGCAAGCAGATGGCTATCGACGCCGACCTGAACAACGGGATGATCGACGAGCGGGAAGCCGCCGAACGCCGCGAGAAGATTGCCCGTGAAGCCGACTTCTACGGAGCGATGGACGGCGCAGCCAAGTTCGTGCGCGGTGACGCCATCGCCGGTATCCTGATCACACTGGTCAACATCATCGGAGGTCTGATCATCGGAATGGTTCAGCGGGGAATGGATATGAACCAGGCGGTACAGACCTACACACTGCTGACAATCGGTGACGGACTGGTCAGCCAGATACCGGCTCTGATAATCTCCACGTCCGCGGGCATCCTGGTCAGCAGGGCTGCATCGGAAGCCGATCTGGGACGCGATTTTGCCGGACAGTTACTACACCAGCCGCGTGCCATCGTTGTCGTTTCGGTGGTGTTGCTGTTTTTTGCGATAATGCCCGGACTGCCCACATTGCCGTTTCTGATCCTTTCGGGAACAACCGGCTACCTGGCGCTGCTGACGCGGCGGGGTGAAAAAGTTGCAGCTCGCGCTATCAGGGAGTTAAAGGAGGAGAAACCGGCGGAAAGGATCACGGACTATCTGCACGTCGATCCCCTCGAACTGGAGATAGGCTATGGACTTATTCCGCTCGTTGACAAGGAACAGGACGGTGATCTGGTCAGCCGTATTTCGCTCATCCGCAAGCAGCAGGCGCTGGAGATGGGCATAGTTATTCCTCCGATCCGTATCCGTGACAACCTGCAGCTCAAGCCCAATGACTACGTGATCAAGGTCAGAGGCAACGAAGTCGCCCGGGGAGAATTGCGAGTCGGCAATTTCCTTGCCCTGAATCCCGGTACCGCAACCGGCGAAGTCAAGGGCTTGGCTACGCGCGAGCCGACGTACGGTCTGCCGGCGCTGTGGATCTCGGCAAAAGACCGCGAAAAGGCGGAAAACCTCGGCTACACGGTGGTTGAACCGGCTGCAGTTCTGGCAACGCATATCGTTGAAGTTCTAAAACGGAACGCTCACAAGATACTGTCACGAGAGGACGCCAGACAGCTCATCGACAACCTCAAGGAGACGTCGCCGTCGGTGGTCGAGGAACTGATTCCCAACCTGCTGTCGCTGGGAGTCGTGCATAAGATACTTCAGAAGCTGCTCAAAGAGGGTGTACCGATCCGCGACCTGGCGGTTGTTCTTGAAACTCTGGCTGACTATGCTCCGCACACCAAGGAACCGGATTTGCTGCTGGAATATGTCCGTTATGCGTTGGCGGCGACCATCACCGAGCGCTTCAGCGAGGATGATGGCAAGGTTTACGCAATTACATTCGATCCGCAGCTTGAAGCGGCTATATCGGACGAAATGCAGCGCGTCCAGCAACGCGGACTGGGCGGTCTGGCAATATCGCCGAGACTTATCAACAATATCTACCGCCAGATGATGAAGCTGACTGAAGAGGTTACAGCCATGGGGCGCCGACCGATAGTGGTCTGTTCGCCGACCGTCAGGAGCGCTGTGCACCGCGTTCTCGAACCGGTGATGCCGAATATAACGGTGCTCTCGTTCGGTGAACTGCTGGTTAACACGCCGGTTGAATCGATCGGTACGGTTATGATGGAGGTCGCTCAGGAGAGCGACTCCGGTTTGGAGGAGTGAGAAGGAGTAATTTTATGAATGTGCGTCGTTTCACAGCCCCTGAGATTAAACAGGCGCTCGCCATGGTCAGGAAGAGCCTCGGCGAAGACGCGGTTATTCTCAAGACTCGCAAGGTCAAGAGGGGCGGGATGCTCTCATTCCTGTCAAAGGAGTTAGTAGAGGTGACGGCGGCATCGCCGGATCGGAAACCCGCCGGACAGCAGCCGAATGATGAAAAAGTTGCCAGGATCAAGAGGAATTTAAGCTCGCACCAGTCCCTGGAAGTGATGAAGGACCTGCGAGATGAGATAAAGGAATTGAAAGGGCATGTACGGGATCTCTCGGAGCAGGTTAAATACGAACGCATGCCCAGCCTGCCTCAACATCTTGCCGGGCATTGGAAAGGCATGATTCAAATCGGGGTTGACGAAAAGATGGCAAAGGATTTAACCCAGGCTCTTAACCTCAAGTTCAAGGGTGAGGAGCTGGAAGACGCAGCCTTGGTAGATCGTGAACTGACCAGGATGCTGTCGAGCAGGATTACCGTGCGCCACCCGCCGAAATCGTCGAATGGCAAAGCTCGGATCTTTGCATTGATCGGACCGACCGGCGTCGGCAAAACGACTACACTCGCCAAGCTGGTTACCAGTTACCGGTTCTGGGGCAGAGACGCTACGACGCTTGTTTCAGCCGATACGTACCGCGTGGCGGCGATTGAGCAGTTAAAGACGTTCGCAGCCATTGCCGGTCTGCCGATGGAAGCCGTGTACAAGCCAGCAGCTATGAAGAATGTGCTCGCCAGGCATGCATCCAGGGATGCAATCTTCATCGATACCGCCGGTCGCAGCCAGACCGATAGGGAAAAACTGGACGAACTGGCGGCTTTTCTCGAAGTTGCTGAACCGGACGAAGTGCTGCTCTGCCTCGCGGTTTCAACGCGACTTGAAGATCAGCTGGATGTTATCGAGCGATACCAACGCCTGAATCCCACCGGCATTGTGTTCACGAAAATAGACGAAAGCAAAGGACCTGGCGTCATCATCAGCGTCCTGGCGAAAGCCGGGCTTCCGTTGACTTACATCACCTGCGGTCAGAATGTCCCGGATGATATAATTGCCGCCAATGCCGGTCGCATCGCGGAGTTGATAATCAAACCCGACAGGCTTGTCCGGCTGCAGCGTACACATTTCGAGGAATGGTTGTCTGCTAATAACAACCGTAACTGAACCGGAGACCTCTTTGGCAGAAGATCAGGTTGAACGCTTGAGACGGATAAGAGATGCCGAACGCAAGAGAGGCGGGGAATCCGGTTCACGACGTGTCGGCAGCGCCCGCAGGCTCAGCGTCACCAGCGGCAAGGGAGGCGTTGGCAAGTCGAGCTTTGCGCTTAACACGGCAATTATTCTATCCAGTATGAACAAGAAGGTTCTGCTGATAGACGCGGACACAAACCTCGCCAACATCGACATCATGCTCGGAGTTGCTCCCAGGTACAATCTGTCGGATGTTATTACCGGCGGCAAGTTTATGCAGGAAATAATAACCTCCGGACCGGGCGGGATCGATATCCTGCCGGGTGCAAGCGGCGATGTTGAGATGGTCGAATTGGAAGCTGAGGTTCAACGACGACTGGTTGACAGTTTTTCCAGTCTCGAGCAGGAGTATGACTTCGTGATAATAGATACCGGTGCGGGACTAACCACGAGTGTGGTCAACTATGTGACGAGTTCTGATGAAGTTGTAATCGTAACCAATCCTGAACCGACGGCTATCTCCGATGCCTATACCATGATAAAGGTCATATCGACCTATAATCCGGTTCTACGCGTCCGCCTACTCGTTAATGGAGTCAAATCCCGCGATCAGGCTATCAGTGTATATGACAGGTTGAACCTCGTGGCGCAGAACTTCATAAACAGGTCGATTGAGTATCTGGGGCATCTTCCCATGGATGTTAGCGTTGCTGCGGCGGTCTCCCGGCGGTCTCCGTTCGTGCTGGAGTTTCCCAAATGCAATGCTTCCAGAGCCCTGCGGTTGACAACGCGCAAGCTGCTGACCGGTCGAACAACGAAAACATCTGAAAACGGGAGTCTCTTCTCAAAGTTTTTCAGGATGAAGTCGGATAGAATATGACAACTTTTTCGAGTGCCGGATACAGGGATTTAAGTCGCCTAGCTGCTTCGATTTTGGGACTGGCAGCCTTCACTTGGAGTGCCATTTTCGGGATGGGGATGATCGACGCGGTTTTCAAGGGGCTGGTTGTATACCTGGTTGCATCGATTCTTGCCATGATGGTAAACAGGGTCTTAGGTAGAATGACAGAACTTGCACTTGAGGAGGAAAGCGCGCGGAGAGAGGAAGAAGAGGAAGAAGAAGTTGAACAGGCTGCCGAAGCCACTGATACAAAGCCATCCAGATCGATAAATAATCCGACTGCCGGAGTGGGCGATTGAATCCCCAGACCACAACAGTTAATGAACTGCAGGATCTCTGGGATTCCTACACAACAAACAAGGACAGTCTGTCGCGAGACCGGCTGATGATTCACTACATGCCCATAGTGAAGCAGGTTGCCGGGCGTATGAAGATAAATCTACCCGGTTCAGTCGAGTATGACGACCTGGTTAGCGCCGGACTGATGGGTTTGATAAACAGCATCGATAACTTCAATCCCAAGCGCGGCTTCAAGTTTGAGACCTATGCCGTGCCGCGGATCAAGGGTTCCATACTTGACGGGCTGCGCGATGTGGACTGGTTGCCGCGGTCGTATCGTCAGAAGAGTCGCAAGCTCGACGATGCGCTTGCAAAGCTGATCAACCAGTTGGGTCGTGTTCCGAATGAGGATGAAATAGCCGGCAAACTCGGGCTGGATCAGGATGAGTACTATCGGTTTATAGATCAGATCGGTTCCGGTTCGCTGGTCTCCCTTGACTTGCGGATCTCCACCGGTGAGGAGGGTGAAACCGGGTCGCTGCATGACGTTATACCGGATGCTTCGCGACGTGACCCCTATGGTGAGATTGAAGAGAGCGATGCCAGGATGACAGCTTTGAAGTTAATTGATGATTTGAGTAAGCAGGAGCGGTCTGTTATTGCATTGTATTATTACGAGGAATTAACTTTCCGGGAAATCGGGGAGGTGCTTGGAGTAAGCGAATCCCGCGTGTGCCAGATTCATACCAGGATCATGGCTACGCTGCGTATAAAACTGGACAAGTTGTTGGAGTAAACGTTGGAGAAGATCGATCCGGGAATGACAGACCGACCTGTACCGCTTGTGACCCCCGCGCCGGACAGTACGGGTCAACGTCAAAAGCAGGGCAGGGAGGAAGAGCCCGGAAGTGTGAAAAAACGGAAACCGACTTCCGCGAACGAATCCGAGTCGGCAACAACGGATGAACAAGGGACAACTTCAGATGAGCCTACCGAAAAGGGTACTCGCGTCGATATTCAGGTCTAATCGGAGCTATTTAGCATGTATCTTGGATTGAGTTTTATCGCTGCCGGTCTGCTTACGCTGGTTATTCTCTTGATAGA
>CAYYHI010000076.1:0-14285 GCA_964471745.1 uncultured bacterium | reverse complement strand
TCAGTTAAGACTTTCTATAACTAATCTGACGCAATCGTGGTATCTCGTTAAGCAGAAGGAGCGTCTATGCTTCTCGAGGGCGTATAACCTGCCTGCCCTTATAGAAACCGCAGCCCGGACAGGCGGCATGTGTCAGCTTAACCTGGTGGCAATTCGGGCATTCCACCAGTGTCGGCTTGGCGAACCTATGATGACTACGCCGCATGTTACGCTTGGATCTGGATACACTTCGCTTTGGAACAGCCATTTCATTCCTCTAAGTTATTACTAAAGTGTGAAAGTGAAAAGTTTGAAAGCTTGAAAGAGTCCCTGTTTTATTCTATCACTTTATAACGCATGTACATTCCTCAAAGTTCAAATTTATACCGCATACAGGGCACAATCCTTTGCAATCTTCCGAACACAACAGTTTTAATGGAAGGGACAGCAGTAGAGCATCACGCGCGTCGGTAGTGACATTCAACTCCGATTGTCCCGGGGTGAAAGTTCTTAGATCATCTCCGGGCATTTCATCCGGTAGTGGTTGATCGCGCTTGACAAACATTACAATACACTTTCCGCCGATCTCACTGTCGAACTCTTCGCCACAACGATCACAAGTAAAACGTCCGACTGATTTTACCAGAATTGATACGGGGATCTTTCCGGAGCGTTTTTCAACGTTAAATTCTATAAAGACCTTGCCATCAAAGGGAGAATCCTCCAACTCAAAATCGCTGGGTGAAACGGTTTCAAACCAATGATTATGACCTTCCTTAAGGCTTTCTATGTGAATTTTCATAAACTATTAATATAACATTATAGCTTGAAATAGTCAAGTTATACCACTGCTTATATTAATTGTCGATGGTCGGAGTTAATTGTATTTAAATAACCGCTTAAAACCTTGTTAGGAATATAGCAGCAATTCCCAGGTAAATGAGTAGTCCGATAATGTCATTTGTGGTTGTAATAAAGGGACCCGTTGCGAGTGCTGGATCGAACCCAAACTTCTTAAGAATCAAGGGTATGATTAAACCAACGAAAGCGGCGAAGAAAACAACAGCCATTAGTGATAAGGATACGACTAAGGCTAAATCAATGTTCTGTTGCCATATCCATGTAGCGAGGAACAACAACCCGGCGCATACCAGTCCGGTCAGGAAAGCCACGCCTAACTCACCCGCCAGCCGCTTGCGTATTCCGTAACTTCCGATCTCGCCGGTTGCCAGTCCTCTTACCATCAGTGATGATGTCTGAATGCCGGCGTTTCCACCCATTGCAGCTACTAAAGGGAGGAAAAACACCAGAGCAGTAATGCTGGTGAGTTGGGGTTCAAAATATGCAACCACACGCGCCGCAAGCAGACCACCAACAAGTCCCAATATCAACCAGGGAAGACGGTGCCTGAGGTTGCGGAATAACATCCTTTCACCGGGATCAAACTCAGACTGACCGGTCATGTGTGCCATATCTTCATGTGCTTCCTCGGTAATAACATCGAGGATATCGTCGTGAGTGATTCTTCCCAGGAAACGTCCACTGTCATCAACCACCGGAGCCGAAGCCAGGTCGTATCTCATGAACAGTTGTGCCACATCCTCGCGATCCATGTTCACATTCACGTTGACTGGAGCAGGTCTCATGATCTCGTGGATTTCCTGATCCGGTTGAGCAAGTATAAGATTCTTAAGTGAGAAATAACCAATAAGAATTCCAGCGTTGTCAATAACATAGGTATAGTAAATATCCCCCAACTCAGTAGCACGCTGACGCAGTTCATTAATCACATTCTTTACTTTGGCATCCATCGGTACCGACAGCGCTTCTTTTGCCATAATGCCGCCGGCAGATTCATCGTCATAAGTCATAAGTTCGGTAATCTCAGCACGATTTTCAACTTTTAGGTGATTGAGAACCTCTTCAGCTTTCTTATCTTTCAGGATGGCAATGAGATCTGTTGCATCGTCGCTCTCGAGTTTTTCGGCAATGTCCGCGATCTCCTGTGAAGGGAGTTTACCGATCAAGCGCGCCTGGTCATGCTCGTCAAGCTCGGCTGCCACTTGATGAATAACTTCAGGATCGAGCAGACTGAAAAGCTGTACTTGGAGTTCATAAGGTAATTGCTCGAGGACAAGAGCGATATCCGCAGGATGACACTCTTGAAGCTCTCGTCTGAGATCGATTTCGCTACCGACTTTAACCAGTTCGAGCCAGCGGTCCGGGTCGAAAGGTGGACGCGTATCAGATGTTGCTGAAGTAGTCATTATTTCATTTCTTGTTGTAATTTAATGAGATCCTTCGTTAAGTTAACAAACTCCTTGAAGTTCAGTTGTTCCGGTCTCAACTTAAAATCGTAGCCGAGGTTCTGCCATCCCTCTGGCAGATCCTCGATAACCGTCATTGCGTTACGCATCATCTTGCGTCTCTGCGCAAAGCAGCCTCTTACTACCCGTCTGAAGGTTTCGTAATCGACGTCGGGCATTTCGTCTGGTTGATGAAAAATGATTCTGACAACTGCGCCGTCGACGCGTGGTTTCGGATGAAAACAATCAGCTGGTACAGTGAACAGATAATGAGGTATCCCGTGGTATCTGGTTAGTAATGTAAGTGAGCCGAAATCCTTATTACGTGGTTCAGCGGTTAACCTGCGTCCAACCTCGTGTTGCAGCATTACGATCATTTCACTTATACGTATGCGATTCTGTCTGACTATCTCAAATATATTGAACAGGATCGGGCTGAACAGATGATACGGCAGGTTACCGACTATGATAATATCATCCGACTTCCCCGCAAGTTTATTCCAATCGACTTTAAGTATATTTCCTGATATAAGCCTGAAATCGCGCCGATGATTAAACCTTTGCTCTAACTTCCTGACCATCTCCTGGTCAAGCTCTACGCCGATTAAGTGGTGTCCGTGATTCAGCAACTGTTCAGTAAGTGCGCCGTCACCTGGACCGATTTCTACAATCAAATGCCCGATCGGGACAACCGATGCGATTCTCTCGGTGATTGATCGATCTTTCAGGATGAATTGTCCGAGCTCTTTCTTCAGGCGAATCCCACTGCTTGCAGGTCGCTTAGCCCGATTGTTTTTCCCCATGTGTTTTTTCATTTCCTGTCTATAAATCCTCGATAGCCGAGACCACCGCAGCAATTACATCATCGGGAACCGTTACGGACGCTCTGACCCATCCTCTGCCGCCAGGTCCGAATCCAGATCCCGGCGTAAAAAGCACACCTTTTTCCAACGCACGGGATATAAATGGCATCTCATCATCATCGACTTTGAACCATACATAGAACGTGGCTTGAGAATTAAAAACATCAAACCCCATTTTTTCAAGTGCTTCGATGATAAGTTTCCGGCGACGGCTGAATACTTCACGATAGTACAGGATATCCTGGGGAGGAACATCACCGCGGTAGGCATTCAGCATAGCCTGTAGAGCCAGTTGGAATGGGAGCGGTGCTCCGCTGTCGATCTCTTCCTTGATTCTGATTAAGGCGGCGATGCGATCCGGATTTCCCACTGCAAAACCGACCCTGTAGCCTGTTGTGCAAGCCATTTTGGACAGCGAATGCAGCTCGATGGCATTGGGTGTGAATTCCAGTATTGATCTCGCAGGGTGATCGAAACACATCTCACTATAAGCCATATCATAAACAAGTGTCATGGCTGGATTTGCATCTGCAAGTTTGCCCAGTTCCACGAGGAAATCATCAGGCGCTTCGGCGCCGGTAGGGTTGTTCGGATAGTTCAGGTAGAGCAGTTTAACACTTTCAATGCTCTTAAGATCCGGCAGGAATCCATGCTCGGGATAGAGTTTTAACAGAACCTGTTTACCATCCACCATTTGACATCCGGCTCTTCCATATACAGGATAGGCTGGGTCGGGTACGGCAACCGTGTCGCCTGGATTTACGACCGTACGCGCAATGTTTGCCAGTCCTTCTTTAGCGCCGATCGTTATACATACCTGCTTATCCGGATCCAGTTTGACTCCGAAACGCCCCTCAAACCATTTCACTACTGAACATCTTACATCGTAATCACCGCGGCTGCTTGGATAGAGATGTGAGCGCGGATCGTCCAGGGCTTTTTGTGCAGCTTCAATCACGAACCTCGGCGGAGTCAGATCCGGATCGCCGATTGACAGGTTGTAGACAGGTTTACCTGAAGCCTTCAACGCGGTAGCTTTGCGCTCAAGGTCTGCAAACGGATAGGCTGGAAGGTTCAATCTATCCGAGGGTTTGAAAGAAGGTTTCATCTGCTTAATCTGCTGTGAATTATAACGAAAAACTCCCACTAAACACATGCTCAGCAGGTCCTTCAATTATGATCGGTTCCACGTTTGCCTGACCGGTTAGTTCCGGCACGGTGACAACCAGTTTACCGCCTGCCATTACGACTTCAATTGGCTGTCCTACTTTACAGCGTCCGGTAGCAATGCCGGCACAGACCGTTGCTACCGCGCCGGATCCACATGCCAGCGTACGACCGGCTCCCCTTTCCCAGACTGCCATTAACAATTTATCGTAACTTAGTTGAGAAGCTAATTCAAAATTGACGCCTTTAGGAAAAATTCCAGCGTTTTCAACTGCTGGACCCAGGCGTAAAACCTCGTCGTTCAGCTTGTCGAGATCGTCCAGATCAACCCAAACGACAAAGTGTGGATTTCCGACAGATAGCGCCGTTCCTTTAAGCGAGAAGCCTTCGAATTCAACCAATTGGTCTATAATGCGATTACTGGATGATACTGGAACTTCCGACGGTTCGAATCGGGGCAACTGGAACGTTTCCATCTTGACAAGGTTTAAATTTTCATCGACCGATACGACGATATTTCCGCCATCTGTGATTATATTGAACGAGGTTTTACGGGTAACAACACCGGACAACACGGCGTGCAGCGCCATGCAGCGAATGCCGTTGAAGCAGGTTTCGGCATGGCTGCCATCGGCGTTAAAGTAGACCATCCTGATGTTCATCGGTTGTCCATCGACGTGGTTCTCCGATGCCAGACTGAATAATAGTATACCGTCGGCTCCAACACCGAACCGTCTGTGGCAGATGCGTCTTATGGCTTCGGTGTCAGGCTCAGGGGTGTCCGGATGAAGGTTCAGATCGAAAAGGATGAAATCATTTCCCAGCCCCTGGTACTTCTCAAACGGGATTCTTTGCATCTTGCAACTTCACATGTTGAATGTTTTCTTGAAATGTTTAATATATCTCAGTATGCAAAAAATTCCAAAGGATTATCAAATTAAACTGTTAAGTTACTATTTTACTATTTTTCTGAACAGATTAATTCATTATATTAAAAGTTTATTAATGAGATCATTCAAAATACTGCTGGACAGTTGTTTCCTTTAAATGCTGTTTACTGCAGGGCTTAACAGTTACTCAACAACGGCTGATGGGTGGAATAATCCACAGCCTTAAAAGGAGGATCGTGTAATGATTGAGCGCTTAACCAACAGTTCCAGGACTTCGATGTTCCTGGTTGTTTTCATGATTTCAGTATTTATCTTTGGTTTGCTGATTGTAAACGAAGCTTCTGCTTACCAGCGAAAGGTCTTGTTCGAGGATTACACATCCTCAACTTGTCCTCCCTGTTATACTTCTGCAGCAGCGCTTGAGGATGCTTTGGAGCGAGCCGAGGAATTTGTTGTACCGATTGCGTTTCACATGTATTGGCCAAGAGTTGATCCCCGCGATCCCTGGTGGGTTGACAATCCTGACGATAACGGTAACGACGGACGGAACGATGGGCGGAGGGATTATTATGGTGTTAACTCCATCCCGATGTTTTTCATTGATGGCACCAACTATCAGGGAGCCCGTAGCAGCGACGGATTCTTCAATGCCATTCAAAACCGCTCCAGGGTTGCATCGCTCCTTGATATCAGTCTTACCGGTCGGTTTATTGAGGATGAACTTTCCGTTAATGTGGAGATCACTTCCGATGAGAATCTTTCAGGTCTGACCCTTTACGTCGCCTTGAACGAGGATTACTACTATTATTTTGGTCGTACCGGACAGTCTGATTGGTATGATGCAATGGTTAAGATGATCCCTGATTATCGTGGTACCGATTTCACGATCGATGCTGATGAGACGCGAGAGTTTAACTTCGATCAGGATATGGATGGTCTCGGCTGGCATGAGCTTGAAGAGGATAACCTGTTGCTTGTCTGCTGGGTTCAGGATAATCATCAGGAGGTCATCCAGGCACAGAATTACTCCTTTCAGTTCGGTTATCCGCATGTATTTATGACCGAATGGACAATCGATGATGAGGTTGGCGGTAATGGCGACGGCAGGGCGGAACCGGGTGAAACGGTTGATGTAATCATCACGTTGGAAGTTCCGGAAGGATACCTCGGCGCTGAAAGTGTCGAGGCTCATTTAACGTGCGAGGATGAAGACATAGAGATACTGGAAGCGGACTTTGAGCATGGTGCGTTGATGGATGGCGAGGAAACATCCAATTCGGAATCCCCATTCCGCTTCAGGATTTCTGAAGATTTCAACGTGCATCCCATTACTTTGGATCTGACTGTTAATGCTCAACCGGATGACTGGGAGATTGGTTACGAATTAGAACTAATGATCGGCTGGCCCCCCTTCCTGCTTGTTGATGTTACCGAGAACGATATGGCAACTGAGGTTATGCAGGGTTCATTTGGCATTGAACTCGTGCCTTATGCGGATCATCTTAACCTTGCGGAGGAGTTCTCCTTACCCGCCGGTTTGCTTGACCATTACCAGGCGGTTATCTGGCATAGTTTCAACAACCCGGAAACCATCTATCTCGATTTTGAAGTAAATACGCTAACTGAATACCTGGATAATGGCGGTAACCTGATTATGACGAGTCCATACACCTGTGTCGATTATGGTGACAGTCGTTTCTTCCGGGACTATTTGGGCGCTGAGCTTGCGGAAGAGGATGTTAGTGGTCGATATATAGAAGGCTATGACGATAACGAATTCTTCCGTGGCACTAATGCATTATTATTAAGGGGTGATGGCGCCGGTGCGCCGAATATCAGACCGTCACTCACAGCCATTGGAGATGCTGTGCCGGTTCTCTATCACTCTTACAATGATGAGGATATGGGTGTGGCGGGAATTGTCAATGAGACTGACACCTATAAAACACTCCTCCTGTCATTCCCGATAGAGTCGATAGGCGGCGTCGGAGGTACTGAGGAGCGGTACGAATTTCTCCAGCGTATTGCAGACTGGCTGGATATTTTCCAGGGCGTCTCAGACGGTTTGGAAGATCAGCCTTGTACATTTTCGCTTGATCCCGCCTACCCCAATCCGTTTAACTCGACTTCGGCTATTCCGTTCAGTTTGGATCGCGCAGGTCGTTTCACTTTGGGGGTTTATGATCTGACCGGTCGTGAAGTGGTTCGATTGGGGAGTGGTGTACTGCCTGCTGGAAATCATCGCGCGGTTCTGGATGCGAGCGCAAACAACCTGTCAACTGGGCTTTACTATGTGAAATTGACGGGGACTGGTCAGGCGCAGATTCTCAAGGTGGTTTATATGAGATAGTCGTTAGTCGGTAGTCATTAGTCGTTAGTCTTTGGGTTTTGAGTATTAGGACTGGGTGGCCCGTCCAGCTTGCTGGACGGGTTTACTCTCTTTACGCAGGGATCGATTCATCGAACCCAATCCATAATCGGGGAATCAAACATCCTGAGAAGATTATGGGAAGGGTGGACATTCCTGTCCGCCACCTTATAATAAACGCTACTAATCGCTGCCTTCAGGTTGTTAAACAGGGCTTAACGGTCGTATATTCAATAGATATGGAGAGGTGCCGGAGTGGTCGAACGGGGCGGTCTCGAAAACCGTTGTAGGTTCTGCCTACCGTGGGTTCGAATCCCACCCTCTCCGCAAAGTACGCGATAATAAGAGGTTGTCAACTGTCTATCACAAGAAAATCAGGGTAACAAGACCGAACGTTTCTTGTTTTTGAGCTTGTTGATAACTTCGTTTACATTATCTTAATTTTCCCATACAGACAGTATAATCATTGTGATACAATAAAAGGAGGATAGATTCATGGGATTCGAACCAGGCAAGAGAAGGGGTATTCTGTGGAAAGATGCGCAGGAACTTGACCGATTTATTCGGAACTTCCCTTTTAATACAACCGGAAAAACTGAGCATGAGTTTGAGACGGGATTTGCAACAACATTAATGGCAACAAAATCGTCGTTTAACTCCAGAATAATCACACAAATCGATAAAGAATGTACCGTCGATAGTGTCTATTGTTTCGGTAAAAAACACCGACCGGATTTGACTCTTGAAGTCAACGGTATTGCTATTGAAATTAAATTCATCACATATGCGGGTCTAAAGGAGGCAATAGGGCAAGGTTATTTATATAGGCTTAAGTATAAGTTTGTATTTATAGTTTTGATAATTAGCGAGAAAAGAAAGAGTATCTATAAAGCGCTTGATAATGGAGAGGAGAAAGATTTGGGGGATACTTTGGCACATTTAGCAAAACATATGAATATCTTTACTTATGTTGTTCCGGCATTTAGCATCAAACCCGGAATGAGAAAATGTATCCACTTTATTCAATAAATCCAGAAGCAAACATTCCGTCTTTTTCATATTGTGCAAGGAGTTATATCATGGATGAAGGATCAATCTTCACAGTTATTATTTTTCCAAGGCCTTGGCCTCCACCTGAGAAGTGCCGAATTCTTTCACGAGATGAGGATTCCACCTTCATTACTCTAATAGCTGACCCTTTAGGATGTCTCATTTTTACAGTCGGTAGTACCAATCAAGATTCTAGGTTATTTCGTTTTCAACCAATTACAATAGAAGGTAGCGGAAGGGCGAGTCTCATTATCTCTTGGTCGAAGAATAAAGCTTCTATTTTTCTAAATGGTCAAAACTTAAGCCTTGAACAAGATGCTTCTGGTGAAATATTTACCCTTAAAACGTCTGAAGCCCCAATACCTCAAGGTCTGCTTCTTGGGCACTTGAACTTGAGCTCAACCAAATCTCCTGACGAATATTTGCTCTTATCTACCCTTATCGATATCGATCAAAAAGTTATAGGAGGTACAAGATATGACGTTATTAGAGCTGCTGCGCTTCTTCGTCAGCTATTGCTAGATAGAACACCACTTGTACACGTTGCTAATCGTACATACAATGCGAAAATCGAGTTTGAAGTGATAGATTATCGCGATCCTCCTCCCTTATCCCCTCAGTTTCACTGGCATAATCTCGATAGTTCTTATTTTCCAGGCGCGAAGACAATTATCCTTAATCTTGAAGGTCTTCTAAAAGCCCCTTGTCTTGAATTGGAAGGAATTACAGCCACTGTACATGACCTAATCAGAGCTTGTGCAAATTGTAAGGGTGGTGTACATCTCGGATCTGCCCGTACATCCGAGGAAAACGCCCTCATTGACTGGGATCGTTCCATTACCCTAATTGGAGAGGAGCCAAGTCTATTAGCCATCGCCGGATTATGCAGAGTTGTTCTAAAAGGTCTCCAGCCATTGGTTCGCGACATAGTAGGCTCATCCCAACATTCCTCTCCAGTGGACTTCGCTTAATGACATAGGGCACGCCAGCGCGTGCCTTTTGCTGTTCATAAAGCTTGTTCAATCAATGGTCGACGCCAGCGAAGCCGGCATCCTATCTGGATCGGTGAGCTCAAACATACGCCGTATGGATCTCTCAGCGCCCGCCCGTACGTCCTCCGGAAGAGTTATCTCAGGCTTGAGTGTTTTTAGCGACTCCAGTATGTTGTCAAGCGTAATCATCTTCATGAAACGACAGATTTTGCAGGCTCGGTAGAACTGCTTGTCAGGCACCTGGATGGTCAACAGATCCGACAGTCCGCACTCCGTTACCGCGAGGAAATCATGCGCCTCGCTCTCCTGAGCGTACTTCACCATCCCCGACGTCGAAAGCGCCGCATCCGCCATCCGAATTACATCATCTCGGCATTCCGGATGCACCAATATCTTCATCTTCGGATTTGATTCACGAACTCGCTGTACCGTTTCCGGTTCGATCTCCTCATGTACGTAGCAATAACCATCCCACGGTATGATCGTCTTTTCCGGCAGGTTCTTGGCGGCATAGACTGCCATGTTTCTGTCCGGCACATAGAGGATGGTCTTGTTGGGCATGGCGCCGATGACCTCGACCGCATTCGCCGACGTGCAACTGGCATCACACAAGGCTTTGACAGCGGCGGTCGTATTAACATAGCACACGACGCCCAGATCGGGATACTGACCGCGCAGCTCTTCAATACGAAGCTTCACATCTTCCGCATCGGCGGTATCAGCCAGTGAACAGCCAGCCTTCAGGTTGGGCAGAATGACCTTCTTGGTTGGACTAACCACCTTTGCAATCTCTGCCATGAAATGCACGCCGCAGAAGATTATAACGTCAGCCTCCTCAACATCCGCCGCCATGAGTGATAAACCCAGCGAGTCGCCTGAATAGTCGGCAACCTCGAATATCTCGGGGCGCTGATAGTTATGTGCTAACAACACGGCGTTCTGTTCACGCTTAAGTCTTTCGATTTCATCTAACTTAACGGCAATCTCCCGACAGACGTCAGGTGTATAGAAGCCCGGATCGGCGCGGGTTAGTTTTCGGTGTAGTTCTTCAGGATCAAACATTAGTTCTTCCTATAATTTCGGTTGATAATACAACTGTTAGTTGAAATGTTGCCTAATATCAAGATAAACAGCAGTAAATCCCTTGCAAGACTTCCTGCCTCCTATTGAGAGGACGTTTGTAAATTTATCAATGTTTGAATAATTCGTTAAAATCACGATGAATATTATTGTTTTCGGCTATGAGGGATATAATCACCGTTACCGAATACTAACAGACAGTCTTTAATTTTATCATTGGCTTTGTCAGTCTACCATTCAAAACCGAATATCTACTGACCGATGATGCCAACCAGTTGGATAGTTTAACGTGAAGGTTGTAAAAGGTTGCGTTACTCAGCATTAATTGTTATAATGTAACTTTAAGAATCCGAGTTATCAATTGATGTCTAAGGTAAAGTGCACGATATTACCTCAGCTTAGTAAAATTACATAATTCTGGAATTTAATGAAGCGCCGTAGTCCTGAAAACAGTATCGAGTCGACGATCGAACGCGGACGGGATAAGATTGGATCCGTCCTGGGGGTTGAGAGTCCGAAAGGGCGGGTCATGGTAACTGCCGCCAACTGGTTGACTCTCTTCCGACTGCTTATAGTTCCGTTGTTCTGGTTTATTTTTTTCAGCCATAATCTGACACTTGAGATTACCGCCACCTTTTTGTTCATAGTCGCGGCACTGACCGATCTGTATGACGGGAAATTAGCTCGTCGTCGTGGAGAAGTTACTGCCTTTGGTAACTTCATGGATCCGTTGGCTGACAAACTTATTGTACTTTCAGCGTTCTGGGCTCTGTTGATCCGGGAGAACTTCGATGGTCTGTTTACTCTGGCGCTTGTATGGATCGGGCTTATTACCTTCCGCGAGGTCGGCTTAACCGTATTGAGAATATGGGCAATTAGCGGCGGTTCGGCGGTGGTTACAAGTATATGGGGGAAATGGAAGACCGGCGTTCAGTTGACTACCTTGATCTTCACACTTCTTGCCTTGAACCTGCGTGATTTACTGGAAGCTTACGGCAACCCGTCGCCGTTGTTCGAAGGAATCGGATTTGTCATACTGATTAATATCCTGTTTTTTTTCAGTGCGCTGACATCGCTGATTTCCGGCGGTCTTTACCTGAAAACAGTTTCCGTCCGAACGAGTAAACCTGCTTGAATAGAAACAGAACGATGCAGAAGACGCTGGTTCAGATCGCGACAATCGGTCCGGTAGGCAGACTGCCGATTGCGCCCGGAACATGGTGCAGCGCGCTCGCAGTCATTATCTGGTGGTTATTCCTGTCAAATCTTGCTGCGGTTGAATTCTGGCTGGTCGTAGTTATAATAACTATCTTTGCCGTATGGATATCCAACAGAGCTGAACGAACACTGGGAAAGGATGCCCATTCAATTGTTATCGATGAACTGGTCGGTCAATGGATCCCGCTCGCAATTTGCCCCAAGCGGATTATTTTTGTAATGATGGCATTTTTTCTTTTTCGCCTGTTCGATATCTGGAAGCCCTTTCCAGTAAAGCAATCGCAAAGTATCAAGGGCGGCATCGGCGTGGTTATCGATGATGTTCTCGCCGGAGGATATTCTCTCCTGATTTTAATAATTTTCCAACGGGTCTGGATTGGTTGATCAGAAAATAGAACTGATAACAATCGGCGACGAAATCTTGTTGGGTCATACACTTGACACAAACTCCAACTGGATAGCGTCTCGTCTTTCAGAATACGGGTATCACCTCAGGTGGATAACCGTTGTTGGTGATAACGCCAGCGATCTCAGGCATCAACTGAGACGAGCCTGGAACCGGGCTGATGTTGTACTGCTGACCGGAGGCCTCGGAGCCACTCACGATGACATCACCCGACCAGTTATCGCTGACTTCTTCGAGGATGAATTCGTAACCAGACCTGAAATTGCGGATCGGATTCGACAACGCTTTGCAGACAGAGGATCGGAACCACCGCCAGGATATGAAATACTTGCTGACTTCCCGTCACGAGCAGTCCCTATACCGAACGAACATGGCAGCGCGCCGGGAATACACTACAGCTTCGATGAACACGAACTCTTTGCCATGCCGGGAGTACCGGTCGAAATGAAGGGTATGATGGATAATTATATCCTCGGTGTTCTCGAAACCAGACGGTCGGGGACATATCGACATCGAATCATTAAGACTGCTGGTATCGGTGAATCGCGCCTCGCCGAGCTCATTGGGGATCAGGCAAATTTATTACCTGTAAAGCTTGCTTATCTGCCGAGTATAGATCATGGTGTCACCCTGCGGATATCGCACGCCGGTCAGTACGATGAAGAGATTGACATAGTCCTGATGAAGGCTGAAGAATACTTACGCAGTAAAGTGGGGAAATATATTTACACAACTGGTCATGTAACGCTTGAGAAGATCATCCTTGATATTCTTGCAGATAGGAATATGAAGTTGACAGTGGCTGAATCATGCACGGGTGGGTTGATCGCGAGCAGGATAGTATCCGTACCTGGCAGCTCGGTTTCGTTTGAAAGAGGCTTTGTGACCTATTCCAATCAAGCAAAGGTTGAGTTGTTGGGTGTTGACGAGGAACTCCTTGAGAAGTGCGGTGCAGTCAGTGAAGAGGTTGCCGCTGGGATGGCTATGGGCGCTCGCGAGCGTGCAGGTGTTGATGTCGCGGTCAGCATTACAGGTATTGCAGGTCCGTCCGGCGGTACGCCTGAAAAGCCGGTAGGTCTGGTTTACATCGGCGTTGATGACCATAATGGATGCGAAGTACAGCGTCACCGGTTCGTGGGAAACCGCGACACCAACAGGCGGAGGTCTGCTCAAGCTGCACTGGTAATGCTATGGCAAATACTGAAGGATGCTTGATTTTAAGAGAGTATTAACAAAATACTGAATCCAATACGTTGTCATTCTGAACGAAGTGAAGAATCTCCAACAGCGTGGGAATGAAAACGAGATTCTTCACTTCGTCCAGAATGACGAAATGAGAATGACGAAATGAGAACTTTCATAGCGCTCGAAGTACCGGAAGATGTAAAGCGGACGATTCTGGAGATTCAGGACCAGTTAAGACGCATCCCCGGCGCGCGGGTCAGTTGGGTCAGATCGGAGGGCGTTCATTTAACCCTGAAATTCCTCGGTGATGTTGATCTGTCACTGATGCCTTCAATCGAAGAAGTCGTGAAAGATTGCGCTTCAAAGGTTACTTCCTTCAAGCTGACTACTGGAGAAGCTGGCGGTTTCCCCAACCTGAGACGACCCAGGGTGCTGTGGATCGGAATTGATAGTCCTTCCCAGCTCCTTAAACTTCAACAGGATATTGAACACGGTCTGGCGGATCTGGGTTTTCCCGCTGAAGGAAAGAGGTTTCATCCACACCTGACAGTTGGACGGGTTAAATCAATCAACCGGGATTGCCCATTACCGGATAAATTAACTAAAATAGAATTTCCACAAAACGTTTGGCAGATAAACGATGTTCGGATTATGTCGAGTATACTCAAACCGGAAGGTGCCAAGTACAAGGTAATAGCGAAATTCAAATTTGGTGAACAATATAAATAGTTCCTGTTGAAAAAGTTCAAATTACCCGCTGGCAGACGCCCTCGTCTGCCAG
>CAYYHI010000075.1:0-14328 GCA_964471745.1 uncultured bacterium | reverse complement strand
AGCCAGATTATCAGGCTGCCAGGTTGCATTGTAAATCCCACAATCCAACCGTTCGTTAACCAGCGTTCCTACTTTTCGACCGTAAGGATTACAAATAGTTAGCGATACGTTTGAAGGATGCGGGAGCTGGTAGGTGATGGTTGTTGATGAGTTGAAGGGGTTGGGATAAACTGAGTTGAGAGCAAACTTGTCCGGAAGTTCGCTTTTATCACATGCAACATTCAGTACACATCCAAAAAGTGGAATCACGATAACCTCTTCATCTGGATCGTTGGACTCGATCACGTACATCGCCTCAAAATCGCCATATTCGTAAGGCGCGAAAGCGACGACCGTCTCGTGAGTACTGTCAGGTTCGAGAAGTACCTCGCCGCCACCGTGCCTGATGTAAAAGTATTCTTCATCTGGAACAATATACTGCTCGAATATCATAAGTGGTGCGTTGCCAACGCTGCTAATCGTCACCAGGATTTCAGCAATCACATCGATATTCGGATTACCGAAATTGAGAGAATCCGCGTCCACGTCGATGTCCGGGATCATCAGGACAGCGCTTCCTGTGATGGGAATCTCTACAATCTCTTCGTCAGGGTCGTTGCATTCTATGCGAAAAACGGCTTCAAAGTCACCCTCTTCCATTGGTTCAAACAGAATCGTTGTTTCATGTATATCTTGCGGTTCCAATTGGAAAGCATCTCCGCCCTCCATAATGAAGAACAGATCTTCCTCCTCGAGGATGGCTTGTGAGGACACATCCAGCGTATCACCTCCGAAGTTGCGGATGGTTATGATGGCATACGCCAAGCTGTCAACACCTGTGAGAGGAAAGGCTACCGAATCGGGCTGAACGTGAATATCTGGATCGGGATTGTCCTGAGGGAAATAGAAAGCCCCCATGTCTGCACGTGTATTATCCGGGTCAGGGTCACTATCAGGATCACCGGCGTCGATGCAGGGGGAGTTTTCGGTAAGATGATAGTTGCCTTCATCGGGATCAACGAACAGCGGATCGGCGTCGATATTGCCATCACCCCAGATCAGTTCGACGTTGTGGTTGTCTTCGATGCCGTCTTCGCCATTTTCAATGTCGGAATATAAGACAGTCAGAGTGTTGATTTCCCTCGTTCTTGGAGCAAAAATTTGCTGTGGATTATTATTACAGAATATTCCATTCACTAAAACCGCGCGAGCGCCATAATACAAGTAAAGACCGCCACCATCACGCTCGGTAGTGTTGCCGACAAAAGTCACACTTGCCATATCCAGATCAGCACCGCCCTCATAACATGCCTCAAAGTAGATCCCACCGCCGTAGTAACCAGCTGAATTTCCACTTACGCATACATGATTCATCGTCAAGTCACTTCCGGAACGCATTTGTATTCCACCACCGTTAGCAACTGCTGAATTCCCAATTACGTTTGAGTTCGTAATAATTATTTCAGAATTCATGTAACCGTAAATCCCGCCGCCTTGAAGCGAGGCGTTACCACTTACCGTTACATCCATCATTTCTATTCTGGAACTGTAAAGGTAAATACCTCCTCCCCAATCGCCTCCCTCACAATCGGTGCTATTTTCAGATACTATTACATTGCTTAACGTTGGAGTGCCAGCATATCCACAGTAAATCCCGCCACCATAATCTCCACAAGAATTTTCGCTCACAATCACATTCGTCAAAATCGGACTTGCACCTGTCAAGATTGAAATTCCACCTCCATATTCCGCCGAATTACCGATGATAATACAGTTGTTTATTGTTGGAATGCAGTGATCTTCACAATGAATACCACCTCCAAAGGTGCCACCACTAGGTGCACTATTATTACGTACCATAACACTCGTGATAATAGGATTTGCATCCCTATCAATATAAATTCCACTGCCACGACTTGAGGAATTATTATGCACAATCAAATGTGTCAGCGCGGGACTTGAACTTCGAATAAATATCCCACCACCAAGAACGGCACATCCGTTACGAATTGTAAAACCTGAAAGAACTGCCTCTTCATTCTCACCGCTGCCGATCTGAACAACGCTATCGGTTGAATCACCATCAATGATAGTCGAATCAACGTACGCGGTATCCCCGGTAGTGATAATTAGACTCCCGACGACGATGTTATGTCCGTCGAAGTCGATATTTTCGACATACATCCCCGGCTGCACCAGCACAGTATCTCCGTCTTCCGATTCATCAATAGCTGCCTGGATGGTCTCAAAGTCGTCGGGGACGTTGATTATCTCGGCGTGTGTAGATTGAGAAAGAAGTGCGAGTGAAATGGTCAGAACGCCGAAGATGATTCCAAACTTGACATTTTCCATTGTAGACTCCTCTCATTGAGGTTGGATGGTATCAATTGCATCTGTATAAAAATATAAGACGATAATGGGGGATATGCAAGGGTTAATAGTTTGTCGATTCCTGCTTTCCGAGGCAGCAAACGCCGAACGCCAGCCCGGTGGCGATGAACATCTGCCATGGGAAAGCTATCACACCGGCAAGGCTGCTCTGCATCAACATCACCGCAAAAAAGCCGGTCAGCAGCGCGGCGATTACGCTTTCGTTCGAGCCTCGCCGTGTGAACAGCGCGGTCAGGAACACCGCCGCCAGTCCGGAATACGCAAACACCATCACCATCAGTGCGAAGTCGATCAGCGTCGCTTCCGGTCTTGCCTGCTGCCAGAAGACGCTGAAGACCCCAAACACGCCTAATATCACTCCAAACACCGCTACCCAGATGCGTCCGACATGCAGGTACTGCCGTTCATCCCTGCCGGGTCGGAATCGCTTGTAGAAGTCATTGATAAATGACGACGACATCGCATTCATTGCCGAATTGAGGCTTGACAATCCGGCGGCGAACAGACCCGCCATCATCAGTCCGGTCATTCCAGCGGGCATTTCGTGGATGATGAAGCTGAGGAATATCCGGCGGCTCTCCTCGACAGCATAGCCGGGCGCCGCTATGCCCATCAGATCGGGGCGGCTGTAGAAGATATATAGCAGCAGCCCGATGATCATGAACAGTGCCGTCACCGGCAGCCCGATCAATATGCCCGTGATCGCCGACTGGCTGCCCTTGGCGGCGGATTTGCAGGTTAGCAGACGCTGGGTCATGTCCTGGTCGGTGCCGTACGCGCCCAAGCTCAGCAGCGAAAAGCCGAAGATGGCGGTCAGTACGGTATAGGTTTGTTTGGGTCCGAAACCCTCAAGGCCCGATTTGAAGATGGTCAGCTTCGAAGCTGCATCGCCGCCGGGGGATCGCAGCGCTTCGACAATCCCCGCCAGCCCGAGCGGTATACGGTCGAGCAGCAGAACCATCGCCGCCAGCGCCGCACTGACGAAAATGACTGTCTGAATCACGTCCGTCCAGATTACGGAGCGGATGCCGCCCGCCAGTGTGTAGAATATCCCGACAAATGTCAAGGCGGCGATGGCGATGATCTGATGCCCGACGGCTATGTCACCAAACAGTATCAGCGATGCCGGCAGCGCAGCGATGTACAGTCTGGCGCCACTGGCGAAAACTCGCCCGATTAGGAACGCACCGCTCGAGGCAAGGTTAGCCTGGGTTCCGAAACGCCTATCCAGAAATCCGTAGACGGTTGCAACCTTGTGGCGGTAGAAAGCGGGGATGAAGAAAAGAGCCACGATGACGATGGCAAGGATTGAGCCTATATTGGATGACAGATAAGTAAGGTCGCCGCGGTACGCCTGCTGAGGACCACCGATGAAGGTAGCCGCCGAAAGCGAAGTTGCGAGGAACGAAATCGCCGCCGCCCACATCGGGATACGTCCGCCGGCGCGGAAATAGTCGTCGGTAGATTTCTGACGCCTGGTGAACAGAACGCCGCTGGTGACCAGCAGCGCAAAGTATCCGGCAAGGATTAACCAGTCGAGACCGGTAAAGCCGGTGAGGGATGTGTCGGGCATTGGATTAATCGGGTGATGTTTGTTATGAATTGAAAACCGATGCTATTAGATAACACCCTTTAAGTTTGAAAACAAGTTATGTATAGAAGTTTTTCAGGTTAGATGATTGAAGAGGATTGAAGATCATACTGTTTCTCTGGAATTACATCATCTTAAAGGGGATATGAAAAAAGGGCAGCCGGTGGGCGGAATACCGGCTGCCCCAGGCGTCTATGCAACTGCTTCATTAGTCGGGATGTAAGCAACGCACAAGACGCCTTATTATCGTGTCCTCCATATTTATTTCTTCCAACGGACTCCTGCCCGTTGGTTTATATTGAACGAAGCCGAACGTCAGATGGTTCCCGGTATCAGCAAAGTTATTGAGTAAATATACCGGTGAAATCTTCATCCGTTCTTTATATGATACGGTAGGTTTTGACATTGTTTGTGTGATTTTCGTACCTTTGAGATAAACATGGCTCCCTTTTTGTGGGAGCCATGTTATAGGTGTAAATGCATCACTATTATTATGATGTACTCGACGCCGCCCTGACTATAGCGGAGAACTTATCCACGCTGAGACTGGCGCCGCCGATCAATCCGCCGTCGACGTCCTCGCAAGCCATCAGCTCCACCGCGTTTTTCTCGTTCATGCTGCCACCGTACTGGATTACAGTGTTTTCAGACGTTTCCTTGTCGTACATCATGGTCAGCATTTTCCTGATGAAACTGTGCGCCTCCTGCGCCTCACCGGGTGTGGCATTACGACCCGTGCCGATTGCCCAGACCGGTTCATAGGCGATGACTACACCACCGCGTCCGGTCAGTTGAACCTCGTCCAGCGAGCCCTTCAACTGGGCTTCTATAACCGTATATGCACGTCCGGATTCCATCTCTTCGAGTGTTTCACCGATGCATACTATCGGTCTGATTCCGGTCTTCAGGGCTCTATGAAGCCGGTGGTTGACGATCTTGTCGGTCTCGCCGAACCAGTATCGCCGCTCGGAATGTCCGATAATTACCCAGCGACAGCCGAACTCCTCAAGCATTAACGGAGAGATTTCACCTGTGAAAGCGCCCTTCTCCTCCCAGTGGACGTTCTGAGCCCCCAAACCGACTGAGCTGCCCTTTATCGCTTCTCCGACAGCAGATAGATGTGTAGCCGGCGGGCAGATGACGACCGCTACGTTGTCGATACCTTTGACGGCTTGGGCTACGTTGCGAGCCAATTCAACGCCCTCCTGCAGCGTTGTGTTCATCTTCCAATTGCCGGCGATGATCCTCTCGCGCATTATACCACCTCTTCTAGGTCAGATAACGCCTCAACGGCTGGCAGCGGCTTACCCTCCAGGAATTCAAGCAGCGATCCGCCGCCGGTGGAGATATGTGTCATCGGACCGGTAAGGTTGAACTTGTACAGCGCCGCCATCGTATCGCCGCCACCGACAATGGCTGTCCCGCCGTTGGTAGCCAGATCCACCAAAGCACGAGCTACGACGCGTGTACCCGGAGCGAACGGTTCACGCTCGAAATATCCCATCGGACCATTCCAGAACACGGTCTTCGAGGTTTTGATTATTTCGACGAACTTGGCGCGCGATTCACGACCCAGGTCGAGCCCGCGCCAACCGTTAGGGATGTCATCAGACGGGTATGTTTTTCGTTCGCTGCCGTATTCGAGATCCTGTGCAACAATGGAGTCAACCGGCAATACTATCTTTTCGGCGTCGGGCCCGTTCAATATCCCTTCAGCTAATGACAGCTTGTCCTTTTCTAAAAGTGAACTGCCGATCTTACCGCCTTTAGCCTTTATGAATGTATACGCCATTCCGCCGCCGATCAGCATTTTGTCAACCTTTGGAAGCAGTCTTTGTACGGAATCGATCTTGGATGATATCTTCGCGCCGCCTATAATGCCAATAAATGGGTGTTCAGCATTTAGCAGCTTACGTCCGAGTATCCTGAGCTCCCGCATCATCAACCGTCCCGCGACAGCATTACCTGGAAAGAACTGCGTTATGGCGTGCAACGACGCTTGTTTCCGGTGTGCTGCACCGAAGGCGTCGTTTACGAAGACATCACCCATCTTGGCAAGCTCCACAGCGAAATCAGGATCGTTTTTACTCTCACCGGGGTGAAATCGAACATTTTCAAGCAACAGGACTTCACCGGGTTGTAAAGCTTTTGTCATCGCCTCAATCTCCGGTCCGATGCAATCCGGTGCAAATTTGATCTTCTGCCCCAATAGCCGCTCCAGTTCAACGGCGACAGGTTTTAAGCTGTATTTCTCGACGCGTTTGCCGTCCGGACGTCCAAAGTGGCTCATTAAGACCGCGCTGCCGTCGTAGTCGAGGATGTTGTGTATCGTCGGCAGAGCAGCCTTGATGCGAGTGAATTCACGAACATGACCCTCATCATCGAGGGGTACATTAAAATCAACGCGTACCAGAACCCTTTGACCTGTAATACTAAGGTCATCCAGTGTCATCTTATTCAAGTTATACTTCCTCCTGATAATTTCGTTTACAGCCGCGCGGCTTTTTCGATCAGGTCTACAACCCGGCAGGAATAGCCCCATTCGTTGTCATACCAGCCGATTACCTTGATCAGGTTGCCGTCGACGACCATCGTCAACAGCGAATCGAAGATGCAGGAATGGCTGTTGCCGATGATATCCGACGAGACAATCGGATCCTCGGTATACTCGAGAATTCCCTTCATGTCACCTTGAGCGGCGGTTTTCATGGCGGCGTTGATTTCCTCGATAGTCGCATCCCGTTTGATTTCAGCGGTCAGGTCGATGATCGATCCGTCGGGAACCGGCACGCGGATGGCGAATCCATCCATTTTACCTTTCAGATCCGGGATAACCATTCCGACCGCCTTGGCAGCGCCGGTGGTTGTAGGTATCGACGAGACCGCTGCCGAGCGAGCCCGGCGCAGGTCATCGTGTGGAAAGTCGAGCAGACGCTGGTCGTTGGTATAACTGTGAATTGTATTCATCAGTCCCCGAACGATGCCGAAATTATCGTGTAATACTTTTGCCATCGGTGCAATGCAATTAGTTGTGCAGGATGCATTTGATATGATTTTGTGTTCGGGCTTAAGATTGGCATCGTTGACGCCCAGCACGATGGTTGCGTCGATTTCACCCTTGGCGGGAACGGTCAGCAGTACTTTCCCGGCGCCGGCTTCAAGGTGAAGCGCACACTTTTCCCGTGTGCGAAAGACGCCGGTCGATTCCACGACGAAATCCACACCATAATCCTTCCAGGGCAGATCGCCCGGGTTCTTTTCGGCGTAGACCCGGGTTTTCTGACCGTCCACGATGATATAATCGCCTTCAGCGACAACTTCTCCCGGGTAGCGGCGGTGGACGGAGTCGTATTTCAACAGGTGTGCGAGAGTCTTCGCGTCTGTCAGGTCGTTTATGGCGACCACATTAAATCCGCCTCTGCGCATCATTTCACGGAAGACCAGTCTTCCGATACGACCGAAGCCGTTAATGGCAATGGTTAGGGGCATTGTAACCTCTTTTTTATTTATTTGTTGTAGTGTTAAAAGTTGTTATTTATCTGTCTAAATGAATCTATTCTTATTTAAATTATTTTTCTTCATTGGTTTCCCTATGCTCCCTGATTCTATTTTTATTCACAACCCACAACTTGCCAGTAATTGTCCTTTGTGATAATCCTTCGATTACCGTTTTTGCTGTATCTATAAGATCTGGAAGATGGACCTTCCGACCTGGTCTCATAACTATTATGCCCGGATAAAGCGAGGGTGGAAATAAAAGCGGATTCCCAAACCCAAGATCAAGGGTTAGTAGAACTTTCTTTTCGCGGCGGCAGACTTCAATAACCTCATGGTCAGATGAACCGCACAGCTCTTCCTCGCGAATGGTCGTCGCTTGATAGCCTGCCTTGACGAAAACCTTTGCGATGCTCGATCCGAGGTTTTCATCCAATTTAATTTTCACGCCGCGGCTCAAACTGTCATATCGATGAAACGGTCATCCGCAACCTCGGCGCCATAAGCGATGCAGGCGAGGATATCTGCCTCCTCAAGTCCGGGGTAATCTTCAAGGATGTCAGCTACCGACATTCCTGCTGCCAGCATATCCAAAACCAGCGAGACCCAAATTCGATGTCCCTTGATGCAGGGTTTCCCGAAGCAGAAATCGGGATTTATGGATATGCGGTTTAACAGTTCATCACGATTCAATTTCATCTCCAGAATTTAAAATAAGGCATCTGCCTGTAACAAATGAGCGGGTCGCGGGTGATGTGGTTTTGCCAAGTCATTTGAGTTCCTGTTGCTGTATTTTCTTGACAAGACCGTCTAAGAGACGCTTGGCTGGACGAGGTCTTAGTGGTATGACAGTCCCAGATTCATGAAGTATTTCCCTTGCGGTTCTTAGCGCAAGTGCACTACTATTAATTAGCGAGTCCTTACATACCCAATATCCCTTTGGGGTAAAATGTTCAAATTCGTTACGCACCTGCCTGTGTAGCCAATCAAGAATTTGCATCTCTCTATCAGAGATATAAATAGGTTTACTATGAAAATATCTTCCCATGCAGCAAACAGTTTGAATCATTGCCAACATGTCATCAAAAGGGAGGAGTTTTCGTTCGCTTGGATTTTGCTTGGTATCGGTATCATCAAACGTTGGCTCCTCACATTCCTCAGGTTGAGAGTATCTCCAGACACTTATGCAACCTTCTATCTTTTGTTTCGTAATAATACTCCATGGATCTTGCCCATATCGGTAAAACCGCGTCCGATGCTTGTCACGTTTGGGAGTCATCTTATAGGTCACATTATCTGGATTTCCACCTAATAACGCCTCGGTCATTGAAAGACACAAAACGCGGTAGGCTTCCTTTCCAATACGAAAGAGATTTGGCTTCTGTTGACTTAGCTCATGCATTATGTGCTTAAGACCGTCGCGCATTAACGTATATGAGTCAATTTTCTGATATCCTTTCATCTCAATATCTCCCACCCCAGCGCCTTCACCACCCTCGCCACCAGTGACAACCGCACATGCTCTTCATTCTGATAGACGCCGTCTTTGAGTTTGCGTCGGATGTCTTCGATGGCTTCGCGGAGGGATTCAGGCATCTTTCGTCTCCACTGCTTTTCTTGTCGATGAACCGCGACTCTTTTTTTTAGCCTTCAAACTTTCGCGGACTTCTCTGATTCGCCGCATAGCTGCCAAATCAAACAGGTTCTCACCGCAGGACGAACACTGCATTCGCTCCAAGTCTGGAACAAGAGTGCCATCGAGTAACTTACAGTCGCCTGTCACCCATCGAACGGCATGCTCCCCGCATTCCGGGCATGTATAGACATGCTCCTTTTCTTCTTTGGTCCAGGGTGACTCAATCGAGGAAACGTTTCGAGGAGATGAGAATGTAGAATGTTTCTTCTCCATTTCTGTATTCAAACCTTCCTTTAGTGTATATAACTAAACCAGACCAGCTCTTACCCACGATAATATGGAGTTGTTCAACCTTTCTTGAGTGAGGGTATGTTGATCGAACTGTCTTCAAAATAAAATCCGCACTGATAAGCGCTTCACGCACCATATCTTCTGAAATATGGTCACGGTACATTTCAATATCAGCTTTCTCGGTGAATTCAAGCCTGCCAGCTAATGCCAATCGTTTAATACGAGTAAGGATGTCTGATTTGGGCATTCGAGCCCCTTGTTATTTGCTATTCATATCAAATTATCTACTAATTCAACCCTCACCACCAGCGACAGCCGGACATGCTCCTCGTTCTGATAGACGCCGGAGTTAAGCTTGCGGCGGATGTATTTGAAAGTTAATCGCAAGGTACATACTGCCCCGCCAACTGTCCGCAGGCGGCGGCGATATCCTCACCGCGGCTCTTGCGCAGGATTACGGTCAATCCTGCAGATCTTAGAATTTCTTGGAATCCCTTAGTTATTTTATCGTCAGACCGGCGGAATTCTCCACCGATTTCGTTGTATTCCATTAGATTAATCTTGCACGGAATATGCTTTACAAGTTTTACCAGCCTGGTTGCATCCTTAATCGAATCGTTAACTCCATCCAATAGCAGATAAGAAAACGTCAGCCGTTGATTGGCGGACCTTACATACTTTTCAGCGGCTTGCAGAACCTTCATGAGCGGGAATCTGGCGGCAAGCGGCATCAGGCGTCGACGCTGCTGGTCGGTCGTGCCGTTCAGCGAAACAGTCAGCTTGAGCCGCAGTCCCGTCCTTCGCATTGTTTCGATGCCGGGAACCCAGCCTATCGTGGAGATGCAGAACCTGCGCCGCGATATGCCGAGACCGTCGGGATCTGTAATCAACCGCGCCGCCTTGAACACTTCAGACCGGTTCAAGAGCGGTTCGCCCATGCCCATCATTACCACGTTGGTGATCCTTGTATCGGTAGCGGCATCCAGAGCGTCAAACTGCCCAACGATTTCGGCGGCGGATAGATTCCTGATAAAGCCTATCTTACCGGTCGCGCAGAACCTGCAACCGATCACGCAGCCCACCTGGGATGACAGACAGGCGGTTAACCTTTCACCATCGGGAATAAGTACACCCTCAACGCGATTGCTATCTGGAAGCGTAAAGAGCATCTTGATGCTGCCGTCTGCGCTGGGAATTTTACCATTGGCGATAACCGGTGTGATCTGCGTTTTTTCAGCCAGCAGGTCTCTAAAGCCTACGGCTAAATTGGTCATCTCGGCGAAATCAGTTGCTCTTCCAACGTACAGCCAGTGATAAAGTTGCCTGCCGCGAAAAACCGGTTCACCGAAACTCTCTGCAAATTCCTCCAATTCCGCGATGTCTTTACCGATAAGATACATACAGACTCATTTAACCAATAGGTCAGATACTCTTGTCTGACATTTAATTAACTTGGTGGGTCAGACATTCTTGTCTGACTCTATATTCATCTATCTTTTTTGTTTAAGTATTTACTCCGATCCAGCGATAAACGTGCGGTTAGACGCCCTCGTCTGACCGAACACTGGCGGACGAGGGCGTCCGCCAGCCGCTTCTGGATTCACCCATGACTGAAAATGATCTCTTTGTAACAGGTAGAGATAATTACATATCGCTGGATTAGGGTATTTATCGTTATATTCAGTATGTTGGAAATAATTGGACGACTGAAGTCGTCACTCCCTAATAGCCGGTGGCTATTCACAGTCATCCCTATCAGAGATTAAATGTAACGCAACTTCCCTAAAAGCGCAAGCGGAAAATCGTGAAGTAGTTGCAATGATGGACAAGTGAATATATCTTTAAGCATTGGAATATTTATAAAAGGATTGTAATGTCGAAAGACTCTAACTCACCGATAGACGACGTCGAGGCAGTCGTCCGGTTGAAGAAAGCCCGGGACAGGATTGCCGCTGAGCTCGGTAAGGTCATAGTCGGGCAGTGCGAGATCGTCGACCAGTTGCTGATAGCCCTGCTGTCGCGCGGTCACAGCCTGCTGGTAGGCGTGCCGGGATTGGCGAAGACGCTGCTGGTCAATTCACTCGCCAGAGTGCTCGATCTTAAGTTCAGCCGGATTCAATTTACACCGGATCTGATGCCGTCCGACATCACCGGAACTGAGATCATTGAGGAGGACGTATCAACCGGCAAGAAGCATTTCAAGTTTATCCACGGACCGATTTTCGCCCAGATAATCCTCGCCGATGAGATAAACCGCACGCCACCTAAAACGCAGGCAGCGTTGCTGCAAGCTATGCAGGAACATGAGGTTACCACTGCCGGTCAGACCTTCACTCTCGAAGAGCCGTTCTTCGTCCTCGCCACGCAGAATCCAATCGAACAGGAAGGTACGTACCCGTTGCCGGAGGCACAGCTTGATCGCTTTATGTTCGACCTGCACATAGATTACCCTTCAGTCGAGGAGGAGAACGAGATCGTCAGAACCACTACTGCTGACATCGAACCCGACCTGAATGTGATGTTGAACGCTTCGGATATTATCGAGCTTCAAGCGCTGGCGCGGCGCGTGCCGGTTTCGGATCATGTTGTATCGTATGCGGTTCAACTGGTACGCAGGACTCGACCAGTAGAGGACAATGTTCCTGATTACGTGAAGAGGTGGGTCACCTGGGGAGCCGGACCGCGGGCGTCGCAGTATCTGATAATCGGCGCCAAGACCCGCGCTATCCTGGATGGAAGACCGACACCGGAAATCGAGGACGTCCGTGCACTGGTCGGACCGGTTCTGCGCCACCGACTGGTCACAAGTTTCAGCGCTGCGGCGGAAGGCGTTACATCGCTCGACATCATACAGCGCCTGCTTGAGGAAGTGGACATTGGCGTCAAAGCGACTGCTTGATCCCGCTGCGGTCGCCCGTCTGACCGGACTGCAACTGCGCGCCATAGCAGTGGTCGAGGGCTTCCTGACCGGACTGCACCAGAGCCCGTATCACGGCTTTTCGGTTGAGTTCTCGCAGCACCGGCAGTACATGCCCGGCGACTCGCTTAAGCATCTGGATTACAAGGTGTTGGGGAGGACGGGTCGATACTATATCAAGCAGTACGAGGAGGAGACAAACCTCAAAGCGTACCTGTTGGTCGATCATTCCGGGTCGATGGGCTACGGATCTGGAACCGTTTCCAAGCTTGACTACGGAACCTCGCTGGCGGCGGCGTTATCGTTACTGCTTCTGAAACAGCGCGATGCGGTCGGACTCGTCACCTTTGCCGAGGAGTTAACCGAAATATTGGAACCGCATTCAGCGATGGGCTGGCTGGGAACACTAACTACCAGCCTGGAAAAGCTGGAACCGTCAGGGAGGACATCCGTACCGGAGGCGCTGTTAAACATCGCTGAGCGTGTCAAGCGTAAAGGATTGGTTGTTTTAATTTCCGACCTCCTGGACGAACCGGATCGCGTGCTGGCGGGGATGAAGGCTATTCGTCACATCGGACACGAACTGCTGGTCTTTCATGTGCTCGATCCGCTGGAGATCTCGTTCGCTTTCCCTCGTGATGCCCGTTTCCAGGACCTTGAAACGGACGACATCCTGCCCAGCCGACCGTGGCACGTGCGGGCTGAATATCGTCGTGAAATGCAGAGTTTTATTGACCGTTACCGACAGCACTGCCGGGAAAACCGCATCGATTACAAGCTGTTCACGACCGATACGCCTTACGAAATTGCGTTGTTCGAGTTCCTGGTGCGGAGAAAGAGGTTGATGTGATATTGGAGATTCAATGATCCATATATTCCGAATAACAATTATAATCCTGCTTTTAGTTGCAATAACCTGCAGTGTATCAAACGCTCAGATTGTGCCTGATTTCCTGCGCCTGCCACACCATTCGGTAGCAGTCACGGACAATGCGCTTTCGCCGGTTGTCAATCCGGCTGGACTTGGCACCAGGAACGGCGAATCGCTGCTCATTTTCTCGCCGTATTCGACCGGTTCTGATTTCGCAAGCTGGGGATATGCAGTCGGCGGTGAAGGGATTGGATTCGTCAGCGAGTTCAGGCGTGATGATATCTGGGGCAACAGAACCCGGCATACATTGGGTTTCGGACTGGGTTATCAAGGATTCAATCTTGGAACTGCCTACAGTTGGACGAAGGGTGTCGACCGCCAGAACAACTGGGACATCGGTCTGATGGCTCGTCCGCTGCAGTTTCTCTCATTCGGCGCGGTGGCGCGCAGCGTTAATGAACCGCGCATTGCCCATCCATCCGGCACGACTCAGGAGAACGCAGCAGTTGGCTTTGATCTGGGTCTGGCGCTGCGACCGTTCGCTGTGTTCGCTCCCATCGGTCAAAAAGGGGACGGCCGGATCAACCTGTATGCTGATGCCGGATTGCGGAAGTATCCGATTACCTACACGGAAATATCACCTCAAGTTCTCAGCTGGCGTGATGAAACCGATGGTTATTTCGACAATGTTAACTGGAAATTCGGTGCATCTGTTGAATTTATTCCCGGCGTAACGGGATATATCGACTATTCACCTGAAGTAAAGGCGGGACCTCACGCTCACGACGAGGAAGTTTATGCGGGTTTGTCGCTGAACTTCGGTAATTTCGGAGTGGGCGGTGACCAGAGACAAGGTACGGGTAAGGGCGTATCGTTTGTATCCCTGACTGAGTTCTATCGACCGACAGTGATCAGGAAACGTGTTGAGAAGTTCGTTGAAATCAGGTTGAAGGGTCCCATTGTAGAGTACGAAGGTTCGGCTTCCTGGTTTAGACCTGACCGGCGCACGGTATACGAGCTGATTCGAAAGATTGAACGTTATGGCAACGATCCCGACATCACCGGATTACTGGTCAGGCTCGAAGGCTTCAGCGCGGGGTTGGCGAAGATCCAGGAGATCCGCGAGGCGCTGCTCGAATTTATGAATACCGGTAAAA
>CAYYHI010000074.1:14130-14428 GCA_964471745.1 uncultured bacterium | reverse complement strand
GGGGTAGACGAGACTCGAACTCGCGACCCTCGGCGTGACAGGCCGATACTCTAACCAAACTGAGCTACATCCCCATAAGAACCTATAAATTTAACACCTCAATCCTGTTAAAGCAAGTTATGATTCATTCAACAATCGAGCGGTTGAAAATACAGATAACGAATCTCAATCCACGCAGTATGAAATCCCTGTACTTGATATAGTAAACAATCTTGAACCTCAAGCACTATCTATGAGATGCATTCCACTTATATTCTCCAATCCCTCTTGCCTGCAGGGTCATCAGTTATTAACTTGA
>CAYYHI010000074.1:0-14120 GCA_964471745.1 uncultured bacterium | reverse complement strand
TGAAACGTTAATACATCAAAGGTTTTCATACGGGTATATAGGGAATTGGTAAGCGGTTATGGAGATGAATAGAGCGCCGTTTCAGGTTTTGGTATTTCCCTACAGGTATACAGCCGATGGAAAGTTGGAATACGTAATTTTTAAACGAACGGATGGAGATTACTGGCAGGCAATAGCCGGCGGGGGCAGGGTCGGTGAATCACCTCCGGAGGCGGCAAAGCGTGAAGCTTTCGAGGAAACCGGTATCCCGCTGGAAAGCGATTATCTGCCACTTGACTCGATGACTACAATACCCGTTATTGGGATATGCGGGTACTTATACTGGGGCAAGGATACACTTGTTGTCCCGGAACATTGTTTCGGTGTGCTGGTTCAGGATCACGAGATTTTGCTGTCGAAAGAACATACTGACTTTCGCTGGGTGAGTTACGATGAGGCAAGAGATCTGCTGAAGTGGGACAGCAACCGGAACGCATTGTGGGAGTTGGATTGGAGGCTTTTGAGCAGAGGAAATCAATGAAAAGTCCAAATCACGCTATCTCAATACTAATTCTGACCTTTACAATAACTGTTTTCTCAGGATGTGCCCCTTTTGTAATCAGAATGGAGAAGATATCAACCATAGAAAAGGGGATGACAACCGAGGGGGTCAGGAAGATGTTAGGTAAAAAACCGGCAAGCGATTTCTCTATAATCGACTCATCAGGGACTGAATACCGGGTCTTAGTGTACTTTATGCACGTTGATGATCTTCATGTTGGCACCGATGATGTTATGTTGCCAGGACCCGATCTATTTCCTCTTGTCTTTCCGATCCCTGAATATTTAAGAATCGTCAATGATTATTACTTTGTTTTCAGTGATAATGCTTTAATTTACTGGTGTTTCTTAAACGAACTTACGCAAGCGGAAAATGAACATCTCCGCAAGCTTGCACCGCAGATCGCCAGGATGAGAAAACCGATCGGTTATTTACGAGCGGGTATGGATGATATTGAAGTAGACCTTGCGTGTTTCAAGGAACCAAGGGACTCATTTGATGTTGAAAATCAAGCAGGTGAAAAGGGAAGGATAAGTTACTTCCTCGTCGGTCCAAGAGGTGCATATATCATTTATTTCAGGAACAACAAACTCGCATTTGACGGCTTTCCGCCGGATTTTGCTCGTTTGGACGATCCGGAAATTAATTACATCGGTAAGAAAGCAACCAAGTTAGTAAAAGCTGATATGTATAAGGTTAAGTAGTTGTTATTGATTATTATGTAAATAATCACAACAGTGGACTAACAACCATCATTTCTTGAAGAAAACATGCCCGGCTACATAGAAGACAACGATATCGAAAAGGTTCGCGAGGCGGTTGACATCGCTGAGGTGGTCAGGGGCTACGTGAACCTGAAGCAGAAACGACCCGGCGACTGGTGGGGAACCTGCCCGTTTCACCACGAAAAGACAGCATCCTTTCACGTAATGTCAGACCGCGGTATGTTCCACTGCTTCGGCTGTGGCAAGGGCGGCAACGTGTTTTCATTTCTCATGGAGATGGAAGGCATATCCTTTTTCGACGCCGTCCGCACACTGGCTGAACGCGCCGGCATTCAACTTAAGATCAGTCAGCATCCGGATGCCGGTAAGAAATCCGATGCCAAGGATGGGCTATACCATGTAAACCGCCTGGCTGAAACATGGTTTCACAACAACCTGGTAAAGAAAGGACGATCCAGGGAAGCCGCGAGAGCTTATGAATACTTATTCGAACGCGGCATTACCCCCGACATCATCGAGCGTTACAAGCTGGGCTGGGCGGAAACAGGCTGGGACGGTCTGGTAAAACATGCCGGGCGATCAGGTGTCAAAGAGAACCTGCTGGTCGAAGCGGGACTTGCCCTGAGACGCAAGGACGGTCAGGGGAATATCGACCGTTTCCGCGCCCGGATCATGTTCCCCATCCACAATCTCTCGGGTAAAGCCGTGGCGTTCGGAGGTCGCTTCCTCGACGGCGTGACGCCGAACGAGGATCCAGCCAAATATATAAACACCTCTGAGACCGCCGTTTACCACAAGGGCGATCAGCTATACGGTCTCTTCACTGCCCGCGATACTATTCGTAAAACCGGCTTCAGCTACCTTGTTGAAGGCTATACCGACCTGTTGGCTCTGGTTCAGGCGGGACTACTTAACAGTGTTGCATCACTCGGCACCGCGCTGACCCAAACACAGGCAAGGTTACTGAAGCGTTTTTGTTCCAAAGTAATTGTCGTTTACGACTCCGACACAGCCGGCTTGACTGCCGCCAGGCGCGCCGCCGACATGCTGACCCTTGCCGGCATCGAAGTAAGCCTCGTTATCCTGCCGGATGAGGAAGACCCCGATTCTCTGCTGAGAACCGGCGGCGCTGACCTACTGACCAAAACCTTGCGGAACGATCTGTCCTTTGTCCAGTTTCATTTGAGGACTTCACTTCCCCTCGGGACGGAGCTGAGTGCGATCAGCCAGGCGGATAAGATCACGGCTGCAAGGTCGTTGCTGGAGACAATCCGCAACATCCGGGATCCTCTGCAACGCGATCTACTGTTATCGGAGCTCGCCGACATGCTCGTCATTCGACGGGAAGCACTGGATAAAGCTCTCCAAATGCTGCGAACACCCAGCTTCAGCCAGGATGAAGCAATTGACAAGACCAGACTGAATGTGCCGAAAGAAAATATCGCCGAGCGTGACTTGCTAAAGGCGCTCCTGGGACATCCTGAACTTATCAGACAATTTATCGACAATCTACAGTCGGAAATGTTCAACACCCCACCTCTGAAGGCGATATACCTAGCTTTGGAGTATACGAATCTGCAGGGGGAACAACTGGAACCCGTTTCACTGCCCGATCGCTTCAATGACCCGGCGGTACGGGCTTTTATCGCGGAAGCCGTTGTCTCCGGCAGATCGGATGATGTAGATACTGCACAGAACGAAATCAAAGGATGCCTGACCAGGCTGCATCAACGCGATCGGCGTTCCAAAATATCCAGGATCGAGCAGAAGATCTATCTCGCCCAAAAGGAGGGACTTCCCACCCGCAATCTGATGAAGGAACTCCTTGAACTCCAGAAAAGTACACGTGATAAGGGGTGATTTGAGAATGTTCCGTTTCGTCGAACATCAGGCTGATATTGCAGTCGAGCTGGAAGCCGGCAGTCGGGAGGAGTTGTTTCAAACGGCCCTGGATGCGCTTACTGCTCTCCTTACAGGTGATCCTGATGACAGGGATACTTCTGGTAAGATTGAAGAAAATCTAAAGGATTTGCAGCAAAATACTTCAATCAAGGCTAATGGATTTGACGACGAAGAGCGCCTGATCGGTTTGATGAACGAATTTCTCTATCTATGTCAGGTCAAAGGATTCTATCCCCGTAAAACGTATCGGATAATCTTCAATGATCAAGGCGATGTGTCTGCAGATCTAGCAGGCATATTCGACAGACATGACCTGCAGTTTCTACGCGAAATCAAAGCCGCTACTTATCATGATATCAGAATCAGGTCCGGAAAGGTATGGAAAGTTAAGGTTGTTATGGATGTGTGAAGTTTTGTTAAGAATAAGGAAGCATTCAAATGGATAAAGAAAAACTCCTTCTCGAACAGATAGCACCCTATCGCTGGAGATTGTCGCAGGATTATATCCCCGGCATGCGTGTCCCGGGTGAAATAATTGCTTCTGAGAAGATGATCCCGCGAATCATATCCGACAATACCCCTAAGCAGGTCGCAAACGTGGCAACACTTCCGGGGATTATCGGCGCGTCCATGGCGATGCCGGACATTCACTGGGGCTACGGCTTTCCCATCGGCGGTGTGGCAGCTTTCGATCCGGATGAAGGGATCATCTCGCCGGGCGGCGTCGGCTACGATATCAACTGTGGCGTCAGTCTTCTGCGCAGTAATCTTCTCGCTAATGAGATTAAACGAGATATACCGAAGCTGACCGATGCTCTGTTTAACCAGGTACCGTGCGGGGTTGGATCCGAAGGTAAGATCAAGCTTTCAAGCCGGGATTTCAAACAAGTATTGGAAAGAGGCGCCGGCTGGGTGGTGGATCAGGGAATGGCTGATGCAGAAGACCTCGAATTCATGGAAGAGAAGGGCGCACTTTCCGGAGGCGATGCTGCGCTGGTTTCCGACCGCGCACGAGAAAGAGGCGGCAAACAGCTCGGCACACTTGGATCCGGCAATCACTTCCTTGAAATCCAAGAAGTTAAAGAGGTTTTCGATCAGGATATTGCTGAGCTTTTCGGTCTTTATATCGGGCAGGTCGTTATAATGATCCACAGCGGATCACGCGGCTTTGGTCACCAGGTTTGCGACGAACATCTGAAAATCATGCAGAGCGCAGTGAGGAAATATGGTATCGAACTTGTAGATCGTCAGTTAGCCTGCGCGCCGTTCAAGTCAACTGAGGGACAAAACTACTTTTCAGCGATGAAATGCGCCGCCAACTATGCCTGGGCTAACCGGCTGGCTATGATCGGGCTCATCAGACAGGCGGTCGCCGGTTATTACAAGAAGTCATGGCGGGATCTGAATCTCACCATGGTCTGGGATGTATGCCACAACATCGCCAAGGTCGAGGATTTCAATATTAACAGAAAGGTAATGAAGCTCTGCATCCACCGCAAAGGCGCCACGCGTGCCTGCGGTCCGGATCATCCCTCTCTACCGATCAGGTACCGCAGCTCAGGTCAGCCTGTCCTGATACCCGGGGATATGGGACGCGCATCTTACGTGTTAGCGGGAACATCCGAAGCCGCGGAAATATCGTTCAGCAGCACCTGTCACGGCGCCGGTCGAATCATGTCCCGCAAGGCAGCCGTCAAAGCCACCGGCAGGGAAAATATAGCCAATAAACTGAAACAGCGAGGAATATATGTACGGTCACGCGGTCGGTGGACACTCAACGAAGAAATACCGGAAGCATACAAGGATGTAAACGAGGTCGTCGATGCTGTGGATGGTGCGGGTATCTCGAAGAAAGTAGCACGCCTGAAACCACTTGGGACTGTTAAAGGGTGACACAGATGTTTAATACGAGACGAATGATTCGTAATTTGTGATTAAAGAATCAGGAATCAAGAATCAAGCTTGAAATCAGCATGAAGTTGATTTATATTCACTCCGTTGAAATTTCCATATAAATAAAACGAGAGGCTTAACTAACTACTGAAATCTTATGAAAGTTCTCAGTTCGTTCAGAATGACGACGTATTGGATGTCAGTATATTGTTAAAACTCTCAATAAAACATCCTGACTTTATTGGTCGGAGAATTCATGTCAGAAAAGGTCATACTTGTAGTTGAAGACGAAGAGATTGAAAGAAAATTACTGGTCGAAGTAATAGAAACGCTGGGGTACGAAGTTGCTCAAGCTCATAACGGTCGTGTGGCGCTCGAAATAATAAATCAGAGACCGATTGATCTTATACTGACAGACATTCACATGCCGGAAATAAGCGGTCTTGAGCTACTACGTCGTGTTCGGGAGCAGGGTAATAATCTTCCGATAATAGTTATGACCGGATTTGACGCTCATGAAGCAACCAAAGCCGCACAAGAGTACAACATAGCCGCTTTACTGCTAAAACCTTTCCGACTCCAGGAACTCAAGGAAATGCTTGAGAAGTTGTTTGCGGAGTAGACAATCCTGCCTCCCCTTCCTTCTTTTCACCTCTCATCAATACCTGCCTTATAATCGGAAAGTGATACAGATCACACATTCATCAATATTATTATCCTATTATTCATAAATAGGACAAGCCAAGACAATAAAGGCTCGATTTTTGCGCACAATATCATTAAATAATTATCAGATCTTTCAAGAGATGTGCATTGGCGCCTGCTGGGGATTAACAGTATTATATTAGATTCCTAAATTCAGGGTTTAAACGAGAAAACTGGTTTTTGCACAAAATCAACACCGATGTGTGCATAATTTGCATTAACATTCGGAAAACCCCATCTATCATTGATGAAATTATCTCTGGTCGATTATCGAACTCTGACGCGGTCACGGAGGAACCATGAGTTTAACTGTAACGTTGTACATTTCGCTTGTCGTCGGACTTACTGCCTCACCTGCACTGCCTGATATTACTACCAACTGTACAACTGTTATCTCTGAAAGCCCGGCTGAGATTGTCCTCGCACTCGATACGCCCGACGCTGAACTCTCCGTTGTAACCGTTGCAGGAGAGGAGTTCGTCAAAGTGGGGTTGATCGGCGAGTCCCGCCTCGGTCGAACCGGACTGCCGGATCTGCCAGCTGTTAACCGCACAGTCATCGTTCCTTTCAACGTTAATGTAACTCTGGAGACAATCCGCGACGAGCGAACCCTTATCGCTTCGCCACTCCCGCCTCGCCCCTTTACCGAAAACATCGAAGAACCAACATCGCCTTCCCTGACACAGGTTGAGTCACTTTTTCCATCGGAAGCAGTCGTACTCGGCGAAACCCGGTATTTCCGCGGCAGGCGGCTGATCGATATAACATTTCATCCTTACCAGTACGATCCCGATGCGAGTGACCTTATCCGACACGAAGAGGTTGAGGTCGCGCTCAAGTTCACACCGATTGAATCTGGCGAAGATGGTTACACCGAACCGCCTCGCCAAGTCGCTCTTACCCGCGATACATATCGCTTCCTCAACGCATTGACGCTCAATTCACCCCGGCGTGACGACAACGGCGCCGCACTGCCGAGAGGAGGCTATCTGATCGTCGCCGGTAACGGCTTTGGCAATGCAGAAGAAGCTATCAACGAGTTAGCCGACTGGAAACGCGCCTGCGGGCACCATGTCGAAGTTGAAATGGGTGAGACAAGAGGTTCTACCATTTTAAGGGATTTCGTCCGACCGGCTTATGAGGAATGGGATCCACCTCTCGAACAGGTATGTCTGATAGGAACGTGGAACAATCCTGGTACACCAAGCGGACAATGGGGCGACATTTATTACGGGTTGCTTGAAGGAAGAAACGACCATATATCCGAAGTAGCCGTCTGCCGACTCGGCGCCAGCAGCGCCACCCAGGCGGAAACTGCCATCGGTCGGGTTCTGAGTTACCAGTCTGATCCCTACACCGAAGAAACCGACTGGTTAAACTCAGCGGGAGCTTGTGAATACAATGTCGATGAAACCACAGATGCAGTTGAATATACAGTTCGCTGGATTGCTGAAGCCGAACGGCGAGCGGGATTTGAAAACACACGGCTCTACATATACGATGGAAACAATGAAGACAGAGATGGCGATCCCGGTCGATGGATCAGGGACGGCGTCAATATATTCTTCGTCAGAGGAAGCTATGCTGCAGCAGGTTGTCCGATCAATGAATTTTATCCAATGGTCTTCACCATAGGTGGTGGGCATGTGGAAGGCAACCTGAACAGTATGTGGAATGTGGGGAGCCCCGACAGGCTTCAGGGACCCTCTGCAGCCAGTTGTTCCGGGCATCGGCAAAGTACCGTTACCTGTAACGTTCTTCTTGGCGCTCTGGCAAGGGGACTATTGGTTGACAAGTTACCATTGGGCTGGGCAAGAGCGTTCGCCATGTCGATGCTCGATTACGCCGGTGTAAGTCCTGAAGGTTTTGATTACTACTTGTCAGAATTCATGCTATACGGCGAACCCGGGCAGGTCGTCTGGTGCGGTGAACCCCGTGAAATAGACGTTACTCACCCGCGTGAAATTTCCCCCGGAACAAACCGACTTGACATAATTGTAGACGATCCGGAAATGGAAGCCGGTGTTCCCAATGCGCTGGTCACATTGATGCAGCCAGGTGAACTGCTCTGCTGGCGATTAACAGATCAAGACGGTCGTTGCACCATGCCCTTCGATCCCGAACTTGAAGGTGAAGTGCGGCTTACCGTCACCGGAGACGATATCTTTCCCTATGCCGTCGATATTGAAATAGACGAACAGCCTGTCTTCCTGGGTGTGGATGAGATTCAGATCGACGACGAAGTGAGCGGTAACGGTGATGGGATTATGAATCCTGGTGAAACCGTTTCTCTGTCCATTTCAGTGCGAAATTTCGGTAACAGTCACACCGTACAGAATGTCATCGGTATAGTACGTTCCAGTTGTTCATGGGTAAGCATTGAAGAACACGCATTGGATTTCGGTGACATTGAGCGCGAAAGCTCGGCAGATGCAGATGGTCCGGTCGAAATCTCACTCGACACTTCCACGCCCAACGACGCTGATTTAGGGCTTTATATTGAACTTAGATCGGGGAATGACCGCTGGCGCAGCAACCTTGACGTCGACCCGGTAGGTCCGCAACTGGAACTGGTGGAAATCGTCGGCGGTGAAGTTATTCAAACCGGTCTGTCGAACCTCACGCTGGATCTCATCAATATTGGCGAGCTCGAATCACAAGAAACCACTGCCCGATTGATATCCGTGGATTGGGTTGTCAATGTTATTGACAACGAAACAATCTACGATCCCATCGAAGCGGGCGGTGAAGATACTGTTTCTGCCAGGCATTTCCGCATCAACATCAGTTCAATGACTGTCAGAGGAACAATAATTCCCATGCAGCTCCTGCTGTTTGCCCAAGAGGGGGATTGCCCGGATACAATTTTTTTCGAGCTGCAAGCCGAGGAACCCGCGGAAGATGGTCCTGTCGGACCGGACGATTACGGTTACACATGCTTCGACAATACGGATGATGACTGGGTTCAGGCGCCTGTGTATGGATGGATTGAGATTTGCCCTGATGAGGACTGGGATTATCGCGGACAAGAACTCGAAGGTAACCGTCCTGCTAATTTTGCCATTGAAATGGAGCTACCGTTTAATTTCAGATATTATGGTGAGGAATTCGATTTAGTAACCATAGCCGAGAACGGCTTTATCGCCATGGGTGGAGACATCGAAGATCTTGGGCAGTATGATAATTTCCCGCTCGATCGTTGTTTTAACGGCTCATTCGGTATGATCGCTCCATTCTGGGATGACCTTATGATTGGAAATCACAACGAAAGAAATATTTATACCTTCTACGCACGTGATGAGGGAATTTTTATTATTGAGTGGTATAATCCTTCTGGCGCTGACTTCCACTTCCAGGTAATCCTTTTCGATCCGGAAGTCCACCCCACAGTTACCCGTGACGGAGAAATACTGTTTCAATACCGAGGCGAACCGCGAATAAGAGCAGACCAACCACCAAGGTATTGCAGCATTGGGATATGCAGTCCGGATGGGCGGACAGGGATTAGCTACTTTGCCGGTAACGAATACCATCCAGCCGCCGCGCCCCTGGTCGACCACCGGGCAATCCTCTTTTCCACTGCGCTACGCTTCCAGCCCGGCAAACTGTATGGTTACGTTACCGACGTGGAAACGGAGCAGCCAATCGAAGATGCTGTGGTGTTTACCGGGCACGGCTTTGCCACGACAACCGATGAGGAGGGCTTCTGGGAAATCGAGACAGCCCCCGGGAATCTACTCTTCAACATCACCGCAGCCAAACATGGTTATAACGACTCGACACTTGTTGATACCATAGTGGCAATCTATGACAGCATACGGATCGATCTTGCGCTTCTGCATCCGGAAATTCAACCTTCCACCTGGCATCTTTCAAACATAATGGATCCCGATTTAATCGTCAACCTGCCCTTTAACATCCGGAATGACGGCAACGGTCCGCTCGACTGGTCGCTCAGACGCGAGATGCCGGATAATGCGCATGTCGATCCCTGGCATTTAAGGCGGAATTACCCTGTTGGGCAAACTGCGAATGACAGTCGCATTGAAGGTCTTGTCTTCATCGACAGCCTGTTTTATGTTGCCGGAGCAAATTGGAACGGACAGGTGGATGAACCGAATGTAATATACATCCTGAACCATGACGGAGAATTGGTTGATACGCTTCTCCAGCCTGAAGCGGTGGATGGAACTTATGGCATGCACGACCTCGCCTGGGACGGCGAGCTTATCTGGGGAACCGGCGGGACACACATTGTTGGAATGAACCTCGAAGGCGATGCTGTAACAGTCTTCGATGGACCACACCAATCAAATCGCGCTCTGGCATGGGATCCTGACCGTCAAGTGCTCTGGGTGGCGGGTATAACCACGAACATAGTCGCTGTTAACAGGCGGGGCGAAACAGTGGCAACACTTGATCGAAAAGGATTCCGAAACTATGGTCTCGGCTACTGGTTCGATGATCCTGACGGATATCCGCTTTACATCTTCCACAATCCTCAGGATATGCGAATGCATGTCCACAAGATGAACCCGGAAAACGGCGATACTATGTTTGTCGCCAATCTTAGTATTCATGCTGAAGGCACAGCCGGTGGTATTTATATTACCAACCAGTACGACGTGTATAGCTGGGTGTTCATGAACATCGCCAACAACGGGGCAGACGACCGCATCGATGTCTGGCAGCTCGAAGCCCGGCGAGAGTGGTTCCGCCTGTTCACCAACATCGGACAAAACCGGGTTGAAGTCGATGAAGGACGCATCGATGCCGAGGAGAGCAGGAATTTCGAATTGCAGTTGTCCTCGATAGATCTACCGGTTGCGTTATTTGAAGGAACATTGCACTTCGACCACAACGCCGAAGTAGAGGAAACAGTACTACAGGTTACTCTCGACGTAATCGGTCCAATACCGCCAACGGAATTTGGTCTTCTCCAGCCTGAGGATGGCACCGAGATAAACCTAAATGCCGATACGACGCTGCTGGATTTTGCCTGGGAACAGTCCATTGATTACAATCGTGGTGAAGAGGTCTACTACACTGTCTGGTTCGAATCAGGCGAACAGTCTGCTTCAGTTACCGTTGAAACCAATACCATAACGCTCGACTTGTGCGATATTGCTGATAGTCTGGGGCTGCCAATTGACGCAGCTTTCTCGGTTACCTGGCAGGTTCAGGCGATATCCGGTGATGATACTGTTGATTGTGAACAGCCCTTCAGCTTATCAATCAATCCGAACAGCATCATCGATACAAACAACGAAATACCAGTAGAATTCGGGCTGCATTCGGTTTATCCCTCACCTTTCAACGCCTGTACGACTATCAGATTTGGGATAGATAAACCGGGAGCCGTGATTCTTAAGCTCTTCGACCTGACGGGAAGAGAGGTTAGCATCCTGCTCGATCGTCCCGTTTCCACCGGTTATCATAAGGTTGTGCTGGATGCAGCGGATCTGCCGTCAGGTATATATCTGCTGCGGCTCGAATCGACAGACAGGTCAAGCATTGCCAAGACCGCATTGATAAGATGATATTATTTCAGGTGTCTTTATAAGATGATGACACTCCCTCGGCAGCCCGCTTCCATGCATGCGAAGCGGGCTTTTTTTATTCTGACCCACAGAATAGGGTGGTGTCCCTTGATGGTTGTCATTCCCGCGAAACAGTCTGTCCGAGAATGTTCAAATACCGGTGTCGACCCACCGCGGTCGACACAACAATTTATGCAGTTTCAATAAATTAGCTGTCAAGCACGGTGGCATGACAGCGGTCGATTCTGCATTCTCGGACAGATTGTTTCGCGGGAATGACAATGAATCGCTAACACTACCCATAATAGATTGTATATTGGATATTTTTTCTTATCTTAATCCGAACATGGAGAAAGAAGCTAAAAAACCGGATCACCTTCAGACTATACTCAACAGTATTGCCGATGGTGTATTTACCGTCGACCTGGACTGGTGCGTTACATCGTTTAACCGCGCAGCAGAACAGATTACAGGTGTTCCCAGCAACGAAGCGATCGGACGCAAATGTTATGAAGTCTTCCACGCAAGCGTTTGCGAGAAAGCCTGCGTTCTGAAACAGACGATGAAAACTGGTAAACCCATCGTCAATCGAGGCATCTACATCATTAATAACGAAGGGAAACGCATACCGATCACTATCTCAACAGCGCTTCTCAAGGATGCGGAAGGCAACGTGATAGGTGGTGTTGAAACATTCAGAGATCTGAGCATCGTCGAGGAGTTGCGTCGGGAACTTGAACATCGTTACACTTTTCAAGATATAATCAGCAAAAGTCTGGCTTTTCAGAAGATATTCGAAATCCTTCCCGCTATAGCGCAGAGCGACTCCACCGTACTGATCGAGGGTGAGAGCGGTACCGGGAAAGAACTGCTGGCGCGGGCTGTCCATAACCTGAGCATGCGCAGCAACGAACCTCTGGTCACGGTAAACTGCGGAGCGTTACCAGAAAGCCTTCTTGAGTCGGAGCTGTTCGGGTACCGCGCCGGGGCTTTCACCGACGCCAAACGGGACAAGCCGGGACGGTTCGCTCTTGCCAACGGCGGAACTATATTCCTCGATGAAATAGGCGATTTACCCCCGGCAATGCAGGTCAAGCTGTTGCGCGTGCTGCAGGAGAAACGGATCGAACCGCTCGGCGGTACACGATCAGAAACCGTCGACGTCAGAGTAATCACCGCAACTAACCGCAAGCTGTCGAAGTTGGTGGATGACGGTCATTTCAGGATGGATCTATTTTACCGTATAAATGTAATCCGTATCGAGATGCCCCCGTTGCAGGAGAGGCGTGAGGATATTCCGCTGCTCATCGAACATTTCATCGGCAGGTTCAACAAGCTCAAGGGAAAACTGATTTCGGGTGTTTCACCCAACGTTCTTTCAATACTTATGAATTACCACTACCCGGGAAACGTGCGGGAACTGGAAAATATCATCGAACATGCCTATGTGCTGTGTAACACGAACATCATCCAGGTTAACCATTTACCACCTGAGCATAGATCAAAGGACTTTGTTGAGGATCGGTCCGGACTGGATAAACCGCTGAAAGAATTGGAGGTCGATTTTATAGTATCCGCCTTAAAAAGGAACAACTGGAACCGCTTGAAGACAGCAGATGAATTGGGCATGCATAAGACAACGCTGTTCAGAAAGATCAGGAAGTTGGGTATAGTACTGCCGGAAACGGACGGAAGGAACAGACAACGTTAATTGCCTATTGTCTATTTCAGTGGGACAGACATACCTGTCTATCGATAATCAACCACGATATTTGAGCAATACAGTGTGTCCGATAATACTAAATTGTCTCGGGGCTCATCATTCCAACGAAAGTTGGAATGATGATTTTAGGTGTGATCGCTCCATTCTCGGACAAACTGAATGCCGCATGTCACAAAGGCGCACTGAATGAACGAAACGGAAGCAATATGCCGGCTTGCAGCGCCTGATAATCTGACCTTAGGCAGGAACGAAGTCCATGTCTGGCGGGCTGACCTGCGCTTACCACAGAGCGAAATCGAACGACTGCTGTCGATACTATCCGAAGATGAGCATCGTCGTGCCACAAGCTTCCGCACGTCAAACCATAAAGATCGTTTCGTCGCTGCGCGCGGCACACTCAGACGCATACTCAGCCTCTACCTGTGCATACAACCAGAGAGATTACTCTTCACTTACGGTAATCATGGCAAACCAAAGCTCGCGAATGAAATAAACAAAGACCGGCTCCGGTTCAATCTCTCGCATTCCGGTGATTATGCCCTCTACGCAGTTACTGCAGATCGAAGAATCGGTGTGGACATCGAGGTCGTTTCACCGAAACGACGACATAACAGGATTCCTGAACGCTTTTTTCATCCGCAGGAGATCCGCGCGCTGCGCTCGCTGCCCAAATCGCAGCAATTAGATGCATTTTACACCTGCTGGACACAGAAGGAGGCTTACATCAAAGCCAGGGGATTAAAATTAGTGTCGGAACTCAACCGATTCTCAATTCCACTCGAACCCGGAAAGCAAGCCACTGTGATCGATGTAGACCAGAATCCGGAGAATACCGATCGGTGGACGATTATGGATATCAATCCTTTCGCCGGTTATCGAGCGGCGTTGGTGGTGGAAGGGGAAGATGTCGATGTTAGTTTCCGGCTGTGGGAATATAAATAGTTACTGTTGAAAAAGTCCTAATTGCCCGCTGGCAGACGCCCTCGTCTGCCAGATAAGTACTTGATACGCATGATTGTTACTGGCAGACGAGGGCGTCTGCCAGCGGGTTGGTAACGATTTTAATGACTTTTTCAACAGGCACTAAATAG
>CAYYHI010000073.1:0-14434 GCA_964471745.1 uncultured bacterium | reverse complement strand
GGTTGTCAGGTTCGACTGCGATCGGCGTCCGGACTGCCAGCTTGCCCACCTCCTCATCCGGAACCAGCAGCACCTCGTCCATCTGCGCCGCCGCCGTCATCAGAACCTGCGCGCCGGAGTAGTACTTGATAATCCCCTTCTCGCGCAGCTCGCGTTCGGTCACCGGATCGAGGTCCCAGCCGCGAATGTCGTTGAACCGACCGCCGCGCAACACGATATACTTCACCGTCAGGTCCTTGTCCTCGAGCAGCGAGACCGCCTGATTAACGGCGTCCTCGGTCAGAGTGGCACCGGCAACCTCAACCGTGTTCGCCTCAGGAACTGCAGCAGAGATGACCTTCACCGCCTGCTGGTTCAGCTTCTTGCGGATGGCGGCTCCCGCCCACTTCTCCATGTCGGTCAAGCGGTGCACATCGCCGTTGCGCAGCACTGACACGTCGACGGCGGGATTGGATGCTACCCGGTCAACCGGGAACTCGATCTCCTCGTCCGTCATGTTCGAGCGGTGCACCTGCCCGCCGGAGGCGATCCAGTAAGCTTGAACCTCCTTGATCTTGTTGTACCGAGCCGGTTCGCCCTTCGGCAGCTTGTTCTCGGTCAGCAGCAGCGACACGATCTCCTTCTGCCGGATCTCGTCATAGATCGGCTGGGCGATGGAGGCGGCGATGGTGCGCAGACCTTCAGATCCCATGCTGTAAGCCTCGCGCAGATCAGCCGCAATCGCCTCAAACTTCTCCTGCGGAATTGCTTTAGTATTCATGTCTCTCCCTTCTACAGCGCAAGCTTGAACTTGACGACGCTACCCTCGACCGCCAGCGCCCTACCGACCACGGTATCCGTTTCACCGGCGGTCTTAAGATTGCCAGCCGTCGGATCGAAACTCAGGTCGTCCCCGGCATTGATGGTGCCGGTCACGTTGTCAGTCTCATAGACGCCGCCACCGAAATAGATCGCCACCTTGTTGCGGTCGGTCGCGTCCGGGGTGACGTGCTTCAGCTTGTCGAGGTTGTAGATCACACCGACCGGCACATCAGCGGCGTCCGACACTACCTGGAACAGGTCGTTGTCGATCAGCTTGACGAACTGCCCCTTCTCGCCGGGCCCCTGCAGCTCCCCGTCACCGTAGGCGATGCCGGGATGCGAGGGATTGAAATAGATTTCACTCATCGGTTATCCTCCTAAGTGCTCTGTGCTTCACGAACTTCGCGCAGCCCTTTGGTCAGTCGGTCAGCGAGACCGTCGGTCTTGTCGTCGACGACAGCCGGATCGATCCCCGCGTCGCTGCGTAGAACCTTCTTACCGTTGCCCTTGTCGGGATCACCCTCATCGGCTTTGGCTTCCGGCAGCGCGTCTATCACCGATTTAGTGGCTTCGAAGGCGCTGTCATCCAGACCGGCAAGCCTCTCGATCTCCGCAGTGCGCTCGGCTTCGTCCTTGAACTTACGTCCGCGCTTCTCCCAGTCTTCGACTAGCTTCGTAGCTTTGGCGCTCCGCTCAGCCTTGCGCTTCTCGGCTTCATAAGCCTCGACCTTCTTCTGGAGCTCCTCGAGCTGTTTCTTCAGCTCCTCGTTCTCCTGCCGGAGCTTCTTCAGATCCTCCTCGGTGGCGGCGGATGCCTTGGTCGAGGCGTCGATCTTGACTTGGTCGACCAGTCCCTTCATCTTGCTGCGAAACATATCCAGCCCCGATGTGATCCGGGCGGTGAGGTCTTCCTTCGATATCTCATCCGCCGCAAACTTCTTCAGAAGATCGCTGATGTATCCCTCCAGGGCGCTGGTCAGAGGCCAAATCTCCTCGTTGATCTTTCGGGCTTCGAGGTATGACCCGAAGTCTGCAATGGTTTCCATGAACCTGTCCCTTTCTTTAATTGGTGAATTTGCGACACTGATAATCCTGGCTTCGGGATCGGCGCCCTTCCGGTCCAACAGCGCCATCCCGGTGAAGGTGATGTTATGCAGGATTTCGAAGACGGCTTTCCCCTGATACTCACGCCCCTTATGCTTCTTCAGGTGCAGGCAGTAGTCGTTCTTCGAGCGAATCCGCTTGCCGCAGATCGAGCATTCGCCCTCCTCGTAGTCGCACTCCATCGACACCTGCCGCACGATCCCCTTCTTGATCAGCTTGTAAGCCAGCCGCGCGAAAGGATTATCCTCGGTGTAGAGCTCGCCGTCGCACTCGATATAACCGCCGTCCGCCTCAACGAAACGAGCGTCGGCGACTCCCCCCACGATGTCGGTCAGGTCCTGCGAGTGCTTCAGGTCTATCTTCGTATTGACGGCGCTGGCGTAACGGGCTTTCATCTCAGCTTCGGTGAAATGATCGCCGTTCAGATTCGTGCCGGCGTGAGCCAGAATGAAGGTGAAGTGCTTGTCGCTGCCATCGACATCGGCAGGTTCAGCAAACGCACTCAGCTCGTCCGCTGATATGATCTCGCCGGTCAAAGAGGTATGACAGGCGCGGGCGACGTCGTCAGACTGTGATGCCAATGGAGGAGGCTCCCGGTCGAACTCCTTATACCATCTCGCCAGTACCTTCCAAGCTTTCTCCTTGGCTGCCTTGGGAAGTTTCACACCGCCTCGTGCGCCGTTCAGAGCTGCCATTGCTGCAACCAGACCACGCCAGACCACCAACAGTTTCCCATCGACCAGCTTGCGATAGGGCAGGTGGTAGGCAGCCTTCGCCTGCGACCACTTGCCATCTTCCTTCTCTTTCGCGTCGTAGTCCAGATCGACGTATGCACAAGCCTCAGCCAGTCCCTTCCAGCCGAACTTTTCGATGATCGCATCCGCATCCTTCGTCCAGTCCCACGACCACTTGGTGTCGATAGGGGCGAGGTCGCTCTTGTCTGCAGCAGCCGCCTTCAGAGCCTTCGGCTTGGAAGCGATGACCAGATATTCCTGGGCGTCACGCCCCGATCCTTCGCCGGCATAGCGGGCGATCCCGTATGAAACCGAGCGACGACGAAAATCGACCTCGTCATACCGTTCCCGAAACATCTCCTTCAGCTCTGCTGCGGTCGGATAAGCCTTGTCCCTATAACTCATCATCAGGTAAGCGCCTATATGAGCCGTTCCATCGACAAAGCCCTGAATCAGTTCGGTTATGCTGTCACGGTTGTACTTGGTGCAGGAGACGAAGTTGCGCCGGTCGTTGTCGAGGATCTCCTTGCCCTCCCAGCAGGTCATCAGCCCCTCGACGAAGTGCATCTTGTCTTCGTAGTCGTTGAACCCGAACTGAGTCATATAGGGCGGATCGGCGTAAACGAGGTCGACATCTATCTTCGGCAGCAGGCTCAGTGCGTCCTGCCGGTAAGCCTTGCACTCCTGACCGTTGTCGAACACCAGCTCGTTGGCGTCTTTGATGCACTTGACGAACAGCTCCTTGAACTCGGACAGGGGCGGATTGCCGATATGGGTGGTGGGGTATTTGTTGGCGTCGTCGGGTATCGGCTCGGTGAGGCTCTTCTTCGACCGCGAGAACTCCCCGAAGCAAGCCCTGATCAGACAGGCGCGTCCCAGGGCGAACAGCGCGATGTTCTTCCGGTAACCCTTGAGTTGCTGGATATTGGCATAGGAGTTGTCAAGAAATTCGAGAATCGGCTTCGTGTAGTAGTAGCCGTAAAAAGTCCGGACTATGAAGTCCTTCGCCTTCGAGTTGGGCTCCAGCAGTGCCTCGATCTCTTCGTCCGAAAGAGTGACCGACGAATTCTCAATCACCGCCCGGGCGATGTGGTAAGGGTAATCCAGCAGGTCGTTGGCGATGACTCGCATCCCCTTTCGCTTGTAAAAGTAAGCCACGTTGGCGCCGCCGCTGAACAGGTCCAGAACCGACTCAACACCATCCGGCGTGTACTTCCATATCCACTCCAGCATGTCGTGCTTCGAGCCCATGAAGGCGGTCACACGGACGTCGGAGTCCTTACCAGCTTCTAAGAAAAGGTCAGCAACGGTTGTAAATGGTTCGATTTCCATTTCCGCCTTGGCGGAGGACTTCGGTTCGCAGATGAAGAGATGCTCCCTGGCGTGCGACGCCTCGCCTCCCCGGTTCTGACCCGCCATCTGATAGGCGTGATCCTTGCTGGTCATCCGCGACGCCCTGCCGTGCTTCTCGATCAGCGCCTTCATCTTGGCTTCATTGGGATAGGCGTGATCGCGGTATGAGATGATCCAGTACTTGATCCCTTTAGCAGCGCTCAGAAATCCGTCGAAGAACTCCTCGGCGTTGGATTCGGTCACCGTCCGGTGGTCGCTGTGAAACTTCTTTACCCGGCTGGTCTCGTCAATCTCCAGCCCCTTCCAGTAGGTCATTAAGCCCTCGACGAAGTGATAGGAGGTCTCGTAGTTGGTGGTCGAGAACTCGGTCGCATAGGGTGGGTCGAAGTAGGCGAGATCAACCTCCACTTCGGGAAGCACTTCCAGCACCTCCTTGTTGAAGGCTTTGTTCTCCCTGCCGTTGTCAAAGATCAGCGCATTGATGCGGGTGCAGCTGTTGCGGAAACGCTCGACGAACTCCTTCGGCGTATCGGCGCGGCGTTCGCCCCTGCCACGCGACGTCGAGGCGAAGTGCCCATAGCTGCCAGCCCCTGAAATGCAGGTCTTGCCCAATGCGAAAAGGGCGATGTTCTTCTTGTAGCCCTTCAGGTCGTCGATGTTGGCGCGGATGGTGTCGATGATCGCGTGAACACCGGTCTGAAAGAACTTCCCGCGGAAGGTCTCCTGCACGAAACCTGGCCTCGCGGAAGCGGGGCTCACCGACTTAGAATTCTGATTTAAAAGACCTTCGATCTCGTCATCGGACAGGGTAACTGAGTTGTTTTCGATGATGGCACGGGCTATATTGAAACAGTAACGCAACCGGTCGTTGGCTATCACCTGCAGCCCCTTGGTCTTGAACATGTAGCCAACCACCGCGCTGCCACTGAAAGCATCCAGGACGCTCTTCACGCCCTCCGGGGTATGCACCCAGATCCAGTCGACCAGCTTTTGCTTGGAGCCTATGAAGTTGGTGATGTAGGGCGGCAGGTCTCGCGCCGCCTCGATGGTGTCGTCGTCCGGCTTGCGGGCTGCCTCTGCGGCGAGCGCTTCATCACGAGCTGCCCGCCACTCGGCTTCAGCTTCCAGCAGGAAGAATATGCATTGAAGTTCGGTGGTCATCGCCCCGCTTGATCATGGTTAACGAAACACGTTACACAACCATGATAAAGGGCGGTGAAAGGCTTGTCCAGAAATGACGGGATTTGCGGGGCTATCGGAATTTACGGAAGTAAAAATGTATGAGGACACAACCAGATGACTTGACTTACTAAAACAGGATGAGTATCTTGTTTATTGATAAGTTTTAAATACAAACATCTGTGCGATTCGACTGACACACACAACGCCTTTATAAATACCTCATAGATTGCAACTTGTTCGATAAGTAAGTAACTGAGATTTAAAGGGTTTCTTCGGACTATCAAGATTCACAACTCTAACCCTATTGAGGAAGATTTTTAGGAGGTAGTCGGATTGAGTAACTCTAAATCAAGTCCAATATTCCATACCATACGCCAAGCACCGCCACCTGATACATGGGCAGTCCGCAATGCTCTGGAACACCAACGCCTGACCAAACTCAAGCAGCCTCTACTCACGTCTTGCCTGTTGTTCTGCTTTGCCCTGATCCTACTCAATGCCACTCCTGTACTTTCCCAAACCGAAGTAGAGGGTGAAGTCTCCGGCGTTTGGGACACCGACGGCAGTCCCTATGTCCTAATTGGCGATGCCACCGTTTCCGAGGACGACTCTCTTACAATTGAACCGGGCGTAGAGGTGGAGTTCGGTGAAGAACTGACGCTGACAGTCAGCGGTCATATCACTGCTCAAGGCACAGAGGAAGACACCATCCGTATTCATGGACCGGAAGGTCTCATCAGCGGGAGAATTAGGATCAATACTGAAGAGGACACCGCCAGATTTGCTTACTGCCGGTTCGATTCGCTTCAGTCTGGATTATTAGTGCTAATTCAACCAGTCGAACTAGTTCATTCAAGATTCTATAATTGTGCAAGACACATCGATTTACGCGGCAGATGGGTTTATGTCGCCAATTGTGCGTTAATATCTGATACCTTAGGTCAAGGCAGTATTAGGATAGGTCAATGGGCAAATGTTGCTACCGATGCAGCTATCTTCATTGATAATTTGATTCGCGGTACTTTGGTTATGTACATAATGGATGTGATCGATGTAATATTTACTGACAATGTTGCTGAACCTTATATCATCCTTGAACACGTTTATTACACAACGCTCGAATTCGGAGAATGTTCGAATGTGACCTGTACTGATAACCACATTGGTTTTGGTATGGGAACCATAAACCAGTTTCGACGGCTTGAAGAAGCTGTGTTTGAAAATAATGATGTCAGATCCATTGCCATAATAGATAATGCAAACTGGGGAGCTATAGTCAGAAATAATCGACTTGCCAGTACTTCGGGCGGCATAGCAGTTATGAATGCCTTTGCAGAAGTATATAATAATGAAGCAAACTACTTTAACTTAAGTGATGGAGCGGTCGCTATTGCTGAGCACAACCTTTTACACGGTATAAATGTGGATGGCGTCGGATGCGAAGCCGAGATTAACAACAATACGATCGTTAGTCATTCGGATGATCCTTCAACTCCTGTAATTAATATCAAATCTCGTGATGTTGAGGATGCCAGTCTAATCCTTAGTAATAATATTATTTCGTCTTTTAGAATCAAGGATTTTGCCGTTCATCCAACAATCGAGGTGACGGATGGTGGTTATAACTGTTTCTCGTGTGTTGAGCAGCCTTATGGTGGACGGGAAGGAGTACTGGAAGGGGATATCATCGAAAATCCACTTATGCGCGATGGGCTTCCTTACGACTACCGTCTGCGCGCCGATTCGCCCTGCATCGACGCCGGCGATCCGGATTCACCTGAAGACCCGGACTACACACGTGCGGACATCGGCTGCTACTTCTTCGATCAGGAGAATGGCGAGCCTCCGGCTCTGAATCGCCGCTGGGATTACTACATCGGCTGGCATGAGACCTTCCGCTACGCTGCTGAGGCGGTGGACGAGGGTGAGGAGCTGGACATCCGCTTTGAAGATCTGCCGGAGTGGCTGGAGGTCGAAGAGGATGACGGCAGACGGGACTTCGTGCGGGATTCGGTGATTGTGTCTGGCGAGGTTCCTGAGGATCAGGAGGATTTCGTGTTCCGAGTGATCGCGACCGACGACCAGGATCGTGAGGATACATTATCGGTGCGGGTGATGGTCTATCCCTACCGGGTGCTGACGGGAGTGGTGCGCGGCGTGCTGGACGTTGAGCAATCCCCCTTCATCGTTGCTGACACCGCCTGGGTACCGGCGAGCGATAGCCTGGTGCTTCCGCCGGGGACGGAGTTGTATTTTGATAACAGAGAAGATGAATTAACTGGTAGGAAACCATATTTAGGTGTTATGGGAAGAATGATAGCGGTTGGAAATGAAGATGATAGTATCTTTGTACTGCCCTTTCAACCGGATGAGAGAGGCAGCGGAATTAGACTTATGGCTAATGATGAAGCTCTCTCGAATTTTGAATACTGCCATTTCGTTTCGCTCAGTTTTGGCAGCCAGGGGCACAGTGCATATATAAGAAACTGTCTATTAGATGGGACGGGAGCCAGAATCAATGGCAACAGCCTCGAAACAATCATTGAGAACAATGTCTGCAATGGAACCGGCTTTAGTTTGACAGGAAAAGGTAGGATATCAAATAACTACATTGAAACAACGTCATTGACTGGAATAAGTATCATGGGGGGAAATGAAGAAGATTCAATTATTGTAAATCGAAATACTGTTTTTACCGGTAGAAATGGCTTGATAAACTGGGGGAGTAAATTCGATTTAATCCATGATAATTATTTTATATGTACATCTGATGAAGAACATATAGATGGATTAGATTTAGCAAATCTTGAACTAATTGAGGATGCTAATGCATTGGTTATCAACAATACTATTTCAGGATTTTGGTATGGAATTAATTTGCAGGGTGGTTATCTTAAGGCAAAACTTAATAATAATGCGATTAAAGGAACAAACACGGGCTTGTTCTCTATATTCAGTTCGCTTCCGGAATGTGCTTTTACTAATAATTTGATAATGAACTGCCATAATGGCTATATCTTGAGTAACTTTTGGCCTGAACCTGCCGCAGAATATCTTAGAGTTTGCAGCAATCTGTTCCTGAACGACAGCATATTAATCCATATCGTTGATCCTGAGGTTGATTATGACAACTTCAGATACAATTCGATTTTTGGATCTGACTCACTTGGGAATGAACCAAACTTCATCGGTTCATTACTCCAGGTGAACACCAACGGCGACTCTTGTGACGCCCACTTCAATATCTATCTTGATCCACGAATTGCCAATCCCGATTCGCTGGATTTCCGGCTCTACTCTGACTCTCCTCTTATAGACGCCGGTAATCCGGATTCATCCTTCAACGACGTGGACAGCACCATAAACGACATCGGACTCTATGGGGGACCTTATGGTATGGCTTATGAATATCTTGATCCCAACGAAGTTCTCTCATTTGACGCGCAACCGCGTGATTTCCAGGTGGGGAATGCCTATCCCAATCCCTTCAACGCGACGTCGCATATTTCCATAGACATACCAAGTAGAGGAAACGTGACGTTCAGTCTCTTCGATATCCAAGGGAGGCGCGTGGCACACCACAGCCTCCAACTGACCGCTGGTACGCACCGCGGCAGTCTGTCTGAATTTTTAAATACGGATGTAAGCGGACTTCGCTCCGGGCTCTATGTTCTGACTATTGAGTTCGGGGGCAGCAGAATAAACCGAAAACTGGTCCTGGTTAAGTGACCGGGCAGTTAATAAACAAAACTAAAGAAAGGAGTACCAAAATGGTACGCAACAACACAACACTCGTAGCGCTTTGCGTGATCGCATTCTTCCAAGCATTTGGCAGTGTTAACGCTCAGCCAACGGTTATTACGCAAGCCATCTTAGATGTCTGGTTCAACAACAACGGCAACACCTACACGTTCGATGATCGAGTCAATGGATACTGGGTCCAAGGCAACATCGAGATCCCAAGCGATAACGTCAATGCAAATCAGGATGAAGTTTTTACTGTGGCATTCGAGCCTAGTGCTCAAGTAAGTTTTTCGCTCGACGATCAGGGTAATGCTGGCGGCTCGCTCACAATGCGTGTTAATGAAGATGGAGGCATCGGCTGCATCCAGGTCTTAGGCATAGAGGAAGCGATGGTGACGATGGATGAAGCTGTTGAGGAAGCTGGTTGGGGTGGGATCAACATTTTAACTGAACCAGAAGGGGAAAACATTATTGAATATTGCGAGATAGCGCATGCCAATGTTCCGGGTTTATTTGCATCGATCTATATCAATGAGGATGCTCAAGTGGAGATCTCTAACTCGCTAATCCGTGATAATCCGAATGAAGAAAATGGTAGAGGGATCGGCTCCATTCGTGGTCTTTACTCGATTAAGAGTAACGAAATCACCGGGTGTTTTTCCGGGATTAGATTAACCGATCCGATTCAGAGCGAAGATGAAGAAGTTTTAAGAGCCGCCGTGATAAACAACATCATCCATGATAATGACGGAATAGGGATAGAGGTTGTTGATGGTTGGCAGGGTTGGATCCTCAACAACATTGTTTATAACAATGGTGATGACGAAATTGTCGTTGCGCAATCTGAGGATGCTAATATTGTCAATAACACCATCGACGACCTGGCATTTACAGATGATGGCATCGATTGTCAAGGGAATTGGCCAACTCGGGTTCTCAACAACATCATTGCTAACTGCAATGTAGGAATACGCGGCACTGATGATGAGGACGAATTCGATTATTGCCTGTTATTCGACAACAATACTCAATTTGACGATTGCAGTCCTGCAGATAATGGTGCTAACTGTATAATCGGTGATGGCAACGATGAGAATCCGGACTTCGTAGATGAACCTATATTCGATTTTCATCTTTTCTGGACATCACCAGCTATCAATACCGGTGTTCCGGACGAAGATTACGACGATCCGGATGACAGCCGCAATGACATCGGCGCGTTCGGTGGACCTGGTGCCAGCGACTTTGAAATTTATGATGGTGATTATGGTGATTACTGCGTGATCGACGAAGAGTTTTGGGAAGCTCCGGTCGGCAATGAAATCGAACTTCCTCGTGACACATACCGCGTTCTGCAGGACATCTCCGTTCTTGACGATATCACCATCGAGGAAGGCACACACCTCCAATTCGCGCAGAATGTTGATTTAGGGATACTGGTAGGTATGGATGCTGTAATAGGCGAACAGGGCGGCGATATGGTGGTCTTTGAACCGATTCCAGATACTGATCCTATCACTACCTGGAGTGGCATCTGGGCAGAAGATTTCAATCAGATTGAACTCTATAACTGCGAGATCACCGGTGTTAGCAATACTGCGCTTCCTGCGTTGGCGCTTTCTGAGGCGCATGATGCAATCATTCAGGGCTGTCACATCCATGACAATCAAGCTCAGGGTGGAGTTTATATCTGGTTTAGCGAAGTAATCCTAGGTGGTGATCCTGATGAAGGTGAGGGGAATGAGATCAACGATAATGATGAATATGGATTATGTATCGATGATTGTGATATTGGAGACGTTTATATTCTCGGTAACAATATCCATGATAATGGTTTGGACGATGATGATAACGTCATGTTATGTGGATTACAGATAATCGATAGCGAACCATCGTTTCTTCTTGAACCGACTACTCTTGCCGAAGGTTTAAACTACATTTACAATAACTCAGTTACCGGTGTCTATTGCTATGGTAGTGAACCGTTATGGGAGCATGAAGCTCATGCCACTGCAGATGTTATTGCTGGTAATGGTCGCCAATTTGAGGAACAAGAAGATGAGTGGGGTGCGGAAGTATATTATTTAGCTCCGAATATGATTCTTAGCTTTGAAAACTGTGATATTTACGATGAAATCATAGGCGTTCTTCAACTCGAACGATTGGGTATTCTGTTGTACTGCGGTGACAGTCAGAGCAGTATTGTGGCTGATAACTGTTTCATCAGTGGAGATCCGGAAGAACCAACCGGTGGTGATGACTTTAATGGTGCTGTAACATTTGGCGTTGCTCTGGACGATCCCCTCGACGAGGATTTTTATGATGAAATGACAATTGCCAGTGTGGATGCGTTTGATCTGGCATGGGGAAGTTTTTGTGAAGCCGAATATGAAGATTGCATATCATATTGCAGGAGATACATAGCCACCGAAAGTAATGGTAAAAATGCCGGTCAAGCTTTGAAGTTGTGGAAAGCCTGTTTGCTCCGCACAAACGCCGATCTGAGTAATTTCCGGGAATACTGTCTTGACCTTGCCGATGAACAGGCAGAAACGGTCGTAGGATGCGCGGCTCGTTGGTTATCTATCGACTGTCTAACCTCTGAAGGAAATTATCAAGCAGCGCGGGAGGAATATGAGAATATTGTCGAAAATGCTGAGCGGGAAGGTGATGCAGTTTTTGCAAATCTGAGACTTCTATACTTGGAAAAGCGTGAAAATAGGAATCATATTGATTCGGATGGTTCATGGCTGAAGCGGCGTAACGAGCTGCTCAAAAACGCTCACAAGAATACCAGAAATAACAATTTTGATGCTACTGTCGCCAAATCACCAACTCTTGAAGCTGCATACCCCAATCCTTTCAACAGCATGACGTCTATCAGTTATGTTCTGCCTGAGGCTGCGAGAGTCAACCTATCCATCCTTGACCTTCAAGGGCGGGAAGTGGCTGTCCTTCACGACGGGGAACTCAATGCCGGGAGTCACACGTCATTTTGGGATGCAAGTAGTCTTTCCTCCGGGATTTATCTCTGTCGATTGGAAGCAGCTGGTAAACACTCTACGGTTAAACTTACACTGATCAAATGAATCCATCTCACTCAACACACAAGAGGGGAGCGTTGCCTCGCGCACTCCCCTCTTGTATTCTCATGTTTACCGTGCGGTTTATAAATCGTCTCTCCAATCAATGATTCAGTGTTCCTCTTCAATTCTCCGAAGCCGTTGTTTAAGGAAGTTCACAAATTCTACAAGTGAGTAAAGCAGGTTCTTACCATCTTGTCCTATAGGGTGTGGGAAATCCGGCTCATTCGCCCATCGATGTATGGTTGATTGAGAAATGAAGATGTTGTATTCCCGTGAAATGGTAACCATCTGTGTTCGGTTAATTAATGTATCTCTTTCAATCATTTAAGTTATCCCTCTCTCGTTCGGTAAACTCATGTAGAGTAAGCTTCATAAACTCGTCATATCCTAATTCAGTCTCGACTTTGGATATTGTGCTCCGCATTCCCCGATAGCCAGCCCTAGCCTGATGGAACTGAAGGAAGTCCGCCGGAGCTTTCAGATCGGATTCGACCAGACGGTTGATCACCCACATCGCGTCCGCGTGTTCATCCGATTCTGGATCGGGATAGAAAATATCCACAGCCCCGTCTACCGGATTGTGCACCCAGATGCCGATCGGCAGGAAGCGACCTGCCTCATCGTCGCACAAATAGTCGATGAAGTATCTTAGTTTCATAACGCAGCTCGCCTCACCATTTCCAGATATTCCTCTCTCTGTTCTGCTGTGATCTTATCGAGCCAGGGATTGGCTGCCTGAAATTTCCGCCACTCGTTGTAAACGTCATTCCCAACCGGATCGACCTCTGGAGGATCGAGGGCACTGACCAGAAAGTTATAATCGTCGGTTTTCAACTGAAGGTTGCGATTGTTCAGCCATTCTACCTGTTTCGCGTATATCAAGTGCGACCGTTGCATCCCCGCCTCGAAGTGCACCTCCTGAAACCAGCACCAGAACGTGAATCGCAGCACATCCCCCGTCGAGCGCGAGAAGAACGGCACCGCCTTCAGCACCTCGAACGACGCCAGATAGAACGATGTCACGACCTCATCGCCATCCATTACCGTGCATCCAGCCCCGTCTTTCAGCAGTGCGTCCAGCTTGGTCTGGAATTCCGATTGCGCCTGTTTGATGTCTTTGTTCATTGATTACCTTGCCGTTGTGACGATATCCTGCACCCGCCGTGCATCCGGCAATCGGGTCACACCATGCTTGCGGAACACCTCCAACACGCGCTTGCGTTCGGTCTCATTTCTCACAGAGACGACCTGGATATTGTCCAGAAGCGTGACTTCATTTTTAAATATCGATTCATCCGATCCACGTCGCGCCTCGATTCGCTTGAAATCCTGGATGGACGTCTTGCGATGCTGGCGGACGTGATTGCCGGTCACGCGCCCGTATTTATCGTTTTCATAAGTGATTGCATCCATCCGGCGCAGCAGCTCCGGCTTGAGATAGAAACCTGATCGCTCGTGACCTCCACCCTTGCCGGGCAGTTTTCTTATCCTGGTGAAGAAATAACTAGCACCTCCCGATTCCATATCAGCGCCGGGGCTCATCCCACCCACCGGCACACCGACCCGCATCTTCTCAACCGTCGACATCATCGCCCCGTTGTGATCCAGTATTGCGTCAAGCACCGTTACCACATCAGTTCCATCGGTCAGGCTGTGATACAAACCGTAGTCATTCAATTCACGCTTGATCTGTTCGTCGGTCAGGTCGAAGCGGAGCTGATGGCGGTATCCCGCTTCCCTCTTCTTCTTCCAAGCCGATGACATGATCGAATACCGCCCCTGTGGATCATATCCGGGAATCTTGGTGACATCTGCAATCCCCAACCGATCCGACCAGTATTGCCTCATGGCCTTCACGCGCTCGGCAGGGGAGGCTTTGCTCGTGTCCAGACCCCGCAACAGCTTCTTCCAAGCGGGGGTAGTGTCCTCTTTCAGTATGTATGCCATCTTGGACAGATACATTGCTTCAGCCTCTTCTGGCATTGTGAAGGAGGCTTTGATTCCCAGTTGCTCAAGTTTGGACAACAGACGGTCGGCGGTCTCCGGGGTGCAATCCGCAGCTAATCGAAGCTCAAGCTGCCCCTGGTGCGCGTAGTAATTCTCCTTTATCCATGGGCGATATATCCCCTCAACGCCATCAGCAAGTTCGATCCGATATTCAAGACCACAAGAGGTGAAGTTGTGGTGATACCTGCCGAATTCAATATCCTCCTGCAGGACCCTGATCTGCCCCTTTTGAATCTGCTTCTGATCCCCATAAAGGATCGTCCGCTTGACCGCGGGGATTTTGTCACCGGAGGGCTTGACCACCGGTTCCTTCTTCAGGAATCGGTCGAAGGCGCTGATCTTCTTCTTGCCGCCCGCCGTCACAGAGGCATCGATTTCGTCCAGCGTCTTCAGATAGGCACGCGCCATGGCTCGCAGGTCCTT
>CAYYHI010000072.1:0-14491 GCA_964471745.1 uncultured bacterium | reverse complement strand
GGTATGTATTCCTTTATAAACCGGTAAACGCTAAGACAATGGCTTTCAAACAAGATATGAAAGCGGATCAGGATTCCCTGGCTGCAATTGCCCGGTATAAGGAGATGCAGGTTGCACTTTCAAACCGAGTTGAGCAACTCAATGAAGAGATAGAGAGCTGGGATGCCAAGTTCCCACCGCGAAGCAGCCTGGTAACTATTGCGAAGCAGATTTTGTTTTTTTGCCAGAACAACGGGATAGAATTAGTGGAAATGCAGCCTTCGCTTTTCGAGCTCTACGCTCTTGAGCGTGCCGGTAATACGATAGCAGGAAGATATATTTTTAAACAATTATTTACTTTGAAATTGCGTGGACAATACAGGAATCTCGGCAGAATGTTGGAAAGAATGCAGTCTCTACCCTTCAAAGTGACTGTTTCCAATATAAGCATGACAATAGTGGAAGGATCGAGACCGGTTCTGGATATCGATCTCAGTATGTTTATCTATGTTCACAGATAGGTTAACCTATGCCACCCCTTAAAAAGAATGAGAAAATAATGCTGATAGCGATCGCGGTGGTGGTTGTGGCGTTCTTGATTCTCGATCCGTACTACCTCTGGAGAACACCGCCGGACCAGGCTGTGGCAGCGAAGAAAGAATCGAAGGATAAGAAATCCGAAAGCGGCATCGCAGAGGCTGATACGGTTTGGCCCTTCTTTCAGGAGAGAATCTCTTTAAATGAGTGGGGAAGAGATCCTTTCGTGCAGGCGCGCCCTGACCTGGATACGGAAGGTTTATTTAGTGATTTGAAGCTCGGTGTAATCTCAGTTAAAGGAGACGATAGAATGGCGATGATTAACTCCAAGTCGGTCAGGGTTGGAGACCTAATAAACGGATTGAAGGTTACCAGCATAGAATCGGGTCGGGTTATCCTGCAGTCCGGCGAAATCAGCTATACCCTTACCTGGGAGAAATGAATTTGCGAAACAAAGCAAGCATATTGTTAACAATCATCTTACTGTGCGCATTATGCCCGAGTCTGTTTGCTGCAGACTATGCGACCTCGACTGAGGATCTGCTTGAGACCGTCGTCGATACCATCGAGGGGCACGATACCCCGATCGAGGATCTATTACGTCTGCTTGCCGAGCAGATAAATCTGAACCTCGTCATCGGTCCGGATTCGATGGGCACGGTATCGCTTCGTTTCGCCGGAGTTACCATGCGCGAAGCGCTGAATGCGATCCTGCAGTCCAAGGGCTACCAGTACCAGATATACGGAAACATCATGATGGTCAGCCGTCCCGACTCGCTCGAAAAAATCAGAGGGCTGGGGCTAAAAACGCGTATGTTCAAGCTGAAATACGCTGACGCCAGAGATATCAAGGCGACCATCGATACATCGAGGGTCCTGTCGCCGTGGGGACGAACAACGGTTTATTATCGCACGGTCAATGCGGACGCGGTTAAAGCCGGCTACATCAAACCTGCAATGGAACTGGTATCGCGGGAGAGACTGGACCTTGAAGATCCTGTTCCAGCCGGTAAAACGCCGCTTCAAGCGAGATCGGATTACCTCATTGTTACCGATCGTCCTCCCAACATTGAACGCGTTGCGAAGATGATCGAGTTGCTTGATTTGCAGCTCAGACAGATTGAAATAGACGTACATTTCGTTGAAACAATACTTAGTGATGACCAGCAGCTTGGTGTAGATTGGTCGCAGATTCTAAGAGTGAAGGGTTCCTATCAGGGAAAGACGAAATGGGCGCTAGGTGAAACTGTTTCGGACTATGTCGGTGGAGCAGTTACCGGAGATGGAACCGGAGGAACTCCAAGCAACGGAAGTACTACCGGTGGTGGTAAGGTTGATCTGGGTACTCTTGCATCGTCCAGTTTTGAACTGCTGCTTGATATGATGATCAGAGAGGAGAAGGCGAGGCTTCTTTCTCAGCCGCACATCACCACGATCGAGAACCAGCCGGCGACGATCAGCGTGGGAATTACCACCTGGATAGAGGAGCGTACAGGCGGCGGAGCGGGATCTGAAATACAGATAACCTATACGGAAAGGCAGGTTCCCATTGAGCTGGTCGTGGTGCCCCATATCTTGCACAACGACCGTATCATGCTGGAGCTGAGACCGCGCGTGGAGGAGATTACCGGCTGGCAGGAGGGTTTTGGCGGTCTGCAGCTTCCTCTGATATCGACGAGGGTCTCCGACAGCCGGGTTGAGTTGGAGGACAATGAAACTGCGGTTATTGGTGGTCTCATCAAGGAAAAATCAATCGTTACCGACAAGCGGGTTTGGCTGCTCGGATCGATTCCTTTGATCGGGCATCTCTTCCGATACAGGGTTATTTCGAAGGAGAAAACCGACCTGACGATCTTCATTACTCCACATATAATTAACCCCGGTCAACCTCATAAGACACCTGATAAGGAATTATTGGGAAGCGGAATCCAGGATGGCGAAGAGGAAAAAATCGCCTCTGATGAGGATTCTACAGCGACTGGCTTGGGATTAGATGCCAACGCATCCCCCGTGGACGCGGGATTAAGCATAGATATGATGGATTATTTCCCACTGGGGGATGGTGAAAGTTGGAGCTACCGTTGGCGTGAGGATGGCGGGTTGAAACGTTGGGAGAGCCGGCTGACTGTCGTGGGAAATGGCGACGGTATAATCCGGATAGCTGAAGGGATAGCGGACAGTGGATCGAAATCTGGGCAGGCTCGTTCCGGTTACTGCTGGGATGATGCAGGGATGTTGAACCTTTACCGGGTTTGCGATGTTGCGGATTCTATGATTTATGATCCCCCACGTTTGATACTACCGCGCGATATGATTGCAGGAAAGGTCTATGAGAATCGGTACGGCTGGCAGAAATGGAACGGGAAGAAGAAGATTCAGTCCGGTGAGGTAGTTCAGAAACAACGTCTGATTGGACGCTTCACTGTATCGACGGAATTGGGACGTTTCCAGGACTGCGTTGCCGTTGAGACAATATCGTATACGCCTGACGCTCCAAAATCGGATCACAAGCGAAAAGTGATCTGGTATGCTGAGGGTGTCGGTCCGGTGAAGGTCGAGAATCATATTCCACTTGATGAGCCTTCGCTTCAGGGAACGCTGTCGGCGTTGCTGATTAAATAGTTGCAAGTCTCAATTTCTTTCTTGTGACTTGCGACTTGCGACTTAAAATATAGCGGGGAAATCGGTTTGAACCGTGTATTAAAACATCTGTTTTACCTGTTGATAGTCTCTTCTTTTATGCTGTTGATACAGTGCGCGGAGAAGGGAGAATTCAATCCGACCGGTCCGGAAGTCCGCATGGTGATTATCACCGAACTGACCGCGACGCCCAACCGGGTATCCGTAAACGGTGACAGTTCAGTTGTCTCCGGCAGGATTGTCGATCAGCAGGACGAACCTTATACGGACACAGTGGTCAGGTTCTCTGCCAGTCTCGGCAGCATTGCTGCAACGGATACAACCGATGCATACGGCTGCTTTTCGGTCGATTATCACTCAGAAGAACAGGCGGGTGTGGATACGGTGACGGTGATGGTTCAGGATCAGAGTGCCCGGTTGTACATCACGATAGCGGGTGTTTCCGCTGAGCTGTCTTTGCTGGTCGGACGCACCTCTGCGTTGGCTAACGGCACCGACACCGTGCACGTGATTGCCACACTGGTCGGCAGGGAAGGTCCCGTTGCCCGTACCGGTGTGAGGTTTGAGACCACCGAAGGTACGTTCAACGGACAGCAGGTAATATACACCAATACCGATATGGATGGCGATGCGGAAGTATTGTTGACTGCGCCGTCGTCGCCCGTAGGTCTAACTGCGCTGGTGAGCGCAAGTGTTGGGGATATCGATTCTGAATCCACGAGTCTTCTATCTCGTGGTATAACGATAGTAAATAAACGCCAATCCTTTAATAGAACATCCGAAGTCAATGCTGAAGCCAGTACGATAATTACATTCCGCGGTGTATCCATAGCCGTCGAAGCATATCCGGAATTGATCCCGGGTGACGGTCAGTCGACAGCGGAGATCAAGGCTTATGTTAAGGAAGAGAACCTGCAGGCTATTCCGGGCGCAGAGATTAGTTTCTCCGCTGAATTGGGGAGTATACCGGTCACTGCGTTTACAAACCAGGCAGGTGTAGCAACAGCTTTTCTCACATCTGCAGGTCAGCCCGGTGCACGCGATATGATTATTGCCCGCTATGGTCCGGTTATAACCGACACAGTTTATATAGATTATGCCGAAGCCGTCAGCAGCATTTATCTTACGTCTGAACCGGCGAATATCATTGCCGATGGTGTGGATACATGCCGGATCATCGCCAGCGTTATCGGCGGTACGGGCGAACCGGCGCCGGGTATAACAGTCGAGTTCAGCAGCGATCTTGGCAGTCTGGAAAGGAGTAGAACTGTAACCGATGAGAACGGTCGTGCGTCGGTTGTATTGACCGGTCCCGGCAGTGAGATTGATGAGTGGATAACGGTTAGAGGGGTTGTACTGTCCGATGAATTGGCTGCATTGCCTTCGGATGATGTTAATGACGAGCCGGTGACCGCATTGTCGAAGAACGGACCAGTCAGAGAGCATAAGCAGAAGGCTGAGAAACCCGCGCGGGACGGGCATATAACTCGTCTTCTGCACAGCGTACGACAGAAGCCGCCAGTCATATTCGCAGACGATCTTGAAGATTCGGTTGCAGTGCTGGCAAAGGGTGTTCAAGTCAGGCTCTCGGTTGACCGGGACAGGATTATCGCTCGACTGGATAACAACGCTACAGTGACCGCCCAAGTTTTTGAAACTATCTCAGGCAATCCTGTTACACATAAAACCGTGCGTTTCTCCACTACGCTTGGCTCTATTCCCGGCTTTGCGATACTTGATGAGCTCGGTCGTGCTGAAGTTATGTTTTCCGCGAGTGAGGATACTGGTCGGGCATTGATAGTTATGCGTTTCGGCGCCGTTCACCGCGACAGCGTCGAGGTAACGCTTCTGCCGACAATCGGTGCGATTAACGTTTCCACGGACAGAAATTCATTACTCGCCGGGGGGTTGGATGAAGCGCTGGTCAGCGTTCAGGTTACCGATGCGCTTGGTGGGGCGAGCGCGGGAGTAACGGTTACGTACGAGATAGACTATGAAGGTGAGGAAAGAAGCCTCATAACCGATGAAGAGGGGAAGGCTGAGTTCGTGGTCGTCTCACCTCCGGTTGAGGAGGATTCGGAGCTTAACGTTTCCATTTCAGCAGGAACTTTGGAGCGGGATATCCGCCTCGGTCTGCGGGCAATTACCAGACGAATAACCGCTTCGCCGGACAGCCTGTCCGCAGGCAGTCCCGATCCGGTTCAGATTCTGTTTCAGGCGTTTGAGACTACCAATCATCGACCGGTATCTGCCGATACGGTCTGGTTCAGCGGCGACGGCGGGGTTGTGCAGGCGATGGGGATACTGGATCAGAACGGCTTCGCTCGTTCATCCTTCCAGGTTGGCGATGAGCCCTTATCTGCGCGTGTTGTCGGACGACTCGGAAGCCTTGCGCCGGATAGCGTGTCTGTTGAACTGGTCGAACCGCTTGCCATGCTTCAGCTTGATGTCGGTCGCAGTTCAATTCTCGCCAGCGGCATTGATACAACATCGGTTTCGGCGCTGGTTACGAATATGCTCGGTGATCCGACGCCCGGTGCGTGGGTGCAGTTCGATGTCGATGAAGGCGAGGTCATTCCTGAGGTAGTTATTTCGAACGGGGAGGGCTTGGCGTTTGCCACCTACTACAGTCCGGCGTTCATTGATGATGGGCATTCAGTAGAAATCCACGCCTCGATAGTCCCCACCGAACTCGCCGCAGGGTTCGTCGTCGATGATGGTTTCCCCGCGAGCGATGGATCGAGGATGGTGGCTAAATACGAAATACGAAATACGAAATACGAATTACGAATTCCGGAACAAATCCCAAAATCCAAAATCCAAAATTCAAAATTCAAAATTCAAAAAATACCACGTCGCGATCAGGCAGACAGCACGACAGTCGAACTTAGAGGCGTGTCGCTTGACCTCAGGGCTTCGCCGCGTGAGACTCACGCCGATGGACTAAGCAGGATCGGTGTGAATGTACACCTCTATGAAACCGGTTCGGGAGTGGCAATACCTTCAGGTGAAATACGCTTTGGTGCAACCCTGGGATCTATACGGTTGACAGGAACTACAGGCGAAGACGGAATGCTCATCGACAGCCTCACCGCGGGACTGGAGCCCGGCATCAGCCAGGTAACGGCTATATACGGCGATGAGATTACCGCGCTCGATAGCGTTCGCTTCACGCCCGATCCCAACAGGCTGAACGTAATCCTCGCGATAGATCCGGACGAGGTTCCGGCTGACGGAGAAACGTTCGTAAACCTCCTTGCCAGGATAGTCGACGACGCCGGCGCGCCGGTTGAGGACGTCGATGTTCAGTTTACTTCTGAAGGCGCTCTGACCGTCCTGGTTGACGTTGATGAACACCGGAACGTAACCCGCTGGGAGAACATCTTCCACGTCGATGATCCGGACGAAGTTGAAGCTGTCAGACTCAGTTTTCAGTTGTGCGGCATTGACAGCCGGGACTTGACGCTCGCCATCAACCGCAATAGGATCGAGAATATCAACCTGCCGCAGGATCCGCTCTGGCGTGACATTGTCCTGGAGCTGCCGACCGATTATCTACAGAGCGGCGCCAACCGCATATCGATCCAGGGCGGAAACCAGGACGACGCTATAGACAGATTTTCCATTGCCGGCATGAGGCTGGGTTTGGTTGGCAGTCATGTTTTCGAAGAAATTGCGTCGGATGAAAACGGCGAAGTTGAGGCAGAATTCACAGCAGATCTAACAGCGGACATGATAATCCTGAAAGCGGCTCTCAGCGAGAATCTCGATATCTCGCATTCTCAGAGGGTTTATCATCTACCGGGCGTCTTACCCGGTGAAGTGCTTGTATCAACGGATAACGATACCCTGATTGCGAACGGGCTCGAAGAGAGCGAACTGTTGGCGTTGGTGACCGATGTAAACGGTAATCCTGTGGGGGAGGGTTATCTGGTGAGCCTTACTGTTGATCCGGCGGGTAGTGTAGAGCCGGAAGAGGCTGCAACGCTGGCGGATGGTACGATGTCGGCAAGGTTTATTACGCCGGTGGTTGAAGACGAGGATATTACCACCATTCTGAGCGTCGTATGCGGGGATGTCTCAGCCGAACTGGAATTACTGCTGAGAGCGCCGGTTCTGCATCTGATTATTCCGGATGAACGGATGCTTGCCGATGGTGCAAGCCGTATGACAATAAACGCGCGTCTCGGAACTGTCGACGGCGCGCCGATCCCGGGTCGAAGAATCGAGTTTTCGACCACCCGGGGGCTGATTACGCCCGTCGACCAGACCGATGAAGACGGTTTCGCCGAGGCGACTCTGACTGCCGGCGATACCCCTGACACAACTACCATAACCGCTTCATTCGGACCGGATATCAGTGAGGAAGTCGACGTTATTTTCGCGCCGCTGATCGAATCTATCGACATGACCGCCAGTCCTCCCTCGCTACTTGGTAGCGGATTGGAGAGCGCTGAAATAACTGTCCTTGCAATCAATGGCTTGGGTGAAGCCGCCTCCGGCGTGAGGGTTAATCTTGCTGCGGATCAGGGTGAACTGTCCACCGACCGTGTGACCACGGATGACAACGGTGAAGCAAGGGTGACGCTGGATGGGATCGCCGCGGCTGAGGATGAAGAGATTGAGGTTATCGCTACACTGATTCAGGGGGAATTCGGTGATACACTCAGCGTGCCGGTGAGAGGCGTGGAAATAACGGTTGCCGCCGATGCGGACAGCCTGCCCGGAAATGGAGCATCTACGACTGTAATTACCGCTCGTGTGGTCGAAGCCACTTCGGGAGCGCCGGTGGATACCGGCAGGGTCAGCTTTTTCACCGATTTGGGCAATATAACAGGCGGTGCGTGGTTGTCGGAGGACGGGATCGCTGAAGCCACGTTCACCGCTCCGCTCGACGTCGGAACAGCGACTATCCGGGCGCAGTTCGGTGCGGGGCTTTCCGACGAGACCGAAGTAATCATCGTACACAGGGCTTCCGATATAGCGTTGGAAGTGTCGCCGAGAGCGGTGCCGTCCAACGGTAATAGGGTGGCTAACGTGATAGTGACAGTCACGGATCCCTGGGGCGATCCGGCTTTCAGGCAGCGTGTCGAGCTCAGCTTCGATGGCAACGGAACCGTCGCGCCGCTCGTTGGATTGACGGACGGGAACGGTGTTTTCATCGCTTCAGCCGGTGGTGATGCTTCCGGTGATGACGGGGAACTTACAATCAGCGTCGAAGCCCGTGACGGTGAGTTGAGCGCTTCTGACACGCTCCAACTGCGGGGAGTTGCCATCAGCGTCGCGTCTGAGGACGCGCTCATCCCCGGCGACGGCGAGTCGACGACGACCATAACGGCGCGTGTGGTCGAAACCGGAACCGGTCATGCCGTAGTAGGCGATACCGTGCGCTTTTACAGCACTGCTGGCGTGATCGCAGCGTATGTTATTTTAGATGAAACCGGTCGAGCGGTAGCCGTGCTGCGCAGCGATTCGGAGTCCGCCATTGCAGTTGTGATAGCAAGCTACGGTAATGAACTGGTCGACTCCACGCAGGTAGCCTTCGCCAGCCGGTTCAGTTACCTTGATGCTGAACTGGCGCGACCGGTCCTGTTAGCCAACGGTCTGGACACAACCCTAATATCTGCCACGCTGACCGATACGCTCGGCGATCCGGTCGATGGTGTCTACGTAGCTTTCAGCCTGTTGTCGGGCGAGGGCGTCCTATCAGCCGATTCCGCGATCACAAACCACAATGGAACCGCAACGGTAAGGTTCACAAGCAGCGCTCTTGAGGATGATCTCGCGTCGGATATTCGGATCTTCGCGGGAGGTCTCGCGGATACGCTGACGCTGACGATGCGCGGGATTACGCTCGATGTCTCTGTTGAACCGGACAGCCTGCCCGCCAACGGCTTGGCTGAAGCGACCGTTACCGCATTTGTCAGGCAGACTTCAAGCGGCAATCCGGTAACCAACGGAAGAGTGTCGTTCGCTGTCGATGCCGGTGAGATTGACGAATTCGCCGACTTGGGGGAACGGGGGCGCGCAACGGTTACCCTTACAGCTCCGAATGAACCCGATGAAGCCACTGTCAGCTTGAGTTATGGTCGCACGCTTAGGCTTGAGGCTCCTGTAGTCTTCGTGAGAACCATCGAATCGCTGGAGCTGTTCGCGGGTGCGTATCAGCTTCTCGGTGACGGTCTGGATACCCTTGTGGTAACGGCGCGGGTGCTGGATGAGCTCCGCAATCCGGCAGCGGGAATCAGAGTGAACTTCTCAGCGCCTGATGGCGGCAGCATGACGCCGGAGCAGGTTTCAACAGATGACGATGGTCTGGCAAACGCAACATATACCGGATTTGCAACCCGCGACGATCAGAATATTACAATAGAAGCTGCAACTGAGGCAGACGCCGCAGACGAGATGACAATTACGCTGCTTGGCGTTACGACGCGTATGACCGCAACTCCTAACAGGCTGCCCGCCAATGGACGCTCATCCGCAGTAATCAGGTTCACCGCGTCTGAAACCACCGCTCACACGCCCCTGGTAGGTCATACGGTTACTTTCAGCGCTGATCGCGGCAATATCGGACGCAGGGCACAGCTTGATACGACTGGAACGGCTGTAATAACCTTCACCGCGCCAGTCGATCCCGGCTATGCCTTAATTACTGCGGTTATAGGCGATACCCTGCAGACGCGTCTTAATCTGCCGTGCATCGAATCTATACCGGCACACGCGGAGCTTTCGATTAATCCAGCTTCGGTCTCGGTAGCCGGCGTTGGACGTAACCAATCAGCCACGTTGACCGCTCATATCACCGACAGCGACCGCCAGGTCGTTCCTGACGGCAATGAAATCACGTTCAGGTTTACCAATGATATAGCTGTCCGCTTTACCGGCGGGCAGGATACGATTGCCACCCTAACAGAAGACGGTTTCGCCGCCGCTACTGTTACCGCCGGTCAGGAAGTCGGAACGGTCAGGTTCGAAGCCCTTTATGAGGATCAACTGCTCGCCACAGGTGGTGAATTGCTTGTATTGGCGGGACCTCCGGCGAGGATTTCTGTTCACGCCGATGTAAGCACAATTCATCATCCTGGCGGAGGACTTACAGCGCTGCCGATCTCAGCGACTGTCGCCGATCGGTTCTCAAACCCGGTCGAAGATTCAACGGTCGTGAGGTTCTATCTCGAACCGGATGATGTAGCTCAGGTTACCGCGGTCGAATACACCGAAGGTGGAGTGATAGCCACAGCGGTCGATTCGATCGACTACAGGAACGGCGTCTGGGTCACATACAGCGATGAGAACGCCGGTGAAGAGGTCTGGGTACACGCCACGGCAGGTGGCGGTTCCGCGCACGACTCGACCCGGGTAATCCTGCCCGGTGCAGTTGAGGGCGGAGAACCTGCGTATATGGAACTCGGCGTGGCACAGGCATCGCTCGAAGCCGATGGTTTCTCAGGCACTGAAATCCAGGCTCGGATATACGACGCAAACGACCAGGCTGTAGCTGACATGACAGAGGTTACACTTACGGCACGTCTTGGCAGCATTCAGAGTCCTCGTCAGACAGCAGGCGGTGAGATTATCAGCATCTACCGCGCCGGTCGTGTTGCCGGTGTTGACACGATTCGAGTGACGGCAGGTGAGGTTAGGGACTCTCTTTACATAACACTGCGCCCCAGCGCACCTGCGACAATACAGCTTTCCGTGGAGGATGAGCAGATCCGCGCCAACGGAGTCCAGTTTACGAACGTTATCGCACTCGTGCGCGACAGCTTCGGCAACCTCGTTTCACCCGGTACTTCTGTTACTTTTACAACTGAACTCGGTCGAATCGTACAGGAGGCATTAACAGACTCGTCCGGCAGAGCCACGTCAAGATTGACGTCAGGTCTGGAGACCGGGATCTCATTGATCGGAGCCCGCAGCGGCGATGCGTTTGCTCAGACGAGCGTGCGTTTTGTGTCTGGCGTTGCAGACGGAATAGTCCTGTACAGCATCGACCGCGAATATATCGGCGTCAGAGGGTCTGGCGCGCCTGAAACCGCCACGCTGATTTTCGAAGTGCGGGACGATCGTGGTGTTGCCATCGACAACGATCACAGCGTTGAAGTGGCGTTCAGACTCGATGGACCTCCCACGGTTATCGACCCTGGTGAATCATCTGAGGATTCGGTAGCCTATCTCGAACCGGAGTTTTTCAATACCGATGAGATCGGTCAGGTGGCGGTAACATTGAACTCAGGCTTTTTCGCAGGGGCAGTGGAGATAACCGCAGCCATCGGCGATTCAATCTTCGGTCAGGCGATTTCCGTGGCGATCCATGGCGGTCCTCCGGACGACGATCACTTCTCAATAATGACCGAACGCTGCGTTCTGACGGGCATCTACGGTACGCCGGTTGACACGGCTTCGCTATGGGTGAACGTCGGCGACCGCTTCTCCAACCCGACCGTGCCCGGAACCGTGGTACGCTTCTCCTCGACCGGCGGGGTTATTGAAGGATCCCGGCGAACGGACTCGCTCGGACAGTGCAGTGTACTATTGACTTCATCAAGACCCTGGCCCGTGGACGGCGTCGATACGGTTACCGCGCAAACTGTCGACTGGAATGACGAGGAAATCACGACACAGACCGTTGTGCTGATAACGGGACCGACGCGTGTCTCGTTTGATACAACCAGCGGCTTCAGGATACCGTTCGGCGCCTGCCGGAACTTTGTCGTAACTGTTGCGGATACCTTCGGTCATCCGTTAACAGCGGGGACTACGATATTCATCGAGGTTGAAGGTCGTACGCCTGACGGTGAAGAGGTTGAAGGCATCGTGTTGACAGGTGATGCAACCGAAGAGGAATACGTGCTCCAGGAGTGTGCGCAGCGAGCTGATTTCTACGTCAGGGTGTTTAATTATGTAAACGGACTAAACGGTGCTAATATCACCCTGACGGTTACAGTCACTTCGCGCAATGGTGACGTGACGGCGTCGCTTGACGGTTATGCGTTGGGTCAGGTACTCTCGCCTTCAAACTCGCGTGTGGTTCTGTCGCCCGATGAAATCATAGCCGACGGCGAGGACGAATGTGATGTAAATGTCACGCTTTACGACATAGGCGGTATAGCTATTCCGGACGTTCCACCGGACGAAATCCTGATTACCGTTGATGCTGGGAATCCTCTGATAACACCGCCCGAAGATGCTTCCGATGAAGAGGGTAGGTTAACCGCCACTGTGATCGGACGATCCCTTGGTGTGGGAACTGTTGAGGTGCGCGTCGGTGGACAACTGTTGGATGATCGACCGACCCTGACCTTCATCGCCGGACCTCCGGAGCGTATGCTCGTCAACGTGCTTGACAGGCGTCTGGTCGTAGGCGGTGATACCACATCTGTAATCGTAGACGTGAGCGACGGCAGCGGTAATCCTGTTCCGGACGGTACAATCGTGGTGTTCCAGACCGCTGACGGTTCGTTCAATCCAGCATCAACTACGACAACTAACGGTCGGGCAGTAACACTGTTCTCCAGCGGCAACATCGCCGGTGAGAGCGGCTTCATGGTTACCGCCAGCCACAGAGGCGGAGTTGTTGAAGAGGAGATTACCAATATCGTATTCCTGCCCGGACCGCCGGAGACGTTCACGATCAGCGCTGAGAGTTATGTCCTTCAGGTCAGATCGTCGCTCGATCTGGACGTAGCCTGTGTGGATGCGTTTGGCAACCCGGTGGCTGAGAACACAGCTTTCGCTATGTCGGTTGCGCCAATTGGGAACGGTACGGTTGCTCCGACCGTGGTTCAGGCTGATGAAGATGGTCATGCCATCGTAACCTTCACCGCCGGATCGACTGCCGGTGATACCGCACACGTCATTGCTTCTTCAGGTGGCGCGACGGGGACTTCTCCTGTCTTCCTGTTCTCGCCAGGACCTGCAGGGCGCTTGCGGCTTTCAGCGGATACAACGCAGGCTGAAGTAGGTACGGATATCAACCTTACCGCAACAGTTGCAGACGCATACGGCAATCCGGTATCGGATACTACCCTTGTCCAGTTCTCGGTAGATCCTGAGGGTGGTGCGCTTATCCCGAGCGCCTCCACTACAACCGACGGCGAGGTGACGAGTGTGCTGAGAGGCGTTCGACAGGCGGGGGACGTTGAAATAATCGCTCAAACTGGTGAATTGACGGCATCGGTGCTGGTGACCTTCCTTGTCGGTGAACTTACACAAATATCTGTAGCAGCGGATCCTAATCTGGTTCAGGTGGGGAGATCTTCTGAGGTTGTCGCCACGGCTTCCGACAGGTACGGCAACCCGGTCCCCGGTGCAGACCTTAACTTCGTCCTGACTACCAATCCTGGAGGCAACTGTGCGCTCCAGCATAACCAGCGGACGACAGGCGAAGATGGCACGGCGCGGACGATCTTCACCGCCGGTGATACAGAGGGATCGGCTATCATTACGGTTAGCTGGGACGACGATGCGAACGTCGAAGGTACGACATACATAGATATTGAAGAACCGGAATGAGGAGGCGGATAATCACACTACGAATTACGAATTTCAAAGAGGAATGTAATGTATACACTAAATAAACGACTGAAGTCGTATACAGGTTTACAGAGCTCTTATATGAGGGTGGCACCGGTTGATGTACTTTACCGCCCACCCGCTCAACCGGTGTTTCAATCTATGCTGAAATTTTTCCGGAATTTCCACATTATTAATCCGAAGCTTATTCTCAGAGGAATGTAATGTATACATCAATCAAACCGCTGAAGTCGAAGCTTTATTCGACGATAATAATAACAGCGGCTATGCTCTTGATCCAGCCTGCTGCAATCTATGCAAATCCGACCGAGGAATGGCTGCCGTTTTCCCCGGCTCCGGTCAGTGAATGGGGCGGTCTTGTTAGCACAGAATACGATCAGCGTACAATCGGCAGCGATGAGATTGCTGTACGTCGAATCCTGTTGCGCATGGGCTGGTCACCTTCATCCTTTGCAGCATTCTGGGTCGAGGGTGGGCTGGCTTCCATGCATCTTGAGAGCGAAAACATCAGCATGCAGGGTGATTTCGGGACGGCTGCCGGTGTTGGAATGACGCTGAGCACTGCCGGTTTTGATATCTTCGGAATGTCGTCGTTTATCAGTGCTCGCGGTACAATGTTCATATCCCGCCTGGGATATGAAAGGCGTGCGGCAAGCGGTCTTGTGAGATCCAGACGCAGCAGGTATGAATGGTGGGAAGGTTACGGTCTGGCTGGGTTGAGTCGGCACATCGGCAGGGGTATTTTTCTCCTGGGACCCTCAGTGCGGGTGTTATCGCAGGAGGAGGATCGTCATAC
>CAYYHI010000071.1:0-14713 GCA_964471745.1 uncultured bacterium | reverse complement strand
GAACTTGGAGCCGTTGTTGCTGAGGAGGGTACTCGCCGGAGAATTGCCACTACCTGTGCGACCGATAACAAGGATACTGAAAACGCATACCTGCATTTTGTCGAACAGATTCTACCAAAGGCTCAACCATTAGGTCATAAAATCAACCTTAAGTTGCTGGATTGCACACATCTGAGCGACCTTGACCAAAAACGGTACGAAGTAATGATCCGCTCGCGTAGGAATCGTGTTGAGCTGTTCTGCGAAGAGAATATTCCCCTCGGTGTTGAGCTTACCAAGCTTGTTCAGCAATATCAGAAGATTATGGGGATTATGACGGTTGATTATCATAGTAAAGAGTTGACGCTTCAACAGTTGGGTGTTTATGCCCGGGACGCTGACCGTGATATTCGTAAAGAAGCTTGGGAGCTGATGTCCAACCGACGACTTAGAGATGCGGACGATCTTGATGAACTCTTTAATAAAATGCTCAAGTTGCGCGTACAACTCGCAAAAAATGCCGGATTTGATGATTTCCGTGATTATCAATTCCGTAATTACAACCGCTTTGATTACACTCCCGATGACTGCTATACATTCCACGATTCGATTGAAAAGTACGTAGTTCCGTTAACCAGGCGCTTGATAGAAGAACGAAAAGACGCCCTAAATCTTGAACAGGTTATGGTATGGGATACTGCCTGCGACATGTATGGTCGAGAACCATTACAGCCCTTTAAAGATGTTGATCAGTTGGTCAGCGGCGGTAGGAAGATATTCGATATGATCGATGAGGAACTTGGTGAACGATTCCAAACGATGATTGATCTGGGACTGCTTGATCTTGAGAGCCGCAAGGGAAAGGCGCCCGGTGGTTATCAGTCAGCCCTGACTGAAGTCAGATTGCCGTTTATTTTTATGAATGCTACCGGTTTGGATGGTAACATTTTTACCCTGCTCCATGAGGGAGGGCATGCCTTTCATCAATTTGCCGTGCGTAAAGAACCGATCCTGTCCTACAGGCACGCTCCAATGGAGTTCAACGAAGTGGCTTCGATGAGTATGGAGAAATTGGGCAGCGCTTATCTGGAGGTATTTTATAACCAACGTGATGCTGCTCGCGGTCGGCGTAATCATTTTGAAGGATCGATCTGGACTCTTAAATCTGTTGGTTTAATAGATTCTTTCCAACACTGGATTTACACACATCCGGAACATACTTCGAGGGAACGCGGTGATGAGTGGGTCAGACTCACGGAACATTTTTCATCCGGTGTAGACTGGACAGGATTTGAGGAAGCCATGCGGTACAGTTGGCAGGGAGCGCCGCATATCTATAAAACACCGTTCTATTTCATTGAATATGGTATCGCGCAACTCGGCGCTCTGCAGGTCTGGCAGAACAGTTTGATAGATAAGAAAGGAGCTGTCAAGGCGTATAAGGCAGCGCTTCGTTTGGGAGGCTCGAGACCCCTGCCGGAATTGTTCGAAGCGGCTGGGATTAAGTTTGATTTCAGCGATGCCATTATCGAGCCGTTGATGGCTGAAGTTAGCGAGGAAATTAATCGGCAGGATAAACTGGAAAACAGGTAGGATTTTTCTAATAATCCATCCTGTTAATAGTCTTGACTTTTTGTTATAGTTAATGTATCTTTAATAAGATGTAAGTTGAACTTACCAATTTGAGCCAATTGACTGTCGTACTCCCAGCGTAACTAAAACTGCATTTGCCGGAGTCGAGTTATGAGATATGCCACTGTTTTTATTTCCGCTTTAATTACCGTCCTGCTGCTGAACTCCATCCTCAACGCCAGAATAATCAACATCCCCGACGACCAGGAAACCATCCAGGAAGGCATCGACATCGCTGATTCCCCGTCGGGCGTCTATTTCTGTCGCCTGGTCAGTAACGGTCGGGAACGGGTAGTGAAGTTGGTTTTAATGAGGTAAGGAAAGATGAGAACCGCATTGAGAAACAGACGTCTATTAATCCTGTTGTTAATGGCAATGTGCCTGAACTTGAACCTTCACGCACAGGACGGCATTCGAGAGGTATCGAGGCTTTATAACCTCTGGTATTCCGCAGAAGGTGTTGCAGCTCAGGGAGATTATGTTTACGTATCATGCGGCGTACCCGGTCTGCAGGTGGTCGATGTCTCAGACTCCGGGAATATAGATGTGGTTGGCTCTCTTGAGCTGCCATGCCTGACTTATGATGTTATCGTTTCCGGTGACCTCGCATTTATAGCATGTCGTGATGCTGACGCATTAGTCAGAATAATCGATATTTCCGAACCGGTAAATCCCATTCAGATCGGTGTGATCGACTCACTTGATTCGTGGTATTATGAAGAAGCTGCAGAACTAAACATTGCCATTGAAGGTGATTATCTTTTCGTTAAGGCATATTCAGATATTTATATTTTCGATGTTTCAAATCCCGCAGATCCTCGACCGGTCAATAGCTTTAGTGGCGACTTTATGTTTGATGACTTAGAGATTTCAGAACATTATATCTATACCATCCCCTGGATGTATCCTGATGACAACAATCTTATAAGGGTTTTTGATGTGTCAGACTCAGAAAACCCCGAAGAGGCTGGAATATTTATATATGATGAAGGAATCAGGGACGTTGCAGCACAAGGGAATTATGCCTTCGCGACAGTAAGTTCAGGTTTTCTCGTGATTGACGTTTCTGAAATTGAAGATATGCAAGTCGTTACCTTGCTTGAATTGGAAGATTGGGGTGGCAGTCGTATATTCTTGACCGACAACTTTGCCTGCGTATCCGATAGACATAATATCTATCTGATAGACATTTCCGACCCGACTCAGCCTGATGTATGTGGTATAATTGAAGGTCAGGATCGCAGACGACGTTATGATGTTGCCGCAACTGATGACATGGTGTATGTCACTGACGGGAACAACGGGTTGAAAATATTCGATGTGACCGATATATCTGAACCGCAGGAAATCTGGTCTTTTCAGCCATTGGGGCATATTCTTGATGTCGAGTTGAGAGGCAGCCATGCTTTCCTGGCGGCGGAAAAGGGAGGCTTAAAGGTTGTCGATATTTCCAACCCCGAACACCCCGCTGAGGTCGGAAGCTGCTCTTTCCCGGGTGAAGCATCAGCATTGACCCTCGACAGTGATTACGCCTATATTGCAACCGGGGAGGAAGGATTAAGGATACTGAACATCTCCGATCCCGAAGATCCTTTTGTAGCGGGTAGTTATGATTCTTCGGACGTTTATGATGTGGCGCTTGTTGACGATTTTGCTTACTTGACGGGACAGAGGTTTTACTTCTATATTCTCGATATCTCAGATCCGACGGAACCCTCCTTGATTGATACATGCTGGTTAACAATCGGGACTCATTCATGGAATGTTGCTGCAGCAGGAAATCACTTGTATCTAACTGATGGACGGATGGGTGACTGGAATTTAGAATGGGGAAATCTGAACATATATGACATTACTACACCGGATGAACCGGAACTGGTCGGTCAACTGGAAACGTATCATTTACTGAAAACCGTCGTGGTAGAAGATAATATTGCTTACATATATTTTCTTGAGGATATTGGATGCCAAGGACCTGAGTCTGCAGGTATTCTAATAGCGGATGTCTCGGATCCCACTACTCCGCGCCTGATGTCTGAATATGAATTGGAATATGCGGGCGACTGGACAGGCTATTATATTGAGGACTTGGTTATCGTTGACGACCGGCTTGTAGTTGCGAACTCACTTAAAGGCTTGCATTTCATTGACATCTCTAATCCGGAAAACCCTTTTGAAAGTGAATATCTTTTTACGCCCGGAATTGCGGGTGGAGTGGCTGCTTTCGATCACTATACCTGTGTTGCCGACTATTCCAACTTCGGGATTTACGACTGCTCCGGGCATTTCAGTGTCCCGTACGATGAGTCTAACGCTGCTGAATTCTATACACTCCTGACGATCTATCCCAATCCCTTCAACAACCTGACCCGAATCCTCTACACCCTCGACAAACCCGGCTTCACTACTTTGGGTATATTCGACATCGCCGGTCGGGAGGTGGCTGTTCTGCGGGAAGGTTATCTGAAACCGGGCGATTATTCAACCGTCTTGAGTAGTGATGATATGCCGTCGGGTGTCTACTTCTGCCGCCTGGTTAGTAGTGGTCGGGAACGGGTTGTGAAGATGGTTTTGATGAGGTAATTGAATTAGGAATTAAGAATTTAAATATGGCGCGATGTCCCTTTCAGACACGCTTCAAAGTAGGTTCAATTTTGCTTCAAAGAATGGAGGCGCACATGAGAACCGTAAACGTTAAATCCTTTCTGGTTCTTCTCCTGACATTTGTTATTTCTGCAGGCACAGTCCATGCCGGGTTGAAAACCCGTTGGGTGCCGCCCAAACCGGAACACACCGTAATCGACACCAGTGTCTTCGCTTACTGCATTACAGTCAAATTTGTCGAAGGAAGCCAGGTCAGGCTGCGTAATAAGAACCTTATTTCGCTAACCGACACCGATCTGACAGCATTTCACGATCTGATGAAGCAGTTCGAGATTAACAGCATCTCACGCTTGTTTAGCCGTCACGAATATCTGCTTGAAGAGGAACGGGAGCGTGGACAGCAACGTTCCGGCAAAGAACTTGCTGACCTGAATAACTACTACCGCGTCATCCTCGATTCATCGGAGAATCCCGGCAGGTTTATCGACAGCCTCAACGAACTTTACATTATAGAGATTGCCTTTCCGGTGCCCAAGCCATATCCCGCAGAGGACATTGATCCGGAGACGCCCGATTTCAGCGAAGGTCAGGGGTATCTTTACGAAGCGCCGGAAGGTGTCGATGCGCCGGCTGCCTGGCAGATCGAGGGCGGTACCGGTACCGGTGTTAAGATCATCGACATAGAGGGCGGCTGGAATTTCGACCATGAGGATTTCCCTGAACCGTTCTTTGTTGAACTGGAAGATCCTGGATGGGCTTATCATGGAGATGCGGTTATCGGTATAATGATCGCTGGTCACAACGGTTACGGCATCGATGGTATATGTCCCGATGCTGAGATCGGTGGATACAGCATGATGGAGGTTTATCCTGATAACGGTTGGCCCAACGTGGCTGATATTATCAACAACACCGCTGCAGAACTTGACGAGGGCGATCTGTTTCTCATCGAGCTGCACAATGCGTTTCAGGGATACATGTCTCCGATGGAAACCTGGCAGGATAACTTTGACGCCATCGAAGCCGCATCCGCCAACGGTATAATTCCGATGGAAGCCGGTGGCAACGGGGATTCCGATCTTGACGGTGGAGTTTACGAAGGCAGGTTCGATCCGGAAAACCGTCATTCAGGCGCGGTCCTCGTCGGAGCCGGCAACCCGCCTTCAGGCAACTACGGACCGGATCGGTCTCGCTGCAGTTTCTCCAATTACGGTCAGCGCGTCGATCTGCAGGGTTGGGGCTATGAGGTTACCACCACCGGTTACGGAGATCTTTTCTATCCCAATGGAGACGTAAGACAATGGTATACGGCGGAATTCAGCGGTACATCGAGTGCAACACCGATCGTTTCCGGCGCAGTCGCTTGCGTGCAGGGTATCTATAAAACAGGCACCGATGGACGATATGTGCTTACAGGGGAACAGATCCGCGATATACTGGTCGAATCCGGTACACCCCAGAATGAAGAAGGCAGGCAGGGGCATATCGGACCCAGACCTAACCTGGCTGATGCAATCGAATTAATACCCTACCGTATGGCTTTCTTATATGGTTTTGTCTCTGATTTTGCGGATGATGCTCCAATTGAGGGCGCTGTCGTTCGTTCAGGTACAGTGATGACAGTTACTGATGTGGATGGTCGCTGGGAGCTGGACGTAACCATGGGTGAACATGTCCTTGAAATATCCGCCTTTGGCTATAATGATAGTACCCTGGCGCCGGTTGAACTTGAAGAGGACGACACTTTGGAGGTTAACATCGCTCTGTTGCACCCGGAATTTATCATATCAGATACAGTTTTTTCAGCAACCCTGGCGCCTGAATCAGCCACAACTTTCGATCTGTTCATTGAGAACACCGGTAATGGACCTTTACAATGGGCGGTCAGCAAACATCTGCCGAGAGGCGCGGATCTTGACCCCTGGCAGTATCGTTTGTCATACATGGCTGGTGACACGATAGGAGATTCGCGTATAGAGGGTTTACTGTTTATTGATGACCTTTTTTATCTGGCAGGTGGCAATATCCAAGGTCGTGAAGATGGACCGAATATGATCTATGTTCTTGATCAGGATGGATCGTTGGTTGACAGCTACCAGCAGGAAACCCAGTCGAGGTATGGATTGCGGGATCTCGCCTGGGATGGTGAACTGATCTGGGGGGGAGAAGAGAATATAATTTATGGATTAACACTCGACGGTCGAATTGAGAGGTCATTTGAAGGGAATATCAATTCGGTTCGCTGTATGGCTTGGGATATTGAAGAAGGAGTTCTTTGGACTGCCGGAATTACAACAGATATCACTGGTTACGATCGGGACGGGAACGAAATTGGAACGTTGAGTCGCCAGGGCTTGCGCTTATATGGTCTTGCCTATTGGGACGATGATCCGGACGGTTATCAGCTATACATCTACCAAAATCCTGGCGAAGGCAGGCATGTAATCCATAAAATGAATACCACCACCTCTGATACGATGTTTGTCGCAGAACTCGAAGTTGAAGCGGGCATAAAGCCGGAGGGATCGCCTTGCGCTGCATTTATAACCGATCGGTACGATGTTTACAGTATAGTGTTCATGGCTCTGGTAAATGATGGTGAACATGATCGCATCGACATCTGGCAGCTTGAGAGTAGAAAAGACTGGTTTGGCATCAGTGGAATAGATTCAATCCCCGGATCGATAGACGCCGGTGAAACCCTCGAGTTGGAACTGTTCCTGGACGCTGCTGAACTTGACACAGTAACCTATGAGGGTGAGCTTGTATTTGAACACAACGCCCGGGGAGAATCAGCGTCTGTCAGCGTTGTACTTGATGTGCGAGTAAATTCCATCAGCGACGAAGCTTCGAAGCTTCCGACCGATTTCGGCTTTACATCGGTTTATCCCAACCCGTTCAACAGCGCCACAACCATTTCTTATTCCCTGCCGGAACAGGCGCGCGTTAGATTGAAGCTGTATGATATAAACGGTCGGCAGGTTGCATCGCTGGTTGATAAGTCCCAGAAAGCCGGTAACTATTCCATCGCTTGGAATGCTATTGAATTTCCTTCCGGTGTTTATTTCTGCCAACTGGACGTGAACAATGAGCAAAGGATAATAAAGCTTGCCTTAGTTCGGTAATATTTATTGTCTTATATGCTAATCCCCCCTTCTATTGAAGGGGGGTAACAGAAGGGGGGTTGCAGTCTGATCTTGTGTAGAGATTCCCAATGGATAAATCACATTCAAACAGAATCCCGGACTGCAAGAGAACCGGGCTACGAAACTGGATTCCAACTTCCGTTGGAATGATGAATCCCACGCTGGAATGATGAACCCCAGGACAATTCATCATTCCAAACCGACTTTGTCGTCCCAGACTCCGATCTGGGATCAATTTGGAATCCAGAAATCTGTATGATCTGTGATTATAAATACTTGACTTCTTTAGTCAAAAAAGCTATATTATCATAAATACATAGCGGAATCTCATTCGACCAGCAGTCCAACTGCTTCATTCTTAATCTCTCTTAAAAGGGAAGGAAATATCATGCGTAAGACTATCATCGCCATCATCAGCATCTGCGTCGCTTTAACAGCAGATGCAAACCTGTTCGCCGAAGTCATCAAAGTCCCCGAAGACTTCGAGACCGTCCAGGCAGCCATCGACGACGACGGCACCGAAGACGGCGACACCGTCCTGGTTGCACCGGGGGAGTATTTTGAGAATATCAACTTCCACAGGAAGAACATCACCCTGCTCGGCGATCAGGAAAATCCGGAGGAAGTGATAATCAATGCCAACGGGGAAGGCAGAGTGGTAAGGATAGATATGATAGAAAACGAAGCTGTTCTCATGGGATTTACGATTACAGGCGGTTATTTAATTAGAGGAGGAGGAGCGGGAATTTTCGTGATGGAATCAAGCGCTATAGTAAGGAACTGCCGGATTGTTGAGAATAGAACGAGAACTCCCGGAGGTAATGTTTGGGGGCGGGGTGCCGGTATAGATTGCAGTTCAAGCGAACTCACAGTGACCGATTGCGTATTTCTCGACAATAGGTCTGGTAGATATGGTGGAGCAATCCAGTGTCTTCTCGAAAGTATTGTAAACATAAGGAATTGCGTGTTCAGCCGAAATGGTGGTCATGAGGGTGCACAAATAGGCTGTTGGGAATCAGAGCTTAACATCGAGGATTGCGAATTTACTGATAGTCGCTCTGGTGATGAAGGTTCTTTTATATATGGAATTTTTCTGAGGAATTCTAATGTCTCAATCGAGAATATTAACATCCATGACGATTTCCACCCAATAGTTACGCTGGATTCTGATGTGACTATCAACGGATGTAGTTTTGATCGAAATCACGCTACGAGTGAGCCCGCTTGTGGAGGAGCGCTGTGGAGTATGGGAGAATCGCGTGTCATTGTAACGCGGTCAGTGTTCACCCGCAATAGGGCTTTCGATGGAGGACATGCTGCCTATGGTTCAGAAGAGTCGGAAGTATTATTAGTCAATTGTACTATAACTCAGCACGAAGATGGATCAGGATCTCTTCTTGATGGGGTTGACGTCCTTAATTCTATTATTTGGGGTAACGAATGCGATTATTATCCAAATTCGAATTTTACATTCTGTAACGTTCAAGACGGCGCCGATGACGAGGGCAATATCGACGAAGATCCGCTATTTGTCGATCCCGACGAGGGTGACTATCACCTAACCGAAGACTCCCCCTGCATCGACGCCAGCGACCCGGACTCCCCCCTCGACCCCGACAGCACCCGCGCCGATATGGGAGCTTACTATTTCCACCAACGTGATATCGACGTCGATCCCGATTCGCTCGAATTCTTGGGCGTTCAAACCGGGATAATCGACACCCTCACCGTTACGATTCGCAATATTGGTCTGATGACATTGACGATCTATTCCCTGTCACTCGACGATGAAGAATCACCGTTTGAAATAATCTCAGAAATCGATACGTTCAGCCTCGAAGCAGAGTCTGAAACAACCGCCTTAATTACCTTTGCCTCCGAAGAGCAGGCGGAATACCGAACCACGTTGCGGATTACATCGGACGATCCCGACGAAGACACAGTCCTTATCCCTCTGATCGGAACGGCGTTAGGCGTCGCTGAGGAGGTTGGCATTCCTCTTTCCTTTGCCATCACCGGTGTTTACCCCAATCCCTTCAACTCCACCACCACCATAACATACGGGCTCGATAAATCAGCCTCTACGCGGCTGGCGCTCTATGATCTTTCCGGTAGGATGGTGAGGATGCTTGTCGATGGAAAACAAAATGCGGGCTTCTACAGGACAATTCTGAGCGCCGAAAACATGCCGTCGGGCGTTTACTTCTGCCGTCTGGTCAGTAATGGTCGGGAACGGGTGGTGAAGATGGTTTTGATGAGGTAGTTTTTCAACCGTTTATAAATTACATAAAAACCGGTTCGTGTTATGTTTCCGCGAATCGGTTTTTTTACTGGCAGTCTGTCATTAGAATACGGAAATATCCTGAGTATGTTAAGTTTTGCACAAAGATATTGATTGAATAGGTCTATTGTGCTATATTTAAGTTTACTCTATGATCGCTTCTGTCGGAGTTGGATTTTTTGTTATCTTGTATAATCCGGACACTTACGCATTATCTAATTAGTTTTTGTTGAAAAAGTCCGAATTACCCGCTGGCAGACGCCCTCGTCTGCCAGATAAGTACTTGATATAAATTGATTTTTCTGGCAGACGAGGGCGTCTGCCAGCAGGTTGGTGACGATTTCAATGAGTTTTTCAATAGTCAATAATTTCTATTACAGGTAAATATATGGAACCTAAAAGGATAATCATCATCGGCGCTGCCGGTCGGGATTTCCATAATTTTAATACAGTATACCGCGGTCGGGAGGACGTCAAAGTTGTGGCGTTCACCGCCGCGCAGATTCCGGACATCGTTGACCGTCGCTATCCGGCTGAGCTCGCCGGTCCCGGCTATCCGGAGGGTATCCCGATCTATGCTGAAGAAGATCTCCCCGCGCTGATCAAGAAAGAAAATATTGATGAAGTCATTTTTTCATACAGCGATATATCTTACCAGGATTTGATGAATAAGTCAGCCATTGCGATGGCTGCCGGCGCGGATTTCAAGCTTCTCGGTCCACGCGATACGATGATTAAGTCAACCAAACCGGTCATCGCGGTAACTGCCGTCCGCACAGGTTGCGGCAAGAGCCAGACCACGCGGCGCCTTGCGGAGCTGCTAACAGCAGCCGGTAAAAAGATAGTTATAATTCGTCATCCGATGCCGTACGGCAACCTGGTGAACCAGAGAGTACAACGCTTTGCTACGCTCGATGATCTTAAAAGGTATAACTGCACTATCGAAGAGATGGAGGAATATGAACCGCATATTGTTCGCGGGAATATTGTATATGCCGGTGTAGATTATGAAGCTATCCTTAGAGAAGCCGAGCAGGAAGCTGACATTATTCTGTGGGATGGCGGCAATAATGATCTATCGTTCTATAAACCCGACTACCAGATAACGGTTACGGATCCGCTGCGAGTCGGTCACGAGCTGTCTTATTATCCCGGTGAGATCAATCTTCGCCTGGCAGATGCGGTTGTTATCAACAAGATAGGGAGCGCCGATCCGGAAGATATTGACGAACTGCGCGATAACATACGCCTGGTAAATCCAACAGCTATGGTCATCGACGCGGTTTCACCGATAGTTGTGGATAAACCTGAGCTCATCGAGGGCGCACGTGTTCTTGTGGTGGAGGATGGTCCTACTCTAACGCATGGCGAGATGTCCTACGGAGCGGGTGTTGTTGCGGCGCAGAAATTCGGCGCTGCCGAGTTGGTTGATCCTCGTCCGTTTATAGTCGGCAGGATTTCTGAAACTTTCGAAACCTATCCGGAGATCGGACCCATATTGCCGGCTATGGGATATGGAGAGGAGCAGATGACCGATCTGGCGCGAACAATTGACGCTTCGGACGCCGATATCGTAATAATCGGAACGCCGATCGACCTCAGGCGGGTCATCGAGATAAGGAAGGAGACCGTCCGGGTAACCTATGATCTTCAGGAAATCGGCAGACCAACCCTTGCCGATGCCTTAAGCGCATATTTGTAGACGGTCAAGGAGCAACCATTATGTCGTTAAGCGCACGCCGAGCGGTTGTTGCATTTGGGGGCAATGCTATATCACCCCCGGATCAGCTTGCGAGTTATTCGACACAGTTCGAATATACGTATCGAAGTCTTGGCGGAATAGTTGAACTGCTTAAGCGGGGCTATAACCTGGCTATCACCCACGGTAACGGTCCTCAGGTGGGGATAGCCCTGCGCCGGGTCGAACTCGCCGAGGATAAACTTCCGCAGGTTCCGCTGGAGCTCCTTGTTGCAGACACTCAAGGTTCCATCGGTTATATGATTGAACAATCACTCCTTAACCGCATCGCCAAAGAAGGCTTAAACCAGCGAGTAGTGACCATCGTGTCACAAGTACTGGTCAATGAAAACGATCCCGCCCTCTCAGAACCAACCAAGTTTATCGGAAGAATCTATTCCAAAGAAAATGCCGAAAAGCTCATGAATGAAGAAGGCTGGGTTATGAAACCCTTCAACAAAGATGACGAATGGCGAAGGGTTGTCGGCTCTCCCAAACCGCTTGGTATTGTAAACCGCAAGGCTATGCGTGAACTGGTTCAAGCCGGCGTGATTGTTATTGCCGGAGGTGGGGGGGGAATTCCGGTCTACAGACATCCTGAATACGGTCTTAAGGGTATCGACGCGGTTATTGACAAGGATCTCGTCGCGGCAATTCTCGCCCATGAAATTGAAGCCGACGAGTTGATAATCCTCACAAACATCGATGCGGTGCGTATCAACTTCGGTAAACCCAATGAAAGGATTCTCAGCCGGATGCGTATCGGTGAGGCTCGGGATTATATCTCAGATGGGCATTTTCCACCAGGGAGTATGGGACCGAAGGTTGAGGCAGCGGTCAGGTTTGTCGAGCAGGGGGGAGAGCGATCTATTATATGTGCGGTTGAACAGGTTGATGCAGCCATCCGCGGGGACGCGGGAACGGCAATTGTACCATAAATAACAAATTAATAACAAACCAGGCAACAATGAAAATCCACGAATATCAGGGGAAGGAGATCCTTCGTAAGTACGGTGTAGCTGTTCCGGAAGGAGGACCGGCATTCACACCTGATGAAGCTGAAGCAGTTGCACGACGGCTTGGCGGGAACAAGTTTGTCGTAAAAGCCCAGATTCACGCTGGTGGACGCGGTAAAGGCGGCGGTGTAAAACTTGCTGATTCACCCGAAGAAGTCCGCAGGCTTGCAGACCAGATACTCGGCATGACACTGGTAACTCACCAGACAGGTCCTGGAGGACGAGTGGTCAGAAGGCTTCTTGTCGAACAGGGTATTAATATTGCCCGTGAGCTGTATGCCGGTATCGTCCTCGACCGTGAGAGTGCTGCAGATGTGATTATGGTTTCCACTGAGGGCGGTGTTGAAATTGAGAAGGTGGCTGCCGAAACGCCGGAGCTTATCTTCAAAGCGAGAGTGGATCCGGCTTTGGGTTTGCGTCCTTTCCAGCTTAGGCAGATGGCTTATGCACTGAAGCTTGAAGGGGATCAGATCAAAGCCGGAGTTAAGTTCATAGCCGCGCTTTACCGTGCCTATAAGGAAACCGACGCTTCATTGGCGGAGATTAATCCCTTGGTTGTAACAGGCGATGGTCAGGTTATCGCGCTGGATGCCAAGATCAATTTCGATGACAACGCCCTTTACCGTCACAAGGACGTTGTTGAATACCGCGACTTCGACGAGGAGGAACCTGCCGAGATTGAGGCTTCCAAGTTCGATCTGAATTACATCAAGTTGGATGGCAACGTTGGCTGCATGGTCAACGGCGCCGGGCTGGCGATGTCGACGATGGACATCATCAAGCTGGCAGGGGGCGAACCGGCAAACTTCCTCGACGTCGGCGGCGCTGCCAGCGCAGAAACTGTGAAAGCCGGTTTTCGTATCATAGTCAGCGATCCGAACGTCAAGGCGGTGTTGATTAACATTTTCGGCGGTATCGTCCGCTGCGACAGGGTTGCGCAGGGTGTTATCGACGCACTGAGCGACCTTGATGTGAGCATACCGGTTGTGGTCCGCCTGGCTGGCACCAATTCCGAAGAAGCCGCCAGGATGCTGCGCGAATCACCGCTTGAATTCATCGTTGCCGATGATTTCAATGACGGTGCAAGGAAGGTGGTTGCGGCGGTTAATTTAACTTAAGTAATGTCAAATATATATACAGTTTATTTAGGTGCTGATGGGAAGTTCAGTGCAGCTGAAAAGCTAACTGAAACTTATCATGAAATCCTTGATAGTGATTGTAAGGTAATAAACATAGACGCTTCCAACATTTATTGGGTCAGTCCATTTACAGCATGCTGGTTTTCTGCGTTATATGATAATATTATTTCGCAAGATAAAGAGGTTAATATCATTGAACCTACTCGCGATAATGCTACACACCAGTGGCATAACTTAGGTATCAGTAAATATTTGGGTTTAAGCAAAGATATAAAATCGTTGTCCAATCTACCTGCTTTTCAAGTTACTAAGCTTACTGAACCGAGCTATCCATTGGCAGGTAAGGTTACAAAAATACTTACATCACGATTGAGAGGAGTTGAAAATTTTCACAAAGCTTTACACTTTGCAATCAGGGAAACAATAGAGAATTCATTCGAGCATGGACAAACAAATCACTGTTACATGTGTGCCTATTCAGTTCCAACGAAAAACGTTGTACGCTTATGCATACTCGATACGGGAATAGGAATTCCTGAATCAATTCGAAAGAGTGAAAGATATGACGATCCGGGAAGTGATTTTGAAGCCGTAAAGTTATCTTCGGAATATGGTGTTTCCAGCAAATCAGAAGATAGGGGTATTGGTCTCTATATTTTGCGTGACGTTGTTGAAAAGAATGAAGGCAGTCTGTCCATTCTTTCCGGTTATGGATTATTAGAGATAAATTCTGAGTCAAAAAACAAAGATATTAATTTTCACTTTCCAGGAACCGTTATTAAGCTGCTTTTAAGAACGCGGATGGATTTTCGCTATCTAGATGTGGCAAGTTGGGATGAATTATAAATCATGAGACTTTTACTTAAAAAAGCTTTACAACAACCTGGGTCGCTTCGCCAGATTGGTCAATTTTTACGATCTAGAATAATAGAATTATGGCAAGACAATGAGGTTGTAGTTCTTGATTTTAGTGAAGAAACAATTGCATCTGGTTCATTATTTGATGAAATAGCCAAATTATTTGATGAATTTCCCAAAGAAGAAGTGAAAAGAAGATTGAAGTTTGTAAACATTGACCCTTGGGATGAAAAACTTATCGCTCATCTAGCGAAACTGAGATTAGATAAACAAAAAAGAGTTACTACACCTTGAGCATTTTAGTCAATGAAACCACCCGC
>CAYYHI010000070.1:0-14853 GCA_964471745.1 uncultured bacterium | reverse complement strand
GAGCAAGGGGGCGGTAAAGACAATCAACCCGTGCCACACAAAACAGAAAGTACGTCCTCCTGAATAAATATCTCGGACATATGTCAACTACAAACTGCACCCCTAAATAAGAGGAGAAATAATGTCAATCCAAGCTGATGAGGTTCTGGACTGCAAGGGGCTCTCCTGCCCAATGCCTATTCTCAAGATGGCAAAGGCAATAAAGAAAATGGAGAGTGGAAAGGTTCTTGAGTTACTCAGCACCGACCCAGGGTCCAAGAACGACGTACCACCATGGTGCACGAAAACAGGAAACGAATACCTCGGGGTAGAGGATGAAGGAGCGGTGAGTAAAATTTACATCCGCAAGACTTAGACCGGTTCTGAGTTAAATATTCTTGTACTGCTTTCTAAATTGCCATCGATGGTTTTGTTTTCCTGTTGACGGCAATTTTCGAGTAGTTAAGCCACTCTTTTCAAAGGAATTTGAGTATGGAAGACTCTAATAAGGGAGCATGGTATCAGCTATGGTCCACATTCTTCGGGAAAAGTTGGCCTATGTGGGTGGGTGGCGTTACACTATCCATCTTGGGCATCTGTCTTTTTCTGGTAAGATCGCCGTGGGGAGGTACAGGCTCCTATGTCAACTGGGGCCAGAATATCTACAGTTCACTCGGGATTATCCACTTTACGAACAAAGTGAGCTCAGTAATTACACATCCGTATGGTTTATTGGGTCTAATGACCGTGTTGGGTGCATTTGCCGGTGCACTGCTGTCGCGTCAATTCGCTGTCAGAATCCCTCCCTTTGGCGAACTAATCAAAGGGATTATCGGTGGGATCTTAATGGCTTTAGGCGCCACTATTGGATTAGGCTGCACCATCGGAGGATTTCTGAGTGGTTGGTCCGCACTGTCCGGTGGAGCCATTTTCGTTGCCCTGGGTTTTATGATAGGATGTTTTCTCGCTCTCAGATACCTGCTTTGGGAAATGGAACATCTCCCCAAACTAAGTACGGGTAAAAGCGCAACTTTGCTGGCTGCAAGCGGCAAGAGCGGTGTATGGCAACCTATCTTTGCGGTGATAGTTATAGCATTTCTTTTAATAGGCGGATCCTTATTGTACCAAACTGATCACATCCTCACTTGGTTCATGGTTATCGGTTTACTTTTGGGAATAATCTGCCAACGGTCGCGCTTTTGTGTTACCAGGGCTTTTCGAGAACCGTTCATGACTGGTGAGTCTGAGGCTCCGGTTGCGATCCTGGCTTTTCTACTGATCGGTATATTCGGTTTTACGGTTATCAAATACATGGGAATAGGCACGGCTACTCCCGGTGCCGCGCGTACCCTCGCAATGACGCAGGTCTTTGGGAACTTCTGGCTAAGAGGATTGATAGGTGGAACCATTTTCGGCATTGGCATGACTGTCGCGGGGGGTTGTGCAGTCGGTACACTCTGGAGAGCCGGCGAGGGTCAGGTAAAATTGTGGGCTTCAGCCCTGGGTTTCATGCTAATGGCACCAATCTCAAAGTTATACATCGTTCCCGGTTTCGCTAAAATCCTGCCTGAGTGGGCTAAGCAACAAGTTTTCCTGCCGGATACGATGGGCTACTGGGGAGCTTTGTTACTCTTCGGAGTAATCATCACCTTCTGGTACATATTCGTAAAGTGGAATGAGCGAACAGGCAAGTTTTCCGCGATATAATAAGGAGGAAAATAGAGTGAAAAACGGACATAAACCCCTTCTCAACTGCAGCGGACAGACAGCGACAGTAGGAACGCTGGCATCAGCTAAGGTTTGTCTGGCACTGATCGTCATGGTGTATTTCGCTGGCTGTGGCGGTGCAGGGATTAACGGAACCGCTCCTCGAGTGTATGAAAATGCAAAGGAGATGGTGAAAGAAGCAAGAGCCGGGATAACCGAGATTTCAATTGAGGAATTCAAAGTCAAGATGGAGAGTGATGAACCATTCGTCTTGATAGATGTTCGTGAGCCGGGAAAATATGATGAGAATAATATTCCCGGATCCATCTCAATACCCCGTGGCTTGCTCGAATTCAAAATAGCAGATGAAAAGTTTTGGGACGATGAGGGAATGTACGTACCCGGGAAGGATGAAGAGATAATCGTCTATTGCAAAAAGGGTGAGCGGGGAGCTCTGGCTGCTGAGACATTGGTTAAACTCGGATATACCAATGTTAAGAATCTCATCGGTGGCTGGGTAGTATGGGAAGGTGGTCCTGAAGCGTTGGAGGAGGAAGAGGAGGAAGTGGAAGAATCCGGATGCGGGTAATATAGTAAAGACAAGTGATTTTAAAGTAAACACCAAAGCATTGAGACATTTCCACCGTCAGCTCTTTACGTTTGACGGTACTAAAATAATTAAACCACTGTTGTCAGCAATAAAAGGCTGTCGGCAGTAAGCACTATTTTCTCAGTAAAAAACTGAAAAGGAGGAAACATGAAGAAAGAGAGGAGTTTGCTGCTTTTCGCAGCAATGCTAACCGCAGCCTCGATGATATTCTTGATAGGCTGTAAGGGAGAAGAGGGTCCGGCAGGACCTGCTGCAGGAACATCCTTCGAAACGCTGACCACATATATGGTCGAAAATGGTATGGATATTCCTGACGTTTTAACTGGCTGGATTATTGACGACTCAACACTTGCTGCCGATAGAGATGACTATTACATAATGGATATCCGCCACCAGGGGGATTTCGATAATGTGGGTCATATTGAGGGTGCAGTATCCTCAACGCTGGATGGAGTCCTTATTAATGCAGCAAACAGCGGTGGCAAGACCATAGTGGTTGCCAGTTACACTGGACTGGCTTCCTGCTATGCGGTTGTTGCACTGCGGCTTAGCGGATATCCTGGCGCGAAAACCCTGAAGTGGGGAATGAGCTGTTGGAATGGGGTTTTCGATGAGTGGTCGGGTAATATCGGCAGTATTGCCGTTGGACATGCCAACTGGACAACCGGAGCCACGGCTACAGCGCAAGAGTTCAATGCACCGGTATTCGTAACAAATGCCACCGATGGTCCTGGTATCCTTGCCGAGCGCGTTACCGCCATGCTCAATAATGGATTCAAGGGAATCGATGGCGCGGCTGTCCTCGACGCACCCGGAGGTTATTTCATTAATAATTACTGGGCGCAGGCAGATGTGGATCATTACGGTCACATTTCAGGGGCATATCGCATCATGGAAAACTTGAGTATTGCTGCTGATGGACTTAAACACCTCGATCCGGGTAAAACTGTGGTTACTTATTGCTGGACCGGTCAGACAGCATCAATAATTACGGCGTATCTGACTGTTCTTGGCTATGACGCCAGGGTTCTGGAGTTCGGTACAAATGCGATTATTTACAGCGTACTTGAAAGCCATAAGTGGGGAGGATCAAAAAATCGTCTATACGTAACCACCGAATGGGACCTCTGACGAACAGTAGAAATCTGGCAGTTATGATTGTCGTCAATCACGACCACTGGGATTGAGGACAATCCCGACTACCGATTTCCTGGAAATTTGAACAGAAACGGGGGCAAAGCGATAAGCTACTCGCTCCTTATCCTTAAAAAAAGGGAAAAAAATGCATAAGTTTTCATTAATAGCAATAGTCCTTGCCTTTATGCTTCCAGGTGTAGTTCAAGGACAGGGTTGCATGGAAGCAACATCCGAAGAAGGGGTCTCAGTCGTGGGATTCTTCCAGCCTCAATTCGAATACAATGAAGCAACCGATGAAGCCACCTTTACTTTCAATCGTGCACGAATCGGACTAATCGGGAGTATCCCATATGATGTAAGTTACTATCTCTTTCTGGAGTTCAGTGCGTTCAAGACGAACGCTCCTTATCTCCTGGATGGATTCATTACATACTCTCGTCTGGCTCCCTACGCCAGTTTTTCGATGGGTCAATTCAAATCGCCGTTCAGCCTTGAGTTGAATACATCCTGCGCAGGTTTGCACACGATCAACCGCTCGATGGTCGTGAATCAACTGGCAAGTCCGGGTCGTGACATCGGACTGATGCTATTTGGCGATTACAAAAAAATGGTCTCCTACAGTTTTGCCCTCATGAATGGCACCGGAATAGGGAATAAAGATGATAATAAAGGAAAAGATATTGTGGGAAGAATTGTTATGTCCCCCATGGATTTCCTCAATATAGGGGGAAGTTTCAGATTTGGAAAATCACCACCGGAAGCAGCCGATGTGGAGGATGAGGACGAAAGGACCAGATACGGAGGTGAACTGGAGATCAAATACGCAGATTTCCTGGTTCAGGGTGAGTATATCTATGGTGAGGATGTCGGATCATACACCATAGGCGGTGGTGGCTGTGGCGGTGATGTTGGTGAGCTTGTTCAGGGTACTGTCGAAAGGAGCGGGCTGTTTATTCAGGGAATGTATATGACACCCTGGAATCTACAACCTGTGATAAAATACGAATCCTGGGATCCGGATTTGGACACAGAAAAGGATCTGGAACAGATAACCACCTTTGGTGTGAATTATTTCCTCAACGACTGGACAAGGCTTCAGATCAACTACCTTTACTGTGCCGAAGAGGACGGAAAAGAAGTCGATAACGACCAGATTCTGATACAGGTACAAGCGAAGTTTTAACGGTTAATTCTTCAAATAGAAGGAGTAAACAAAATGAAGAGCATTACAATTAAAGGAATGCTTTTTACCTTTATTCTTTTCTTCCAGACTCCATTTTCGTACGGGGGGATTATTTCCCCCAAGGAGCTTGCTAAAATTATGGATGAAGAGAATGTGGTAATTGTATCCGCCAGATCTGTCGAGGATTACAACAAAGTGCACATAAATGGCGCGGTCAATGTCTGGCACAAGGACCTGTACAGGGAAGGCGAAATAAAGGGACTGCTGAAAAGTCCGGAGGAGATTGCAGAGATACTGGGAAGCAAAGGAATAAATGAAAAGAACACAATTGTTGTATATGATGGCGGGGATGTTAAGTTTGCAGGAAGACTATACTGGATTTTTGATTATTTGGGATGTGATGATGTAAGACTGCTGGACGGGCAGATGAAAATGTGGCGCAAAGCTCGGAAACCCGTTACTAAAAATGCCACATCTATAACGCCCACAACTTTTAATGCCTCTCCGAATGAGGGAGAAATAGCTACAACGGAATATGTGAAGGGGCATCTTAATGATGCGAATGTAGTTATTGTTGACGTCAGGGGTAAGGATGAATATGATGGTGAAAAAGGCGAAACCGAACGCAAGGGTCACATCCCCGGAGCCGTACAGTTTGAATATAAAATTCTGCTTAACGAGGATGCCACCATTAAATCCAAAGAAGAGCTCGAAAAACTTACCAAAGGAGCCGGCATTACCGCTGATAAGGAGATAGTACTATACTGTGAAACAAGTGTTCGGGCTGGTATTGTCTACTTGGTTTTAAAAGATATACTAAAATTTCCAAAGGTGAGAGTATACGACGACGCTTTGTATAAGTGGGTAGCAGATCCATCTAATCCTGTTGAATAGCATAGCTCCCACTCGCGCATAACGCTTGCCTAATCATGTCGAAGCAATCCCTGCCCTCGGTGATTTCTTGGGTGAACCTCGACATGGTACGATTAAGCTTGTATTAATTCGATATTATTCAATATCTTAATTGCCTATCCCCCCTTCTATTGAAGGGGGGTGTCTCGTTTCTGGAGCAAACAATAGAAACAGGGCTCAAACACCGTGCAGGACGGGCTTTGTAGCGATATTAGTTCAATATTGAATAGTTTAACTTTGTCGGAAAATTAGTAGGGAAAGTGATCAAGTGAGCAAGTGATCAAGTAATCATGTGTGAAAGTGTGAAAACCATGAAGCAATGAGACAATGAATCGAAGACCTGCGACTTGAGACTATACTCACAAGCACACCGATTCTACGTTCACTACGTTCACCCAGCCGGACAGATCAGGGACCGGGGAATTGGGAGGGGTGTGGATGGGGGAGAGTTGGAAGGGGAAAAGTAGGACAAACATTCCAGTCTGTCGCCTTCAGACTGTCGGGATGCAATGAGGTGAAACCTAGTGAGAACTGAAAGATTTAATTTGAGGTTAAACAATGTAAAGAAGAGAATTGTTGCATATAATCATTGGTCAAACTCATTTTTAAGTGTGATTACCGAAGATAAAGGCAACAGAAGCCAACAACCATACGCAAAATCAGAAACGCCTATATACTTAGGCTGGACAAACCTTTAAATAGGTTATTGTGAGGAACACCTTCAATACACTAATACGTCGACTGTCCAAGGCAGGCTTTAATCGCGAGGTCGTTCGCCATTATCTCCTGCCAGATTGGTGGGACGATACCTGTGAAAAGGACGAAAGTCTGATAAAAGACATAGAGATCCGAGTAGCACGATTTCTTGATGTGTCGCTTGCCTTGGTAAGCAACCCAGAGGTAGATTTACAGACGCCAGCGTATCCGAACGCCCATCTTCGTCGTATCCGGGATATTGACCACGGACGCTTGATGCCCGCTATTCATTCCGCACTGCGAATTGCTGGCGCAGCAGTTCGGAGTCTTCGAGAAACTGCCCCTACCTATTCTCCGCTACCAACCAAGGGTTTTGATTGGCGACACGAGATCAAACCTGATGGTGCAGCGATAACTCTTGATGATATTCTTAGAGATCTATGGGGACGCGGAATCCCAGTATTGTAGCTTGAAATTCTACCTTCCCCAAGTTTTCAAGGACTTTCTTGTATAGTTGAGGACCGTCCTGTAATAGTGCTTGGGTACCGTCATGACGAGCCCGGTCGCGTTGCCCACATTGTGGCTCACGAGGCAGGGCATATCGCCGCCCAAGATTGCCTGCCAGACCAACCCGTGGCAGATGAGATTTTTATCTGGTATCTCTCTACCCTCCGTTTCGCCCGCGGTGGAGATGTCCGTGTTTATCAAGCTGTCCACCAAGAAGGAGTATTAGATACCAGTGAGATGGAGGTTAGAGCAGAGATATACGCAACATGCGTTCTCGTCGGCAAAGACACTCCCCCACAGGTTGAAGGACGTGATTATAAGGAGCTTGCTGAGAGTGCTTTTAGAATAGAAGAAGAAACCGGTGCTGACGCAGGTGCAATTATCTTTGACTGGGCTTCTCGAAGTGGAGACTACGCTATGGCTACAATGGCTGTCAAGGCTCTCTATCGTGGATCAGGAGGAAGGCAACTGTTGCTTAACCATTTTAACAGCAATGTGAACTTTGATTTAGCTAGCGAGAGCGATCGTACCCTGTTGCGAAGTGTATATGGCGATTAGCATCGATGAGAGTACTCTTTGATACGGATGCATTCTGTAAGCTGAGCATTAGTAACCTACTCACCGATGCAGTTAATATACTTGGTGTGAATTTAGAGGAGTGTGGTCGGCTGCCAGCTTTACCCTACATGCTTCGAAGAGGTAGACTATGTAGGGTCAGCTAAAAAACTGTTCTTAGAAAAATTTGCTATGATGATAAAGTGAGAAGACAGTCTTGCTCATTTGTATGATAACCTCTTTCTTCGATTATCACGCCTTTGATGCTGCCGTCTTAAGGTTGGCTGCTAACAGACCTAACCTCACCCATAACTCATCACCACTTTCGATAGAGTACTTGATCCGCTCAAGTCCTAAATGGTTCTTGACGTGACCGATCGCACCTTCGATCCGGTTGCGCTCTCGTCGCTTGCGCTTGCGCCAGCGATCAGAAGAACCTTCCTGTTGAGGCTTCCGACCACGAGGTTCAAAAGCATCTCGTATGATAGCTTGCAGTTTGGACAAATCCAAGCGAATTGTGCAAAGAGCATCATCTTAAATAATAAATAGTTACTGCTCATTTGGGCAGTTTTTCAGCTGACCCTATTTAACAAAGTAGTACTACTTCCGGTTGGGAATATTCATTTACACCGTAGCCGCCGCTGATGACCCGGTATCGCTCACCATCCATTAGCACGATGATGCACTCGTTGCGCTTGAGAAAGGTGCAGTCAAGAATGGTGTAACGATGTTTGTTCAATGAACATTGATTATCATCCGGCGCGAGAGATAGCCAGTAGTTGATTATCCGACGCAGCTTGCTGGGACTGTGTGACCGCTCTGCTGACTAAGTTGACGAACGGAATAGCCCTCAGTAATCCAGCGTTCAAATCAGATTCGCTCTTGATGACGTTTGTTCTGCTTGTTATCCCAATGAAAAGAACGATGATAACTGTTACAGAACCATCGCTGACGACCATTAAGGTAGAATCCGTCTTTCTTTACTGAAGAATTGGAGCATCTTGGACAACGCTTTTTTTATCATAAGTTTTTCCATTATTGAAACACTTCGATATTAAATCCCAGTGTATCAACACCAGTAAAGGGAAAACAACTGTCAGAGCCCACATTTTTGACTATTATGCTCTATATCGCAAACAACATCGGTTCCAAGCAGAAGCTGGTTGATTGGATCTGGCTGCATACCTCGGACGGCGTGAAGAGTCCCTCGATGCTCTTTCCGGCAGCGTGATGGTGGGCTATATGTTCAAGACCAAGGGTATGCGGATTATCGCCAACGACTTTTAAGGTATCCCTATCGTATCGCCGCGCTAAGAATATTGCGCTGCTCGCCAAAAAATAGAGTATATCCGATCCGAGCCCATTAATGTGAGTTCGGGTGGTCGAATAAGTCACTGATATTATGGTGATTGAAAAGATTACTATTGACAGTTTTATAATGCTGCGGGGGGGGTATTATGGTTAAGGTCCATTCTTTATCGGGTATTCCAGATAAATTCAGCCGACTCTCTTAATTTTACCAAATATCCTTCACCAAGATGTAACGGCGGTATATTATTAAAGTCATGTTCGGGACAATAGAAATGACCCGAGCCATCCTTTGGCATTATTAAGATCCTCTCAATCCCACGAAAAGCGACAGGTGCTTCAATGCTTTCCTGTGGGAAGAAAGCAATCGCATTCCAACCGATTTGGAGCTGAAGCAGAGTATCTGGAGAAACAGCGCGTCCATCAATAAAAAACGTGTCAGCTTCTGCCATTTTGAAATAATAGCCCTGATGATTATCCCAGAAAGGTATATTATTATAATTCCAGAGCGGTGAGAAAAAACGCCCCTGACCGTCTTTAATCAATAACAGTGAATGGTTTTCAACCATATAATGAAATAGATTGGGGATATTTCGATTACCGGACGGTCTATTTGGCGAGGATACAAGCCTCCAACCGGGTTCAAGCATAAATCCGGGGGCGGGCGGCCACCATATATTAACGAAAAATGTTACGATAATATCCCCATTATCCGGATCGTTGCTCAAAATATGTATATTAGCTCGATGATCACCGGGATCAATTTCATAATCATAGAAACCGACAATAGTTTCAGTTTCATTTCCAGGTGCAATTTCGCCTTCGACACGATCTATTTCAAAAATCGCTTCATCATCATCGAGAAATTCAACTTCGATATTAAAACGAAGAACCTCATCTCCTGCATTACTTATATTTATCACAAACAGTTGTGCTTCATTATACCACAATGGATTAACCTCGAGCTCCAATGGATCGACCTCTATCCTGGGTTGAGCCAAACCCGGTATTAGCAGGTATAGATATTGAAATGTAAGAACTGAATATAAAAAATATCTTTTCATCTTATCACCTCAATCTTACTTGTTCTTTTGAATAGTCCGGCATTAAAATGGATGAAGTATAGCCCCGATGGTAAATTGACTCCGTTCATAATTATCCGGATAATATGCGACCCAGTTCCAACCGCTGGTGGAGTCCGTATTATAAAGGATAATATCATCCAAATATATATATGTATAAGAACAATTGTCAAGATGTTACTGCCATTTTCTGACATTATTTAATGGCATTTCGTTTTGGCACTGATCGCCGCCTTCCCGCGAAACAGTCTGTCTGAGAAAAGAGATTAGACTGCTGTCACCTGCGGAGAGGTGACAGCAGTTTTGAATCATTCTCGGACAGACTGGAAAGCGGGAATGACAATGAATCGCTGACACTGCCTAAATTATTGCAGAGGTTTAATTGTTTGAATTCGAAAGCTTATAAAAAGTGCCGCCTCCCAGAATCGAACTGGGGACACACGGATTTTCAGTCCGTTGCTCTACCATCTGAGCTAAAGCGGCGTTCAGGCTTCAATACCCCTCTTTTCTGTTAATATAAACACTGTTGTTTTAAGATGCAAGTTGTCGGATAGGTTTACGGTCTCTACCCTTTATTGATTGCTTCAACGCCTCACTATTGCTTATATTGTTATATAATCCCTTGACAATTCACCGCGAACTTTAACTGATTGAACAGAGGCTTTGATGAAACATCTTCACGGTCTGTACACTGCGATTACAGTGGCATTTCTTTATTCGATTCAACTGTACGCCGGTCTGCAACAGAATGCCGATTGTCACCTGCGATGGAGCGCTAAAACAACGCAGGATATCAGTATGATATTCGAGACAGGCGACTTGGCAGTGCAGGGATCTGAGATACAAGGAGAACGATGTACAACCTTTGCGCTGCAGGACGAGGGGCAGACCGGCGGTTCCGGTTATCCCCTGCTGCCGGCGATCTCCAGATATGTCATTGTTCCTCCGCGAGCCGGTGTTCTGCTTGAGGTAACTTCCTGTGAATCGATAACAATGGAGAATCTACCACCGCCGAAGATGTATACCGGAGCCTCCGAATCCGGTCGCGCCGAACGACTCTTACGTGAAACCGATACCCTATATCCACCTCAGGCGGTCGTTATGAGTGACCCGGTTGTAATGCGCGGAGTCAGGATGGTTATGGTTACGGTCTACCCGGTACAATTTAACCCGGAAACCGGGAACTATATTCGACACGACCGGGTGGATGTCAACCTCCGCTTCACGGATGATGAGCCGATCAATCCCGTTGAATTCGTCGGTCACAGGCGCAACCGCAGCCCGGAGTTCACCAGGATGCTGCGCGCGCTGGTGGTGAACGGCGGTGAACAGGTGCGTGACGAGGGTGAAATCGGTCGGGATTATGTTGGTCATTACCTGGTTGTTTCGCACGATAGCTGCCTCCAGTACGCAATCCCGCTAATCGAATGGAAACGCCGCGCCGGTTATAAGGTGGATATACTGCGCTTCTCTCACGAAGACGCACACAACGTCGATCTTATCCGAGCGAGCATCCAGTACCGCTATGATGAGTATCTGGAAGAGGGTATCGATCCGTTCGATTACATCCTGCTGCTCGGAGACAGACCATCCGAAGGTCACCAGAACGCGCCGTGGAATCTATACGCACGGATTGGAGATACATCCATGCGGGATCTCGCCCACCATGCTGACTATGAGTACGGACTGTTGGAGGGTAATGACCACTTTGCCGACGCAGCAGTCGGCCGCTTCGCATCGGGCAACCGGGACATGATGGAGACTGCCGTTGCGAGGACTCTGTCGTATGAGATGACGCCATGGCTGGAGGAGACCGACTGGATCGAACGAGCCGGCGTGTTTACCCAGGCTTGGGCTGATTTTAGCTGTGTTATCGTCCACACCGCACGCTGGGGCGAACAGATGCTTAGGAATCGTGGTTTCACCGATATATGGATTCAGGAAACCAACGGCGTGGACGATCCCCAAGGAAACATCATCGGTCCGGTTATCGCGAATTGGTTCAACGAGGGAATGAGCATCATGGTTGGACGGGCGCCCATTCAGTATTGGAACCAGTCGTTTCGCGGTGTCAACAACAACACCGTGTTTCCGATATACATATCCATCTCGGCTCATGGTGAATCCAGTGCGGACAACATGTTCCGCACCGGCGACATCGACAACCTTAAAGGACCAGCCTCGATGATCTACAGTTGGGGCGATCCGTCGACCATTTACAACAATGCCTTTTACCTGGCAACGGTCAGCGGTGTGCTTGCCCATGACATGACGCTCGGCTGGGGTCGGAACTATGCCGGCGCCAGCTTCCCGCGCATTTTTCAGACATTCGAGGATCCTGACCAGGCGATGCGTCAATACCAGTCCGACACCGATCTCTACGGAGACCCGGGCATCCAGCCCTGGATAGGTGTGCCGCGGATGGTTGAGGCTTCGTTCCCACACTCCATCTCACCGGGAACCAACCAGGTTGAGGTCACGCTGTTTGAAGAGAATACCGACAACGTCGTCAGCGGCGCGCAGGTTACCCTCTATTACCCCGGCGAACTACCCGACGCGACAGAATATCACGACTGGCAGCCGGAGTATATGGTCACCGGAAAGACTGACGCATCCGGCAAGATCAGACTGCTGTTCGACCCGCAATTCGACTCCGGCACGTTGTACCTGACTGTTACAGGAAGAGATATTTATCCGTTGCTTGATGAGATCGAAATCGCTGCGGAAAGCGTCTTTATTACGGTTTCCGAATATGAACTGGACGATTCGGAAGGCGGCAACGGTGACGGCATTGTTAATCCCGGTGAAACGGTTGATGTCACCATAACCGCCGCCAATTTCGGAAATGAAGGAACCGCCGTGGACGTTCAGGCGAAAATCCACAGCGCTTCGCCGTATCTGACCGTCGCAGAGCACGATCCTCTCATATTCGGTGATATTGACGCCGGCGCTGATTCCGAAAGTAACAGCACCATATCCTTCATCGTCAATCCGGCATGCCCGGATGGATCCGAACCGGTTCTATACGTCAACTTCACGTCCACGAATTTCATCTGGAGCTCGACCGTTACGCTCGATGTGTGGGGACCAAATCTCGAAGTCCATGCAATTGAAGATGGTAATCTGGTCACGGAAGAGATGCGCAACCTTGAACTTGAAGTTATCAACAACGGGCGAATCGACGCGCCGGAAATGACCGCCAGACTTATGCCACAGGGCTATGGCATTGAAATCGATGTCGACGAAGCGAATTATCCGTCCGTTGCTGTCAACGAATCAGCAACCGCAAACGGTAATCCGTTCCGTGTCAGCGCCGATGCGTTTGCCGTGCCCGGCAACCTGACACCGATGATGCTGATCTTTTACGATGACGGTATTGCGATCGACACCGCGCTCTTCGACCTCCAGGTTAATGAATCCACGCCGAACGCTCCGTTCGGACCGGATGATTATGATTACTACTGCTACGATGGTTCCGATGAAGACTGGCAGCTCGCACCTCGTTGGGACTGGTTTGAGATCTCCCCGCGCACTGGTATGCAGGATGGTAACGGAACGCTGATTGAAAAGTTTGACACTGTTCAGGTCAATGGTACGGAAATTATCGAACTGCCCTTCAAGATGCGCTTCTATGGCAGGGAATATGACACGATAACCGTCGGCACAAGCGGATTTATCGGCATGGGCGACCAGAGGCGGATGGTTAACCTGCAGAACTTCCCGATGGAACTGGCTTTTGCCGGTCCGGTGGGGATGATCGCGCCGTTCTGGACGCGTCTGTATGTGGGCGGCAGGAACGAGCCGGGGGTATTCTATTATTATGATGAACGGGATAACCGGTTCATCATCGAGTGGTACAATGTCCATCACGAAACGCTCAACGACAACCTGAACTTCGAGGTTATCATTCATGATCCGGCATATCACCCGACACTCACCGGTGATTCGGATATCCTTTTTTATTACCAGGATATATTCCAGATCCGCGGACCGGCAGCGGATATGCCGTATGCGTCGGTTGGCATATCCAGTCCCAACGGCACAACGGGCTTAAGCTACACCTACCACAACCAGTATCATGCCGGAGCTGATTCGATCGGCAGACACAAGGCGATCCTGTTTACCACCAATCTCAGCTATACCTTCGGCGCCACCTGCGGTCATGTTTACGACGACGCGACGGATGAACCGGTATCCGGTGTGAAGGTCAGGGCTTATGCAGACTTTGGAATCGAGGCTGTATCTTCCGATACTACGAATGCGGACGGCGGGTTCTCCATGGTAGGGCTGATTGGGTTGAACATCAACCGGATCGAAGCGATCAAGGAGGGATATCGGGGCGTGCGGGTTGAGATGGACACACTCCAGGAGAACGACACGCTGGATATGGACATCTTCCTGCTTCGACCGCGGATCAGACTCAACCGTGAGGAGGTCAGGGAGTTCCTGGTTCCGGATCACAAGACCAGGCATCACGTGGGTATAAACAACAACGGCAGTGGGTGCCTTGAATTTATTGTAAATCTGGAAGATCCGATAGATGAACGCGCCGATGCGAATCCGGGGAACCGACAACCCCTTGGGAAATCCCGCGATCAGGTCATGTTCACATCCTGGATAGATGTGGAACCGAGAACGGGTGTTCTTGAACCGGGTGAATGGACCAATATCCTTATCACGTTCGACACCCGCGGTCTGGGAAACGGCGACTATCTTAAAACAATTGTCATCGAGGACACACTGGCGCAGGTGGCGGTCGAACTGCCGGTTAATGTAAACATAGATGAAGAAAACGGTTTAATCGATCCGCCCGAACAACCGCTGGAATGGTCGCTGGATCAGAATTACCCCAATCCGTACAACTCGTCGAGCACGATCCATTATTCGCTGAAGGAAGCCGGGCGTGTCAGGTTGACCTTGTTCGATATTAATGGTCGGGTGGTGCGCACTCTCGCGGATGGAGAAAAGTCAATCGGAAGGTATCACGTGACACTGGACGGATCGGAACTGACGACCGGTCTTTACATATACCGGCTTGAAGCGGGATCCTTTACCGCGACGCGGAAGATGGTTCTGGTCAGGTGAGGGATTAAGTATGAAAGATGGGGAGCATAGGGTGGCACGGGTAGCTCTGCTACCCGTGTTTCACCAATCGGGGAGCATAGACACTCTTGTCT
>CAYYHI010000069.1:0-15009 GCA_964471745.1 uncultured bacterium | reverse complement strand
CTCCTGAATAAATATCTCGGACATATGTCAACTACAAACTGCACCCCTTAATAATACCTTAGAATTAAATGCTCCAGCGTCAGAATTGGTTCCCTAACTGGACAAAGAGTATGTTTTGCTTTGGCAGATGCCCGATATCGAACAAGTGCCCCCACTGAATAATCATCGGTCCCAGCAGGGTATTCAGCGCGAAGTAGACACCGCTCGAATGCATCCAGTCCTGCCGGGAAATCTGCGCTTCCGGATCGCTCCAGCATCCGGCAACATCGTATCGCAGCCCGATGTAACTGTCAGCCAGGATGCGGCTGATAAGATCGAAACGGTATTCAAGACCTCCAGTTAATAACATTGCTCCGATCCGCTCGTCAAGGTGCAGTCCCGAGAAAGAGCTTATACCGCCCAACCTGAAACGTTCATCGAGAGGTGTGGTGCGGTCACATGTCGCACCGCGGAAACGAAGGCAGAGCGTGTGCCGTCTAAACGGCGTCTCACAGCCATTAAAAGATCCCCAGAAGCGGTTAAAAATCCGGTCTGAGCCCAGGTAAAAGCCAGCAGTTTCGTATCCCGCTTCCAGCCTGACGCCATGATTTGGAAATACGGTTCGGTCCTGCGTGTCGATTGCCAGCCGGGTACCGATGGCTCCGAGGCTGTAAAGCGCGTCCCTGCCTGGATAATGATTCTCGTGTCTTTCCCACCTGCCGGTAAACATCAACATGCCCCAGGTTGGCAGGTGTCCGCCTATCTGAGCGCTTCCACCCCAGTGCGCTTCACGCTTGGTGCCGATATCTTTGTGACTATCGTCGTATACGACGCGTCTACTCATATTATACGACAAGGATAGGTCATACATGAACGGGAAACCGAAGAGCTTGTCGGTGAGGGTTGAAATTCTGTATTCCACGTCACGCCAGCCGAAGGATGCGAAAATCACCGTACGCGCCGCATAATAGAACGGATTCGGATAAACCAGCTCGACAAAGCCGCGGGTCAGACGTTCGCTCTGATAAGCAAGACCGAGCAGGACCGGAGAAGCAGGTTGTTCGCTGACGTGAACCTCCAGCGTCCAGAGACCGCCGGACTGTTCGTTCCTTGTCAACACCGGGTGAACTGAGCGGAAGAGACCTGTGGCATAAAGATTAGCCGTGCCTTTAAGGATCCTGTTTTTCGTGACCGGTTGACCTCGTTCCAGCGGAATCTCACGTGTTATCCATCCTTCCGGGACCCTTTTGATTCCGACCAGGCGGATGTCACCCAAACGTCCCGCATCTATTTTGACCGATAACAAGCCAGATGTTGTGTCGAAGACCACATCAGAAATGGTCGTCAGTGGGAAACCTGCCTGCCGGTGCAGCGATAATATCCTGCCCAGTGCAACATCTGCCGAATCGAAGTCGAGCGGTTTGTCGAACAACGGTTCCAACGGTTTTTTCAGGATGCTGTCAGGCAGAAGCGGATCACCGCTTAACACAGCTTCGGATAACAGGTGGGTTCCAAGGATTTCAATGGTTAAGGTGGACCTGGAGCTGTCGTATCGAGCGCGGGCGTCACGAACTGTGCCATTGCGGTAAACCTGCCATAGATAATCCCTGATATCACCAAGCCGGGCGCCATCATGTATATGCCATTCCTCCGGAGGCTGGATAAGCGTATACGCTTGGTTACATTTGAATTCAATATGCTTAAACTTGATAAAGACAGTATCGTTATCCTGGACAGGTCGTCGCAGGAGTTCCTGCAGATCCGGGAGGGCAGCCTGCATGGCACGACGCCCGGCATCGACAACCTCATCAACCATGTTTGGTTCAACTGTGAAGAGATCACCGAGCTGCGGAGATACTACAATATCAGCTTCATCCAGGGATCGTACGTCAGCTTCCCTTTCGAGTATAGTCGTAACCTGGTCTACGATGCGCCAGGGCTGGACAGGCGGTTCCGTTGACCGTAGAGGTGAGGTGGTGTTGACGGCAACTACAATATCATCATCGGAAGCACGGGCTATCCCGACCGGTATATTCGAAGTGATACCGCCGTCGATAAGCTGCAGGGTGTCGTATTGAAACGGATCAAACAACAGCGGCATGGAGATTGAACCACGAATACCGGGCGTCATGTCACCGGAATTGAAAACGATGCCGGCGCCTGTTTTGAGGTCTGTCGTCAGGATCTGCAGGGGGATCTTCAGTTCCGACCAGTCTCCACCGGTACGGTAAGGACTGTCGAGTGTGAGGTCAAGCAGGCTCATGTACAGCTTCTGCCCGGGTGAAATTGCTCCGGGCACAACCGGCTTCAGGCTTTTTCCCAGTCGAAGGGTCAGAAGATGCCGCGCCTGTTCGTCTTTGCGGGCTAATATAAGCGTGTTGCGTTCCGGTCGGTCGAGTAGGATACCGCCCCAGTCCAGACGCCTGAGACGTTCGGTTATCTCCGAAGTTGTGTAACCGGCTGCATAGAGCCCCCCGACCAACGCCCCGATGGATACGCCGGTAATGCCGTCCGGTTTCAGACCGGCTTCCTCGAGAACCTCGAGCGCGCCGATCTGCGCCAATCCCCGGTCGCCTCCTCCGGACAGGGCAAGTATGAGACGCCGGCTATTCGGTATGTTACGATTAGAATAGAATTTGTTTCTCACTGAACGGGTAGGGATTGTAATCTCCAGCGGCGCGCCGTGACAGTCAGACGGTTGAAGGAAAATCATTATGGTTGCCAGACCGCTGAAGACGGCTTTAATAAATGATGCTAAAGTAAGGGGAATTGGTTTCAATGCTTTTTTAATGCCTGGTGGTTCAATCCGGTACATTTAGCACAGGCATGGAGACCTGCGCCGCTGAATCAGTTAAACGTGGCAGCGGGACGCCCTCGTCCCGCTGTGAAAAGTCTGTCATCAAAGGCGGGGACGAGGGCGTCCCCGCTCCACAACCAGTGGGGCAGGACTCCGCACCTGCCCAATGACTACGAAATGACCGGATATTAAAAGCACTAATATAAGTATATTAGTGCTTTTCTCCAAAACCTTAACTATGCAATTTCAGACAGGTAAGTGTTAGCGGATGAGCAGGAGCTTGGTTTGTGTTCGGGTTGATTTACGATTGGATAGTGCGTCAAGTCGGGCGATGTACAGCCCGGACGGTCTGTCCACGCCATTCCAGGTGATTCTGTATCGACCAATTTGATGGTCGCCGAATGCGAGTTGATCCACCATACGACCGGCAGCATCGTAGATCGAAAGATTGATATGCGAAAGTTCTACCAAATCGAATGTCAACACAACGCTGCCGTTGAACGGATTGGGGAAAGCGCTGACTACACCGTGCTCAACAGGAAGAGCACTCCTTTGAAGATGCGCTGACATAATCGTGATGCCGTTTTTTATGTAGACAGGTTCACCCTTTATGACGTTGAGCGATAGCTCGATTTCGTCGCTGGCATCGTCGGTGATCCAGAAGGCTCGGAACGGTTCTCCCGTCTGGTAGCCGGATTTCCCATCTTCAGCTTCACCCCAGGCTGCCAAACCGACGGATGTTTGTCCGTCAACGGTTCCCAGCCTGCCGCACTGGTTTCCATCTCCGTCGACCAGGGAAACAACACCCGCTCCGAGTGGTTCGTCAAATTGAAGAAGCAGACTGTGATTGTCAGGTCCCGGCGGTTCAAATCCAGCCAAATCGAAGTCATGTTGTTCCGGGTCTAAGGCGAAATCACCGCGTTCAACCGGGTAAATCAGGGTATCCTCATCTTCGAGAAGAACATAGTAACCTTCTCCTTGGTGCATATCCGGTATATTGTTGAATTCCCATTCAGGCAGCCAGAACCTTCCATAACCGTCCTTGGCAACGACCAGGTTATCTTCGATGCTACCGAGTGCATCCTCGATCGGGATATGTTCGCTTGGAAGATAGGTTATTATGTTCCAGTTAGCTTCAAGGGGAATTGGCGTGTCCTCGGGCAGGTAATATCCCCTGAATTCCAGTTCCGCGGGTCGGTTCAATCTGATCTGGTAGCCGCAGAGAGGATCCCAGTCTCCGATGCCGTTAAAGTGGTAGGCGGGTGAGAGAAAATGCCCCTCTTCATCTTTGACAATGTAAATCATATCCTTATCGAGGAGTTCCGCGAAAACATCCCAAAGATTAGGTTCAACCAGCACCATCGGTGAGCTTATCATCGACCAGCCGATTGGAATGCTTATGGTCAAGCGCTCCGGACCTTCCACCGGAGTAGCCGGTACGCTCCAGAACGAAACGTCGTCTTCTGCATCAATAGCCTGAACCTGGTACTGCAAACCGTCGTCTAGTTCGTGGTCCTGGTCGACCCAGATCCAGTTGTTGATGTCCTCGGCAAGAATTTCCCGCTCCTGCCATTGCGGAAACGGTCCGATGTCGTCTATATAAGCTATTTCTCCAGCGCGTCGTTCGGCAAATTGATAGTATCGGAAGCGGAGTTTAACCATTTCGCCGGCGTGTTCTCCCAGGTACCATGCCGTGCGCATCCATCCTTCGCTGTCACCTCTCAGGGCGGGACCAAGATTAATATCGTGCGCGATGATATTCTCGGTGTCAGCGCCAGGAACCGGGTCCCAGACAAAGCCGTCATAAGAAACCTCCAGGGCTATACCGTGAGGGAGATAATCCCTAAAACTGTACCTGACCCAAGCCCAGAGCGTATCCGGAGCAGGGATCTCTTCGATGAAGGTCATGGTCGCCATGTCATCAGTTGTTATGAACCGGTAACAGGACGGTTCGCTGTGTGGATTGGAGCCTGAAATGCTTACACCCATCGTGTCCCACAGTTCCTGGTCTTCAGGTGCGTCATCGAAGATGGGTTCATCGGGGATATAGGCACGAACCCGGTAGGATACAGCCTGGTTAATATCGTCTTCGGAACCTTCCCAACGGATGACTATATTGTCATGATCATCGGAGATGGCAGTGACATTCGCCGGTATAAGCGGTCGGAGCAATCGTCTCGGTTCATCGCAGTATTCGGCGGCAGTCAGGCAGGTTTCGAGGTTTTCTTCAACCAGCGGTTCAACACGATTCAGGGGGGGCCAGAAGTTGTCGTCATGGTTGCCGACCTCGACAGTTACCGACATAATTGGGTCGTGTTCGTCGGACCCAAAGAGCCAGTCGTCGCTGTCGCCGTTGGTTTCGTAAAGGGTTTCCCAGCCGGTTCCGATCATGTACGCATTTTCAACCGACATGGTTTTAGCCATCGCATTGAAGACATCCAGGTCTTCCGGGAAGAAGTAGTCGTAGCCGAACGGGTAAAGGACGAGATTGCCCCAGGAGTGAAAGTATATGGAAATCTTGAAATTGTGGTCGTTTACAAACTCACGTATTGCCTGGGTTTCAGGTTCTGAGAACGGTCCGGTTCCCCGGTAGGTCGTGCTGCTCTCGCGAGGACTGGAACCGATGTTGTCATAACCCCACATATAGCCGAAGTTGCGGTTCAGATCTACGCCGACTGTATCACCCTCATCGTTGCGTCGGCAGTTCTTGCGCCACATCCCACCACCGTTTGGTCTGTCCTCCTCGTTCTTTACATAACCGTCGGGGTTATGGCAGGGAATAAACCACATCTGCCGCTCGTCGACCAGCCAGGTAACGTATTCATCATTGCCATAATTATCAACGAGGTAGTAGATATAATTGAATAAAACCTCAGCGGTAATAACCTCACGGGCATGTATCAGGGAAGTGTACAGGACTTCGGGCTCATCTTCGTCTTCCTCGGGATTGTCGGATATCTTGAATGCCCAGAGGTCCCTGCCTTCAATCGATTCACCGATGGAAACAAGATCGCTGACAATATTGTCGAAATCGGCATGGATATCTTCCATCTCTTCGACAATATGATCGAAGGTACGATAGCCGCCCATTTGGTCGCGTCCTCCGTCCAGACGCTGGGCAAGGAAGGCTTCGATGTTCCGGTTGGTAATTATATAGTGGAGACCGGTTTCGTTCAGCAGTTCGACGTCCGTATCATTGTGCAGTACAACCTCAGCCATGTTTCCATCGGAGATGTGTGTGATATCGAAGCCGCCGCGAAGCAGACACTCAAGGTCTCCCTGGCTGCGCATGGCAACCTCAGCCAATTGGGAGGCTTGTATCGGCAGTGCTAATGCGAGTGAAATGATGATGATCGAGAGACGCATATTAGTTTTCACGAGGAATTCCGGTTAATTTTCTAATGTAAGCCAAGATTGCACAAAGCCGTTTGGCGGAGTACAAATTAAATGTAAACTATTCCCCGGTAAGCAATTCGATGGGTTTTACGGCAATGGGAAGTTCAACATCTACGGATAATATAAGCGATATCTCCATGTCTTAAGTTGACGTAGATCACTAATTATAATAATTTTGAAAATAAACAGTATTTTTCGGATATAGAAGTGTCATTTCCTCAATTAACCACAACCCGACCCCGCTGAACAGTTCTACGGGCGGTTTTGGATTTGGATTTTGCCGGGCGCAGCATTATTTTGAGGACTTCATCGATGTTCTTAGCGCTGATTATCTCAAGCGGACGCCGGACAGCCTGGGGCACTTCAACCAGTTCACGACGGTTCTTTTCGGGGATGATAACAGTCTTGATACCAGCTCTTAGCGCCGCCATCAGCTTCTCACGCAATCCGCCGATGGGCAGGATGTCTCCCCTCAGCGTGATCTCCCCCGTCATGGCTATATCACCCCTTGCAGATCTGCCTGATAAAGCCGATGCCAATGCGACGGCGATGGTTATGCCGGCGGAAGGACCATCCTTGGGAACCGCTCCTTCCGGAAGGTGGACGTGCACTTCCTGCTTGAGATAATCGCCGGCGTTGAAGCCTATCTTCCTGGCGCGAGAGCGAATGGATGTCAGGGCGGCGCGTGCCGATTCCTGCATCACGTCGCCGAGATGTCCGGTCAGTGTCAGGGTTCCCTTGCCGCTCATGGTTTCTGCTTCGATTATCAGCAGATCACCTCCGGTGCGCGTCCAGGCAAGTCCCACCGCGGCGCCTACTCTGTCCTCACCGTCAACAGTGCGCTTATCATAGCGAGCTACACCGAGCATCCGTGAAGCGAGGCGTGAATCGACATTCAAGGATTTGGTCCGCTCTTTATCAATCAGAAGCTCTCTCGCCGATTTCCGCAAAATCTTGGCGATGTTACGCTCCAGTTCACGGACACCGGCTTCACGGGTATAGCGTTCGATGATCTTGTTGATCGAGCTGCCGGTTATGTGGACGTTTTTATCTGTCATACCGCATTCAGCAAGCTGCTTGGGGATGAGGAAGCGCTTGGCAATCTCAAACTTCTCCTGGTGGAGGTAACCGGGCAGTTCGATGATTTCCATTCGATCCTGCAAGGGCCAGGGGATGCTGTCACGGGTGTTTGCCGTGGTGATGAACAGCACCTGCGATAGATCGTAATCGACCTCGATGTAGTGGTCGCTGAAGGCATGGTTCTGTTCCGGATCGAGTACTTCCAGCAGCGCCGAGGAGGGATCACCGCGGAAATCGATGCTCATCTTGTCAACCTCATCCAGGAGAAATACCGGATTGACGGTTCCGGCTTTTTTCATCGACTGGATGATCCGCCCCGGCAAAGAGCCGATGTATGTCCGACGGTGACCGCGGATTTCAGCCTCATCCCGCATACCACCCAGTGAGATTCTGACGAACCGGCGGCTCAAGGCGCGAGCGATTGACTTGCCAAGTGATGTCTTTCCCACGCCGGGAGGTCCGACCAGGCAGAGGATCGGACCACGGATCTTTCCGGCGATTGCAAGCACTGCAAGATGTTCGATTATCCGCTCCTTGGGCTTCTCCAGACCGTAGTGATCTTCTTCAAGTATCTGGGAGGCGGCTTCGATGTCCAGGTTGTCCTCGGTTGTCTTGTACCAGGGCACACTTATCATCCAGTCGGGGTAGGACCAAATAACCGTGGATTCCGGCGACATCATCGGTGTGTTTGCGTGGCGGCTGAGTTCCTCCTTAGCTTTCTGCTGCGCTTCACGGGGCAGTCTGGCTTTCTTGATTTTCCGCCGGTATTCAATTACATCGGAGATATCTTCGTCGAGGTCTTCGCCCAACTCCTTCTTGATGGTTCTGAGTTGCTCCTGAAGAAAGAAGTTGCGCTGGGATTTGGATATTTTGTCCTTGACCTTCCCTTCGATATTATGTTCGAGGTTAAGGATTTCTATCTCCTTCTTAAGCTCACGCGACAGCTTGACCAGGAGTTCATATATATTTTCTGTCTGAAGAAACATCTGTTTTTCACGGAGGTTACGGTTCAGAGCCATGACGACGAAATCTGAAAGCCGACGCGTGTTGGTTATCTGATCGATCGTTAGACCGAATTCATCGGGGATCTGACGATTCAGAGCTATGAAATCCTTGAACTGTGATATCAGGTGTCTTCGTGCAGCTTCAAGCTGGGGGGTTAACGTGATGTTGTCATCGATCACCCGGATAGTTGCATAGAGGGATTGACCCTCACGATGAAAGCGCACGACTTTAATACGTTCCAATCCCTCGACAAGCACCTTGGCAAGACCGTTTGGCAGTTTCACCAACTGTGCGATACGACCCAGGACGCCCACGCGATACATATCTGCGCTGGTGGGATATTCTTTGGCAGCGTCCTTCTGCGCAATCAGAGCGATGAGATCGTCGGAACCCCTGGCTTTCTCGACTGCATTCAAAGTGCCGGTTCGACCGACAACCAGCGGGGAGACCATGTGCGGAAAGAAGACGATTTCGCGCAGCGGCAGAACAGGAAGCTTGTCCGGAACTTTAATCGAATTGTCATTCAGGTTAAGTATATTTGATATCGGCAATTGTTTTCCTTGGTTATGATAGCTTGTACGCCTGCCGCGACTCGAACGCGGAACCTACGGCTTAGAAGGCCGTTGCTCTATCCGCTTGAGCTACAGGCGCAGTAATATTATTATCGTATTGGCATTTATTTAAGATAACTTAATAACATGGGTGGAATCAAGAGGTGTCGATAATTTAGATACTACACACACGATTAATAAGAACCATAAAATTTTTAGAATATACTATTCTCTTGATATTTCACTATAAATTGATTAAACTCATTATGAAGGACACTTCCAAAAGAGAAACCATTACAGGAGAAAGTAAGATGAAATGTTCATGGCTTGTCACAGTCCTGTTAGTTACAACAGGATCCTTATTTGCAGTCAACTTTGATCCCCCCCTCAATCAAGGTGTAAACTTTCCTGAGACTCCGCTTGAAGAAACCAGCACCATTGAAATGACAGCTACCAACAACGGCAATGTTCAGGCGACAATAAGATTCAATGAACCAGGGAACGATGTATTCGACCTGAACCCAGCGCAACTCGTTCTCGCCGGCGGACAGGAAGGTGTTATTGAATTTACCTTTACACCGGATGAACTGGGTGATGTGCAAGTTCGGCTTGATGGTTCGATAGCCTACGACATGATGATGGAGCGGATCTCCACAACTCTGCGCGGTACAGGGATTGAAGCAGGTGATCCGGCAATAACTGTCGATCCCGATGAAGTGATACTCACACTCCAGGAGCCCGGACAGAACGACGAGGTAATAGTAACCATCGGCAACGAGGGCGAAGGCAGGCTGATTTTCGAGATTGACCTGGCTGAGGAGATCGACTGGCTTAACATCGAACCGCTCGAAGGACTATTGCGGCATGAGGAGGAGCTCGACCTGACTGTATCGACCACTGACGCTGTTCCGGATAGTGGCACTCACACCACTGAATTCATTATTCGGTCAAACGATCCTGAAAACGGTGAAATTACCGTTAATGTGCAACTGAGCGTTGAATTCTTTGTCGAATTCGTTTTCGACCGTGAAGAGATAAGTCAACAAGTTGAACCCGATTTCTATGTCAATGTCGATTTTGAGGTCTCCAACGGGGGTAATGCCACTCTAAATTATCAGGTTGACAGACGTTTGGTTGGTGATGCCAATGCCGATCCGTGGGAAGTTCGCTATGAAACGAACGCCGAAGAGATCGTCGATGATGACCAGCTTAATGGTGTCGTGGTTATCGATGGCTTGTTCTATGTCTCCGGCGGCAACAACGGCGAAGACATTAACAAGATATACGTCTTCGACTCTGAAGGCAACAACGTCGGTGAGTTCGACCAGTTCGTCGAATCCTACTACGGCATGCGCGACCTGACCTGGGACGGCAGGCTGATCTGGGGCGCCGACGAAACGACACTCTACGGCTTCAACACCGACGGCGAACATGTCGAGACCATCGATGGTCGGGCACGTTCCTACCGCTCGTTGACCTGGGACCCCGACCGAAATCTTTTCTGGTCAGCCAACCTCATATCCAACATCTATTCGACCGACCTCGAAGGGAACGCCGGTGACGAGATTGAAAACATCAACGACATGCGCATCTATGGTCTGTCTTACTATGCAGACGACCCTGACGGCTACTGTCTGTACGTATGCTCCCGCGGCGAAGAGGTCAACATCCAAGTCAACAAGATCAATGTCGACAATGGTGACATGATCGTGGTTCGTGAGATAGACAGCGACGGACACCCCGGTGGAATCAACATCAACAACCAGTTCGATGTTTTAAGTTGGGTACTTGCCTCAATCGTACAGAGTCCCGACCAGATAGTCGTGTGGCAGCTTGCAGGCAGGCGTGACTGGATACAGATCGATCCGTTTGTAGGATGGATTGAAGTAGATGCGAGCGAGTTATTTAGCCTGACACTGAATGGCGAGGGACTCCCTGAAGGAACCTACCGCGGTGAGCTTGTTTTCAGGGAGATATATGGAAATGCTGAGGCTGTTCTGCCAGTAACAATGGAGGTTGACCAGGGTAGAATACCCAATGTTATACGTGAAATTGATCTCCCTGTCGGCTGGAGCATGGTTTCGGTTAACATCCAGCCAAATGAACGAGATGTGGAAGTATTGCTGGCAGACCTTGTGGAGAATAATCAGTTAATTATGATGAAGGACGATGAGGGTCATTTCTATCGTCCTGACGCCGGTTTCAACAACATTCCCGGCTGGTTTGCTCCGGAAGGTTATCTGATGAAGATGGCGGAAGCAGCCACACTTACGCTGCTGGGCGAGTCTGTTCTTTTCAACGATCCGATTCAGCTTCATGAGGGCTGGCAGATGGTATCATACTATCCACGCTTCCCGATTGAGGCGACAATTGCTCTGTCTCACATCGTGGATCACTTGCTGATTGCCAAGGACGGTTTCGGTAACTTCTATGCTCCCGAATGGGGTTTCAGCAACATGGGTGAGATGTGTGAAGGTCGGGGCTATTACTTGAAGGTCGATGGTGAGTTGCAGCTTGTTTACCGGATCGAACAGGATGGCGATATGGCGGCAAGCCAATGTTCACCCATTCCCCATACAAAACCGGAATTCCTGCCTGTTCATGCTGTCACAGGCGAAAACATGAGCCTGTTGGTTATGGCTGATGCATGGTTGGATGGAGAGATAGGCGTCTATGCTGACGGCGAGTTGGTTGGCAGCGGCGTGTTTCAGGGTGGAGCCTGCGGTATTGCTGTCTGGGGAGACGATCCTATGACAGACGTAATTGACGGCGCATTGGATGGTCAGGAGCTCGAGGTCAAGCTTATTAAAAAAGCCGGATCGCGGTCGGTGGAGTTTGATGTGTTGTCAGGGAAGGCTGTTTATTCGACCGATGCCCTGGCGGTTATCAGGCTTGATGGGTCCGCCTTGCTGCCGGATGATTATGCCATCACGTCAGCATATCCGAATCCGTTCAACGCAACATTGCGGGTGGATTATGCGTTGCCTGAAGCTGCGGATGTCAATTTGAATGTTTATGATCTGTCAGGGAGGCTGGTTGCGGAGCTGGTATCCGGCAGGGCACAAGCTGGCGTTCATACAGTTGCGTTCGATGGTTCGGGCTTGGTGAGCGGCGTGTATGTGCTCAGATACGAGGCTGCCGGTCATACTTCGCAGATGAAGGTTGCGTTGGTGAAGTGAGCGAGGGAGCGAGTAAGCGAGTACTCGCACACTCGCATACTCGCTTACTCACATTGAAACACGGGTAGCGGAGCTACCCGTGCCACCCTGTCCTCATCCTTCGTCCTTCATCCTTCATCCTTTGAAACACCCCCCCTTTGTCCCCCCCTGCGATAGCAGGGGGGGAGGGTTTCTCAGTAGTGAGTAGCCTGTACCCTTGTGGTGCAGGTGACAATAGAATCCCGGACTACAAGAGATCCGGGCTACGTTGCTTAAACTCATCATTCCAGCGAAAGCTGGAATCCACAAACTCACTTATTATCATCGACTTCTCTGGATTCCAACTTTCGTTGGAATGATGAATATCGAATTTTGAAGATGATCTCATAAGATTAATCGAATTGGAGAAATTATGAAACACATTTTACTACCCATCATACTGACCCTCGTTTTCGCAATCCAGAATTTTGCCCAGAACCATGAATACGTCGAACAGGTCGGGAGGATTTATAATCAATGGGATTATGCAAAGGATGTTGTTGTTGTCGACGACCTGGCTTACGTTGCTGCCGGATTATCAGGCTTACAGATAGTTAATGTTTCCGATCCGGAGAATCCTTACATCGTTGGTTATTGGGACGACAATCCGGCGCAAGCCTTGGGCGTTGCGGTTTCGGGTGACTATGCTTTCGTAGCGGACAAAGAAAGCGGTTTGCGCGTTATCACCATTGCCGATCCTGAGCATCCGGAAGAAGTGGGATACTGTGATATACCGGGGGAGGCTCGAGGCGTCGCGGTTTCCGGCGACTATGCCTACGTAGCGGACTACTTCCGAGGCGGTTTACGTGTCATCTCAATTGCCGATCCTGAACATCCTGAAGAAGTGGGATACTATGAAACACATCATACCTTGAGCGTTACGGTTTCCAACGATTATGCTTATGTAACGGACGGTTGGAGAGGTATGTGTGTCATCTCAGTTTGTGATCCTGAACATCCGGAAGAAGTGGGACACTGGGATGCACGGGGAGAAATCAAAGGCATCGCAGTTTCCGGCGACTATGCTTACGTAGCCGTAAACTACTACGAGTCTGACAGCGGTTTGAGTATCATCTCAGTTGCCGATCCTGAAAATCCTGAAGAAGTGAGATTCTGTGATACACCGGGATCTGCCATTGGTGTCACGGTTTCCGGTGACTGTGCTTACGTAGCGGACGGTGAAAGCGGTTTGCGTATCATCTCCATTGCTGATCCTGAACATCCGGAAGAAATGGGATACTGTATTACACAGGGAAATGCCTGTGATGTCGCTGTTTCCGGCAACTATGCCTACGTAGCGGACGGTACAAGAGGTTTGCGTATCATCTCAGTTATTGATCCTGAACATCCGGAAGAAGTGGGATGCTTCGATACACCTGGGAGTTTCTGGAGCGTAACGGTTTCCGGCGACTATACTTACGGAGCGGACAGAGGATTATGGAAACCTAATGGATATGTTGGTGGTGTTTTACGTGTCATTTCAGTTGCCGATCCTGAACATCCGGAAGAAGTGGGACACTGGGATACACCGGGAGAAGCCAAAGACATCACAGTTTCCGGCGACTATGCTTACGTAACCGTAGCTTATGAGTATGACGATGGCTTGAGTATCATCTCAGTTGCCGATCCTGAACATCCGGAAGAAGTAGGATACTATGATACACCGGGATCTGCCAATGGTGTCACGATTTCTGGTGACTATGCTTACGTAGCGAACGGGAGAAGCGGTTTGCGTGTCATCTCAGTTACAGATCCTGAACATCCGGAAGAAGTGGGATACTATGATACAGATGGGTATGCCAGTGACGTCGCGGTTTCCGGCGACTATGCTTACGTAGCGGATAGAGAAAGCGGTTTGCGTGTCATCTCAGTTGCCACTCCCGAACATCCGGAAGAGGTGGGATACTGTGATACACAGGATATAGCCCGTAGCGTCGTAGTTTCCGGTGACTATGTTTACATAATAGAAGGTTTGGAAGGTTTACGTGTAATATCAGTTGCAGATCCTGAACATCCGAAAGAAATGGGATACTATGATATAAATAGGTATCATAGAGGCATCACAGTTTTTGGTGACTATTCTTACGTAGCGAACGGGAGTAAAGGTTTGCTTGTTATTTCAGTTGCCGATCCTGAAAATCCAGAAGAGGTTGGATACTATGATACTCCAGGGAGTGCCTATGGCGTAGCTGTTTCGGATGATGGTTTGATCTATGTGGCAGATTACACAAACGTGGGTATTTACCGCAACCTACTGGAGGAAGGACCTGTTATTGAAATAACACCGGAAATTTGTGATTTTGACAGCGTTAGGGTCAATGAGAGTGCCGAACTGATGCTCACTATCTACAGCTGGGGCAGAGATACGTTGATTGTGTCGGATATAACAGTTGATTGCAGTCCATTCGGCGTGGATTTCGAGCAGGAGTTCAGCCTTGAGCCAGACTCGAGTCGGGATTTTATCGTGACCTTCTCACCGGATACTGCAGGTGTTTTCGAGGGTACATTAGCCATCTTTTCAAACAGTTACATATTTGAGGAATACAACGTTGATCTATACGGGATTGGATTCGAACCTGATACAGATAGTAGTGACGATGATCTCATTCCCGACCACTTCTACCTGTCCTCCGTTTATCCAAATCCTTTCAACTCAATGACCAGAATCACCTACGGTCTGCCCTATGTATCTTATGCTTCCCTCCAGCTATACGACTTGTCAGGACGGGAGGTCAGAACACTTGTGGAAGGCTACAAACTCCCCGGCATCCACACCACGACCATGACCGCTGCCAACATGCCGACGGGGTTGTATTTCGTGAAGTTGAATGCTGCAGGGCAGGTGTTCACGCAGAAGGTTATGCTGATAAGATAATCCTGGTCGTTGTTCCGTTAACCGTTATTGTCAGCCCCGTGAAACAATCTGTCTGAGAACAAGAAATTGTCTCAGGATTCATCATTCCAACGAAAGTTGGAATCCAGAGAATTTGCTGATATTGCGGGA
>CAYYHI010000068.1:0-15049 GCA_964471745.1 uncultured bacterium | reverse complement strand
AAAACAATGCGCCCCCCGCTAATGTAACGAGGGGCGCATTGAACATCAAGTCGTATCTTTAGCTTACTTCATGAATACGATCTTCTGTGACTGCACTTGATCATTATATGTAACCTTAAGGAAGTATACACCACCCGAAAGTGACGATCCGGTCTTGCCTGTATCAAGGACAAACCGGTGATGACCTGCCTGGTATTGACGACCCTGACTGTAAACCTCACGTCCAAGAACATCGAACACCGCTATCTCTACCATCCCCGCCTCAGGAACCGCAAACGGTACCGTCACCGAAGGATTGAACGGATTCGGATATGCCGTCTCTACAATGAACGAGGTCGGAATGACGCTTCCACTCCCAAGCTCCACAACCAGACTGCCGGTCTCTATCCTCTCGCCAACAGTGTTGCGAAGATCAAAACCGACCTCGATGTCAGCCTCTTCACCTGTAACCGTGAACTCGAGCGCCGCCAGCTTGCCGCTGCCACTGAAACCAGAAGCTTCACGGTTCAGACTGCTGAGGAACAACTGCAAACCGTCCTCACGCTCATAGCCCTTGAAGAAGACGCTGCCGGTGAGGAAATCACCCCGGTCGAAGCTCTCAAGGCTGTATACATCACCATCGAACGATACATTAAGCTCGGCGGACATCAGCTCTTCAACGTCGTCTGCATAGATGCCAACAATCAGCTTGTCACCGTCACGATAGGCATCCACATCCACGTAAACAGAACTGCCGCCGGTGCTGGCGATGCTCCCGTCTCCACCGTCCGAATTGGGATAGCGCGGTGAAGCGCTGAAGTCCTGAGCCTGATACCAATCAAACATTAACGTGAATGCCATCAGATCCTGCACGTCGATGTTGCCGTCCGGGCTCGCCCAGATGTTGGGAACCGTCCCGTTGTAAGGCGCCAGGTCGGCGATCGGATCCTGCGTGCCGCCGATGCCGTTCCAAGCCATCGAGAATACCACGATGTCATCGATGCCGAATTCACCGTCCGGGCAGGGAATCATGTTCGGGATCGTGCCGTGGCTGCTGTCAGGATCGGCGATGTCGCCGAGGTAACCGATGCGCAGCGACAGGTCGTTCAAGGTCGGCGAGGCAAGTGTCGTACCGGTGTAATCAGCCCACAGACCGCCTGTGATGTCGAAGTCGCCGTAGTAAACGCGGCTCGTCGGCGTTACCGCCGTGCTCGATACCTGAACCATCACTATGCCCACTGTAAAGGTCGGAGGTCCGGATACCAGACCGGTGTTGGTTCCGAGTACACCGGTGTTTACCGCAAAGGTTCCATTGGTGTTGTCCCAGTCAGCCTGGAAAACCACGCCCTGATTCTGGATAGTCTGCCAGGCAGGTCCCTCATCGATGCTGCTGATTGTAGCCTGGCTCGCCGGGAATGCTCCGGTATAGTTAACCGAAGCAACGCTGTCCGGATAGATCATGATAAGGTTGAACTGACGCAGTGAGCCGTTCTGAAGGTAGAAGTACGCATCGTCGTCAAATGCGTCCTGACCGCCGATACCTGTGAGCAGACCGGAATCAATGGTGAGAAGCTGGGTTGCGCTTGACTTGTCCTCAGCCAGGAAGATGCCGTTTTCGTCATACAACCGGGCATACAGGTACTTCGGTCCATCTGAAGGCGTACTGCCGGGGCTGTTAGCGAACGTCCAGGTAAACGATGTGATGGTTGCGGCATACTGGGTGCTGGAACAGAGCGTCGGACTTGCCTGTCCGGCAGTTGTCGTGTCGCTGTAGTAGAACTGGATGTAAGCGCCGGTCGGATAGTTACGCGCCATGTATGTCCAGGCTGTGTTCTTGGTAAAAGTATATGAACCACTGGGCAGATAACCGTAACTGTTGACGTTGCTGTAATCGCAGCCGATCTCTGCATCGTCGCCCTTCATATACTTTGTCACATAACCTCTCTCAGCATCTGCAACATAGAGGTCGAAGTCGGTGCCGTTGAGAACAGCGGAAATTCCCACTGGATGGGAGAACTGCCCCAGTCCGATGCCATAGCCGCCAAAAGCGGTGCTGAATACTGGTGCAGTGCTACCGCCGTCGCCCTCGTTCTCAGCTTCAACATCGCGGTAGACGATGATGCGATCGTTACCGGTATCGCACACCCAGAGATAGACCGTATCCGCCGCCGCCGCACCGCCGTCGCTCATCACGACCAGATCTGTCGGGCTGTCAAGCGCGGTTCCGCCTGTATAAGTGCTCGTCCAGCTCGTTACCCATTCGATAGTAGCCGGATGACCCGTCGTCGGTGCAGAATACTTCAGCTTGACGATTCGGCTGTTGCCCGTATCTGAAACATACAAATCGTACCAGCCCTGTGCTGTATTGTAACGCACCGTAACACCGCTTGGAGCGTTGAAGTGATCGTCACCCGAACCCGTATTTCCAAAGTCCATCACATCGATAACAGGCGTATAGTAGGCAAAGATGAAATGACCTGCGGTTGGGATTGCACCGTAATTACCATCACCGAAGAGAAGCACCTGGGTGTCGTAATCATACATATAATGGTTATCCGACGGTCCCGATCCGGCGAAGTTATCAACCCTCGTCCACAATGTTGAGTCAGTTGCAGCAGCGGTTGTCTTCGTGTAGACTGTGTAAGTCGCTTCCATCGCCCTCTGAGCCGACACATAGGTCAGGTTCGGGTTGGCGGCAGCTACGGCTCCGTAACCATCCTGAATGGCGGCGTCATCACCGAAGTAATCCGCATCCGTACCGTTCGTAGTGGCTTCACCGTTGTCTGCGCCCTTCAACACCTTGATTCGGTCGTTGCCGGTGTCGCAGATGAAGATGTAATCGTTAACTGAAGCCGCGGTACCACCGGTCGTGCTGACTGTAGCGCCCGTACCGGGAGCTGTGAAATCCATGGCTGCATCGGTGGTTATTACAACACGAACGCCGGGGATCAGGTCGTCGAAGTTGAAAGCGCCAGCCGGTAAGGTTGTGAAAGGCACAGTGTAGTACTTGATTACGCTGCCGGTTGTGTTATCCGTCACCTGCAGAACCGAACCCTGCATTTGAGCCGAAGGGACCGCTGGTACCCAGACCGCAACATCGATCGAGTAATCGTGGTTCTGGTACATAGCATTGTTCAGGATGGCTGCTGTCGGTGCCACTGCCGGAACGACAGTACTACCAACCCAGTTTGCCACAACCGGAACCGCCAGTACATTAACCGCACTCTGGGCAAAAGCCACATCCAGAGGCTGGCTGAGAGGAGCATCGTACGTATCGACATGCTCGAATACAGCCGTCGCATCATCCTCCACTTGGAATGCGTGCAACTTCGGATCGACGGTTGCTCCTATCTCGCCGGCTTCGAGAATATAGATGTCTGCCACATCAGTACCGGCATCAGTATTGAGGTTGAACGCAATTGCAACAATATCTTCCAATGCGCTGGGATGACCGGTGTTGTTGGGGATAGTCTCGTTGATTTCAAATGGATCCCCGACTACCGCTCCGTTAGTCGCAACAGCAGCCACAGTGTAGTCGATGTCGCCCACCAAGTTGGTCGCAGCAGTTGCGCTGTATGCGTATTTGACCGTAACCACACTGGCACTTGCCAGCGAAGCAGCCGGCAGCGTAAACACACCACCGGTACCCGCAGCACCCTCGTAGACGATGGTGTAAACGTAATCCGTTGATGTGTATCCAGCCAGGCTGCCCACACGCGTATACGTGTTGGTTCCGACGATAAGCTCCTCGGAACCGCGCACGACACCGCCATTGTTCAGCATAATCGTTGTGGCGTCAAAATCGCCAGCAGCAGCAGCGGGTGAGACCCAGGCGAGCGTACCGGTACCACCGGACGTCGCATCTTTATAGTAGGCGATGTCGGTGGTGAAAAACTGTACTCGGTCATGGAATGAGTCTATGACGTACGCAAAGTAGCTGGTTCCATCATTCCAAGCTACGACGCCGTTCGAGTTTGAAAACGGCACATCCACAACCGGGTCATCCACTCTCTGCAACTCGTAAATCCCGGACGAGTTCATTACGTGGAAGTGCGTACCGTCCCACTCCACAACGGGTACATACGTGGCAGCCCATAATGGCAGTACTCCTATTAAGATCGCCATCAGGACCATGATGCCAAATCGTTTTGGAGAACTCATCTCCAGTACCTCCTTAAGTTTCGTATGTCAATTTTAGATATTTTTAATGTTTGTAGTATCAGCACATTACCCTGAGTTAAATAGTGCTATCCCCAACCGTATTTCAACTTCCTACTAAGATTGAAGCCTTTAATGAAGAACATGCAGAATCGTATGCAAACTCAATAGATTCGCACATCTCTACTCATATTATCGGCAGGTGATTCCAATATCTTTAACGACGAATTCCGTGTAATGTAAAGTTTTCATTTTGGTTTTTTTATCGGCATGTTTTTTCTTATACCAAGCTTCACTAACGATCGTGATACAGGTTTGAATCGTTGACTTAATCGGTCGGTACTCCATAAAATAACAATTGCGCCCCTCACCGCAAGAGCAAGGGGCGCATTTTCACCAAGTTTCTTCACACTTACTTCATGAATACGATCTTCTGTGACTGCACTTGATCATTATATGTAACCTTAAGGAAGTATACACCACCCGAAAGTGACGATCCGGTCTTGCCTGTATCAAGGACAAACCGGTGATGACCTGCCTGGTATTGACGACCCTGACTGTAAACCTCACGTCCAAGAACATCGAACACCGCTATCTCTACCATCCCCGCCTCAGGAACCGCAAACGGTACCGTCACCGAAGGATTGAACGGATTCGGATATGCCGTCTCTACAATGAACGAGGTCGGAATGACGCTTCCACTCCCAAGCTCCACAACCAGACTGCCGGTCTCTATCCTCTCGCCAACAGTGTTGCGAAGATCAAAACCGACCTCGATGTCAGCCTCTTCACCTGTAACCGTGAACTCGAGCGCCGCCAGCTTGCCGCTGCCACTGAAACCAGAAGCTTCACGGTTCAGACTGCTGAGGAACAACTGCAAACCGTCCTCACGCTCATAGCCCTTGAAGAAGACGCTGCCGGTGAGGAAATCACCCCGGTCGAAGCTCTCAAGGCTGTATACATCACCATCGAACGATACATTAAGCTCGGCGGACATCAGCTCTTCAACGTCGTCTGCATAGATGCCAACAATCAGCTTGTCACCGTCACGATAGGCATCCACATCCACGTAAACAGAACTGCCGCCGGTGCTGGCGATGCTCCCGTCTCCACCGTCCGAATTGGGATAGCGCGGTGAAGCGCTGAAGTCCTGAGCCTGATACCAATCAAACATTAACGTGAATGCCATCAGATCCTGCACGTCGATGTTGCCGTCCGGGCTCGCCCAGATGTTGGGAACCGTCCCGTTGTAAGGCGCCAGGTCGGCGATCGGATCCTGCGTGCCGCCGATGCCGTTCCAAGCCATCGAGAATACCACGATGTCATCGATGCCGAATTCACCGTCCGGGCAGGGAATCATGTTCGGGATCGTGCCGTGGCTGCTGTCAGGATCGGCGATGTCGCCGAGGTAACCGATGCGCAGCGACAGGTCGTTCAAGGTCGGCGAGGCAAGTGTCGTACCGGTGTAATCAGCCCACAGACCGCCTGTGATGTCGAAGTCGCCGTAGTAAACGCGGCTCGTCGGCGTTACCGCCGTACTCGACACCTGAACCGTCACTATGCCCACTGTGAAGGTCGGGGGTCCGGCGACCAGACCGGTGTTGGTTCCAAGTACACCGGTGTTTACCGCAAAGGTTCCATTAGTGTTGTCCCAGTCAGCCTCGAAGATCACGCCCTGGTTCTGGATAGTCTGCCAGGCAGGTCCCACATCGATGCTGCTGATTGTAGCCTGGCTCGCCGGGAATGTCCCGGTGTAGTTGATCGAAGCGACACTGTCAGGATAGACGGTAATCAGATTGAACTGGCGCAGCGAGCCGTTCTGTACATAGAAGTACTTGTCGTCATCAAATCTGTCGAGACCGCCGAGACCATTAAGCAGATCGGAATCAATGGTGAGAAGCTGGGTTGCGGCTGATTTATCCTCAGCCAGGAAGATACTATTCGAGTCATACAGCCGGGCATACAGATACTTCGGTCCATCTGAAGGCGTGCCGCCGGGGCTGTTGGCAAACACCCACTCGAATGAAGTGATCGTCGCGGCGTGCTGAGTGCTGGAACAGAGCGTCGGACTTGCCTGTCCGGCAGTGGTCGTGTCGCTGTAGTAAAACTGGATGTAGGCGCTCGACGGATAGTTACGCGCCATATATGTCCAGGCTGTGTTCTTGGCAAAAGTATAGGATCCGCTGGGCAGATAACCGTAGCTGTTGACATTGCTGTAATCGCAGTCGATTTGAGGCTCGTCACCCGCAGGGGAATACTTGGTTACATAATTCCTCTCAGCATCTGCGATATAAACATCAAAGCTTGTTGTACCGGATTGAAGGATTGCTGCTATCCCGACGGGTTTGGAGAATTGCCCCAGTCCGGTGCCGTTGTTGCCAAATGAGGTGCTGAACGTCGGTGCCGTAGTACCACCGTCACCCTCGTTCTCTGCTTCTGTGTCACGATAGACGATAACGCGATCGTTTCCGGTATCGCAGACGAAGAGATAGACCGTATCCGCTGCCGCTGCACCACCGTCGCTTATAATGACCAGATCTGTCGGGCTGTCCAGCGCGGTACCGCCGGTGTAAGTGCTCGTCCAGCTCGTTACCCATTCCACCGTGCCGTCCTGACCAGTCGAAGGCGGAGTATACTTCAGCTTGGCAATCCTGTTGTTATCGGTATCTGAAACATAGACATCAAACCAGCTATGGGCTGTGTTGTAACGCGCTGTAACACCACACGGATTGCTGAAGCGACCGTTACTGGATCCGGTAGAACCGTAATCGAGCACATCCAGACATGGTCTATAGAAAGCGAAAACATGATGACCCGCAGTAGGTATGGCACCGTAATTACCATCACCGAAAGTAAGCACCTGGGTGTCGTAGTCATACATGAAATGATTGTCCGATGCTCCTGATCCAGCAAAGTTGTCAATCCGGGTCCACTGGGTCGAGTCGGTGGCTGTGAACGTGGATTTCGTGTAGACAGTGTACGTGTTTTCCATCGGTCTGAGTGCGGAAACATAAGTAATATTCGGAACTGCTGCAGCCACGGTGCTGTAATAGTCCATACGGTCGGCGTCGTCTGCAAACAATGCCGTTCCTGCAAGGATATTATCAGTATCGTAGTTACCGTCCCTGGCACTGCCAACCTCCGGTTCACCATTCTCACCTGCTTTCAGTATCTTGATGCGGTCGTTGCCCGAATCGCAGATGAAGATGTAATCGTTGTTAGTGCCATAATCACCTGCAGCAGCCAAGTTAAAGTCAAGTATATCTCCATCAGCCAATTGTGAGAATCCGGGACCAACTGCCGCAGTGATGACAATTGTAACACCGGGAATTGCATCTGAAACATAATACGGACCGACAGCACCAGTGGTTGCGGCAGTTCGTGTGATTATATTTCCAGTGGTTTTGTCAAGCACATCAAATTGAATTCCCGACATATCAGCCTGAGCAGCGCCCATACCTGTTCCGGTAACAACTGTGAGAGTATATTGATGATTCGGGAATAGTGCATTATTATTGGGATCCGCTGTTAACGCCCCTAAAGCAAGCGTAACAGACGTTTCCACTGCTGTAATATCAGTAAGAAGGTTTCCCGTTCCTGTCTCGGCAACGCACACATCCTGCGGTTGATTCAACGCATTGTTATCATAGGTATCTTCGTAACCAAACGTCACCGCTGCATCGTCTTCAACCTGGAAGGTATAAAGCTTGGGATCGACACTCGCGCCTATTTCACCAGACTCTAAAACATAGACATCAGCCTCATCCGTTGCAGCCATGTTCTGATGGAAAAACACCGAAACGATGTTTTCAAACGCGCTTGGATGCCCGGTATTATTGGGGATAACCTCGTTTATCTCAAACGGATCGCCGACTACCGTCCCATTGACAGCCGCAGCAGCGACGACATAATCGATATCACCTGCCAGATTTGTAGCTACTGTCGAAGTGTAGGCATACTCAACGGAAATCACGCTGGCATTGGTCAACGATGCCGCTGGAAGGGTGAAAACACCACCGGTTGCCGCTGCGCCCTCATACACAATGGTGTACACATAATCCGAAGATGTGTAACCCGCGAGAGAATTTACGCGTGTATACGTATTGCCGCCGACCATGAGCAGCTCAGAGCCTCGTACCACACCGCCGTTGTTCAACATAATCGTAGTGGCGTCAAAATCGCCTCCCGCGGCAGCCGGCGAGGTCCAGGCGAGTGTTCCGGTACCACCGGTCGTGGCATCCTTCTCGTAATCGATATCGGTTGCGAAAAACTGAACCCGATCTTGAAAGGAGTCTACAACGTAAGCATTGTAACTGCCCGCCGCGTCGGCCCACACCATCACACTGTTCGAGTTTGAGAACGGCACATCAACCACCGGATTATCCACCGGCTGCAGGTTGTATATGCCGGAACTGTTCATCACATGGAAATGGGTGCCATTCCATTCCACGACTGGCACATACGTGACTGCCAAAAGTGGCAGCGCTGCTAATAACAGTACCGTAATTAATAAGGTACTAAACCGATTTGGAGCGCACATATCCAGCACCTCCTTACATTTTAATAGTTTTCCGTTACTGGGGTCAGGCGATACTTCGGCAGGCGAGGTCAGAACTTCAAGGATCATTCTACCGTCCGAGTAACCTTGTTATCCCACTGGCGACTTATACCAAGAATGGCGAGCCGTATGCTCACCCGCTTTTTTTATCGGCATAGTGTCGCCTGAACTTTAACTTTTTTTGAAATCCGTTTCCATTATCGGCGAATAATGCGGAACGCTCTTCAGGTTCTCGAACGATTATGAAAGGTGTTTTGAAGTGTTACAAATACTGGAGGAACAAATATAAGACGGGAAAATATCGTGAATTCACAGCAGATGAAACAGATAGGACTCGCGATAATTCAGTAAACAATCTGCTTTATTAAGCGTGCTGCCACGTGAGGACACATGGCAGCACGCTTATCGCCGGATTAGGGTAACTCATTATAATCAGTAATAATCTGCTCAGTCTATTTCATCTTCTGTGAATAAAATCTGAATCTATTCGCCGGATTCAACGGTGATTACGCCGTTTACGCATCTCATGGAAATCCGCTGAACATTCACATCGTAAGCGCGGCTTTGAACCGCGTCGATATTAACCGCTACTTCACCGCTGAAATTAATCTTGAAAGTCAGGAGTGCCACCACACCGCTGCCGTCCGCATGCGTGCCGATCGGGAGGTTAGTATCTTCGGCGTCGAATATCACATTCCAGGTAATATCGATTACAACCTGACCACTTAAGCGATCATGGTCGACCTCGAAGAACATGTGGTCGTTATTCCTGGTAAACGGACCGGGCTGGATATTCAATGCCTCAACGTAAGCATTGTCATAGCTCATGTTAATGCTCAGTCCGTGCAGCTCACTTGCCTGCTCAAGATTGATACCATATACCAGCGTATCGCCCAGGCTGACAGTTGTATCAGGAGCTTCCAAGATAAGGAGACCGGTGGTTGTGAACTGTAAGGTATCGGAATAAGCGGTGCTCTGAACATTCTGTGATGATACCCTGAAGAAATAAGTCGTAAGTTCAGTCAAACTGTCGAGCGTAACTATGTGTCTGTATTCCGTATTATTATGAATTTGGATCCAGGGCAGATAATCACGCGCTTCACCCCATATAATGCGGGAGTCGGCTTGAACATCGGTAGTCCAGAAAATCGCCGCGGTGGATCCGGTCGTATAGAGAACTCTCACATCATCGATGGTCACATCACCCCCGTTTTCCTCTTCCAGGGTTGTGAAGCGCTCAACGTGCGAATAGCTGCGGTTGCCGTCCTCATCCTCGGATGCAACCTGGACGTTATAGGCTGTTTCCGGATCCAATCCGGTCAAGATGATCGAATGGTTTGTATTCAGCGCACTGTTCCGTGTGGAATCAGTCAGCACATCCGAGCTGAGACCCCAGTAGGCGCGCGAGTCCGCATTAATGTTGGTGTTCCAGGTTACCGTGGCTCCGCTGCTGGCGATGTCAACCACCCGCAGGTTTGAGATTATCGGACCCACCGGCAGGTCATCCGGATGCGGTGTCTGGAAGTAACTGATATCGCTGGCAGCTTCCAGCGAGTCAACCGTCCAGGCATGGATCCGGAAATAGTACCTTGTATCCTCGCTCAAATCGTATATCTCGACTTCGTGCAGCTTGATGAACCGCGTGGTGTCGTATTTCGCTTCTGAGAGATTGTCCAGGTTGGCACCGAACTCGATGACAGCCTTGGCGGGAAGGTCGGTCTCAAACCACATCGTAACCTCGTTAAGGGAGGTCGAAGCCCGGATGCCGAATATCTCAAACTGATCCTCCGGACCGGTTATATTGGAAGTATCGTCATCTTTGCTGCAAGATACTGCAACCAGCAGAACCGGCAGCAACAGAAGCATTAGATGTCTGAATGTTGCTTTCATTGTTTTACCCTTAGGATTGGTATTTACTTACATAAATTCCAGTAGTCATTCTGAACGAAGTGAAGAATCTCAAAATTGAACTTAAAATGTATATAGAGCTTCAGATTCTTCACTTCGTTCAGAATGACATGGACAGCATGTAATCAATAATCTTCCCTGGTTACACTATATCGAATAATACACCCATCAATCAGGGTCCAACTGCCGTTGATAGAACTCACACCGTCGTAGATTCCTGTCAGCGTGAAATCGTGATCCCCTTTAACTGTGAATGTGGTATCCGTATATTGAATCTCCCCGAAAACCGGGAGATGTTCGACCCTGACCTGCTCGCCATCGTAGAAGAAACCCTGGAACTCGAGGATACGGTTATAATCTATAAGGTAAGCTATTCTCAACCCTTCCATGGTTGTGCCCGAATAGGCAGCGTTGTCGGGAATCAGGACATCCACATCCATAGTCAGATGCACAACTGCGTTGCCGCCGTCCGAACGGAACTCAATCGAATCGCTGAACTGTCCTATCCCGATCGACAGATCACCGATAATCGGAATGAATGCGGAATCGTCTTCCATAATTTCGCCACGCAGATCGGCAATAATTGCCCAATCCGGTTTATTGAATACCCACCAGCTCAGAACATCATCGCCGATATTCCTTAATACCAAAGTGTCACATTGATTCTCCTTGGTCAAGTGGATCGCATTCGATGCAACCTCTAACATCGGCAACGGCACGGGATCGCTTGTCTGGCAACCTGTATAAAACAGCCCAAGTGCAAGACAAATCAATAGATACAATTTATTAAGTATCACTTTCACAAGTGTATGATCTTCCCGGTTGATAATTTATACCCCGTTATGTTGAAAGTTAATCATATTTGAGGTATATTTGAAGTATCACTTCAATTATCCGCTGTTACAAACCCAAATTTAATCTCAGGTTGAATTATTCGTGGTGTCCCTTGATGGTTGTCATTCCCGCGAAACAGTCTATCTGAAAATGATTCAAAGCTGCTGTCACCTCTCCGCAGGTGACAGCCTAATTAGTGCCTGTTGAAAAAGGCTGCCAAGTGTCATACCTGCGGAGAGGTGACAGCAACTGACTTTCTTATTATCAACAATCCCTGAATGGCATTGCTTTTGCTTTAGAGTTCTTCAAAGCAGGAGATTGCAAAAAATGCGCCAGCGATCCGATAGAAATCCGTCTACAATAGTATTAATACTGTTAGCATGTCTTTACAGCGCACCGGTATTCAGTCAGGACAATCCTCAGACTGACCAGGAAAACGGACAGGAGATTCCTCTGCCCACAGTTGAAGAGAATCCGGAGTATCAACCTGACAGCCTGAATATTGGTCAAGCCGAACAGCCGATGGCTCCGGAGAACAGCCTGGGGGATTCCCTCGAAATCCTCGAAGCGAAAGAGTCGGATTCTACTGCTATCCTGGAAACCATCCAAATCGAACCATCCACTGAAGACGTTCCCGTTCATGAGTATCATCCCGTCTCGGTTGCCTGCGGTCAATGCGGAACCGTTAACGACTGGAACAACCAGCATTGTGTAAACTGCGGCGGTTCGCTAAGCAACGTGAAAAAGCAATGGTCCCGACTTAATTCAGCATTAAAGCTGTCAACTGTTGAACCGGGTATATCAAGAAAATTCCACCTGCGGAATGGCGAGGTTGTAAGTGGGCTTATCTCCGACATTGAAGACGATTCAATTGCTGTAATCGAAACCGAAGACGGTATACTTAAGGTCTTGATAGGAGACATTCTGGCGGATATTTCAGATCTTATTAAGATTGATGGCACACGACTTAGCGGTTCGGTGTTTTCAGAGGACTACCATACAATCTCTCTCAACACACCCTACGGCGTTACTTACCTGCCGAAGCGCGACATCCGAACCATCGATCATTATTACTGGGACAGGAAGATCGAACGGGATGTGGTTGAAATCAGGCAGGAGGAGATGATCGATATCTTCGGCGATCCGACAGCCTTTCCATTACAACCGGAGATCATATACCTCAAGGGTTTATCTTTAAGCTATGGATTTTCTCGAAGTTTCATGTTAAAGACACAACTCGGTCATGACTTCACAGGCGATCTCAACCTGCATCCGCACTTTCGCTTTTTTCGTCGTAAACTGAAGGGTTCAGAAATCAGTGTAGCTGTCGGTGCTATGCTTTACAACTACCATTCATCGAAGCAGGAAGCGGAAAAATACAGCCACTGGATCATCGATACGACCAACGATACGCGGCTGAACGAATCGGGCGCGCCTTCTGTCGATCGCGCGCTGAAGGAACGGGATAAAAAGGACTTCTTCTGGTCAGCGTACCTGGTCGTGAGCAGTCGCAGGGGGCTGTCTGACCGTCGAGGCAACTGGGGCTGGCATCTCGGAATGGGAACCAATGCACTCGCCCTTGAAACACCGGTCCTGAACAACGGTTATAGGTGGGATGATGCCTTCAGCTTTCCCTACCGTGCCTGGGCGGCTGTGGATTATGATCTGACTGAGCAGTTGAAGTTCATTATAAAAGCGTTTGCAGACAATGGGCATAAAGTGATCGATCTGACAGAATCGATCCAAACATACTACGATTTCGCCGGCACACCTTTCAGAATGGAGTCCCAGCACGGCAATTACAAACTGGTAGATCTGGATCTGGGATTATTCTGGACCATATCCGACGCATTACGCATCGAACTTCACACCCAGTTCCCCTTCGTAACGATGAGCTGGAAGTTTTAATCTTAGATTCCTTTTCAATTTTATCGAATTTATAACTGCACATATTGACAACGGCACAATTGTATAGTATATTTGTGTCGCTTTTAATAGTCGCTGTCAACTCCCCGCAGTTGACAGTATAGCATTACACACCGCTGTCAACTCTCCGCAGTTGACAGCCAATCATCACCAGTATCATAATTCTAAGGAGGATCAAATGGGCAATCCGGTAGTGCACTTTGAAATCATGTCCAGAGACTTGGCTAAAGCGCGTGAATTCTATGGCAAGCTGTTCGACTGGGAACTCAAGCACGATGAAGCGATGAACTATACATTGGTTGAGTTCGGTGAAGAAGGCATCGGCGGTGGAATCGGGCAGGCTGAGGAGGGCATGTTCCCGCCTTACGTGACATTCTATATCCAGGTCGACAGCCTCGAAGCAAGCGTCAAAAAGGTGGAAGAATTGGGCGGTAAGGTTATTGTACCACCGACACTGATCCCGAATATCGGCAGTTTCGCCATGTTCAACGACCTCGATGGCAATATGATCGGGTTGTGGACGAACTAGTAGCATGATGTGAGTAAAGATTATTCCCTCCCTGCTATTGTAGGGGGGGACTAAGGGGGGATTACCTTGAAAATACTAATCTCAATCCGGTAGGTGGTACACTCCTGTGCCGCATTATCCACGTCCGACAGGAGTGTCGGACCTACCATCTTTATATGGAGGCGGACAGGAATGTCCACCCTCCCCGATTGGAGAGTATTATCAAAATATTGAATCCAACGCATTGCCATTCTGAATGAAGTGAAGAATCTCAACTAATTCATCCCAACTGCGAATCTCCCGCTTGGGAGTCAATCCCTCCGGTTTATCACCAGAAGGATTATACCAGAAAGCCGTCATTCCAACCGCTTCGGATCCTTCAATATCAACATCGATTGTATCACCGACAAACCACGTCTCATCAGCTTGTGTTCCCAATCTGGCGAGAGCTGTCTTAAATAACTGCGGATGCGGTTTGCGGAAGCCGTAATCAGCGCTGGACATCACAAAATCGAGCGGCGATAACAATCCCCACTTCTGCAGAAAGTGAGTAAAACAGCTCCCGCCAAGGTTCGAATTGCTCACCACGCCAAGCCTTATTCCCATTCTCTTCACTTCGGCGAGCATCCCGGCAGAACCCGGCTCGACAGTAACGTTGAATGTGTTCTCCACGAATTTTATATCGAGCTCTTCATCGCTCAGATTTACGGTAATTCCGAGCCTGGCGAAAAGGTTGCGGTCGAACTGACTGCGACTGAACTGGACAAACTGCATGTTCTCAACAGAATAAGTTGTTTCGATCAACTCGTCGGAGATCTCCCGAACTGCTTCAACGGACAGATTATGCGAATCAGGGATTAGATCCATTAATCCCTTCAACCCGGCTTCACGGTCGAACCCACTCATGATGAGCGTACCGCCAAGATCGAAGAGAATCCCTCTCGGCTTGTGTAATGTTTTATTCATCAGTCAATTGGTTAGGTTAGAGGTTTAATATTGTTAAGTTATTGCTAATCAATTATATTCGCACAACGGACTACTCAATATGAGGGCATCTGTTCCAGCGGGTTGTAGGATGTTGCTATGCTGGTCATCGCCAATACGCAGATTATTGATAAGGCTGTGGTTTTCATTACTTCTCCACGTTCTTTCTGGTTGCCTATTGTTAAAATAACACT
>CAYYHI010000067.1:0-15186 GCA_964471745.1 uncultured bacterium | reverse complement strand
TCGTCGCGTTCCTCTTCGGGCTCGGATAGTTCGATATCAACCAGCATGTTGTAAAGACCGGCTTCGACATCTATGGATTGGACGAGTATATCAACGGTTTCCGAATCCTCCCCCTGAATAATCCCCTCTTCAGGATCAAACTCAAGCATGTGGAACTCTCTTACACCGTCATCAACAACGTACCAGTGACTGTTCGCTTGCAATGTATACCACAGATTTTCACCGTCATGAGCCAAACCGAACTCGTTTCCGCCATTAAACCTGAATTCCTGAATGATCTCGGCATTATCTCCCTCAACGTTCAACTGATACATAGAACGACCATGATCTCGCCACCAAAGATGTCCATTTCGGTGCTCAGGCACCCACTCGCAAGTAGGCCAAGTATCGTGGATATTATCCATGCCACCAACCGTACGCAGCACTTCCCCTTCAAGGCTGATCAGCTTGAGACTGCGATCAAGATTTCCACACCAGAAGTTCTCGCCATCCCATGCAACACCGACAACCTGTTCATTGGTGCGTACTTCACCGAGTCGATCACCACCTCTATCGAATCGGATAATTAATCTGTCATTACGATGTGCAATCCATAGATCCTCCCCGTCAAATGTCATGCCGGTGACTCCCTGAATGCCCGCGTTCCAAGCACGTGTTACTTCACCGTCTTCAGGATTCAGGTTGATCACGCTCCCACTGTTATGATCGAACCCCCACATTAGATCACCATCCCAGGTAATTCCGGTCCACCACCCCTCACCGGCGTTGAAATCATCGATCGCGTCACCCAAATCATCGCGACGCGGTCCTACCCGGCGGTCATCCTCAATTAATTCATAGTCGATACAGAATGCAACATCATCTTCACCGCTATTTGTGAGTGTCATCTCAACTGTCAAGGTGTCTTCGTTTTCCATGACGACAGACATGCCGATCGGATCGACAGTAACCTCGCTACGGGAAGAACTAAACGGTATCAGCAAGAGGGAGGTGATAGCGATCAGTAAAAACGGACGTGAAAATTTCATAAATCCTCCGTATTTCTAAGGAAAGCAGTTACATACGAAATAGAGCAATGTTTGCGATTCAAAAACTGCGGATAAATTTTAAAGTGAATCACCTATACAGCCTAATATAAAGGAACATCAATGCAATATCAAGTGATACAGCTCACATCAGGAGTAGAATTCTATAAGCAATATAAATAACGAACAGAATATCGTGTTGATTTAATGGGCGATCAGGTTTATATTTATACTGTCAGTTCGAATTAGCTAATTCCTAAATCAACACAAGGCAGTTTATGCCATTAAGGATGAAAGACCCAATGCGGGCGTTACGTCGTTTGCTCGGTAAAGGCAAACTGCTGACAGATCCGGAAGACCTTTTACTTTACGGTTATGATGCGACCACAATAAGAGGCACCCCGCTGGCGGTAGTGATGGCAGAATCAACAGATGATATTCGAAAAACCGTGATTTTTGCCCAAGAGAGAGGTATCAACCTTACCCCGCGTGGAACAGGGACAGGGCTATCCGGTGGAAGTGTTCCTGTAAAAGGGGGGGTTGTAATCTCATTTGAGCGGATGAATTCAATTTTGAAAGTGGATGTTGAAAATAATTTCTCAATCGTCCAGCCCGGTGTTGTAACATCCACGCTCCAGGAAACTGCAGCGCGTCATAATCTCTTCTCTCCGCCTGATCCTTCAAGCAATAACGTCAGCACCATCGGTGGTAATGTCGCTGAGAACGCCGGAGGTTTAAGATGCTTCAAGTATGGCGTGACCGGACATTACGTCTTAGGTATTGAATTCATGGATGCCAAGGGTAACCTATACAGAACCGGCGCCTTGAGTGACAATGAAGTTGAGCCAGACCTCACGCCACTTCTGGTCGGATCCGAGGGTTCGCTTGGGCTTTTTACACGGATTGCGCTTCGATTTGTAAGCGCTCCTGAGAAAACAGTTACACTATCGGCATACTTCAACAATATGATGCAAGCGTTCTCAAGCGTTGAAGAAATCATAGGTTCCGGTTATGTACCTTCTGTGCTGGAGTTTATTGATGGGAAAGCCTTGTCCGCATCGGCAAAACATGTCGGAATATCATATCCGGAACAAACTGAGGCTTTACTACTTATAGAAATTGACGGCAACGAAGCTGATGTGTCCGAATTGGCGCGCAATATTCAGAACTTGCTAAGTGCCGCAGCAACCGAAGTGAACCTGGCAACCGACGAAAGTGGTCGAGAACAGTTATGGCAGCTCCGACGGGGAATATCGCCCAGCCTGATTAGGCTTTCGAGTGGTAAAATCCACGAGGATGTTGCGGTTCCACGCGGCAGCTTAAGTGAACTTGTATTGAGAATCAAGGAGATAGAAAATCAATATAAACTTGAGATACCGCTGTATGGTCATGCAGGGGACGGAAACCTGCACGTTGTGATGCTTTATAATGAAAAGGACTCAATATCCCAAAAATCCGCCAAAGAGGCATCGAAGGATATCTTCCGATCAGCTATAGAACTGGGTGGTACAATCACTGGCGAACATGGTATCGGCAGCGCCAAACGGGAGTACCTTCCCTGGCAGCATTCCGAAGCTGTTCTGAACCTTGCCAGACGGGTTAAACGCACACTCGATCCGGAGGGCATTTTCAACCCAGGGAAGATTTTCATAGATCAATCAAATCACTGAAGTTGCTGATAACGGAGTACAAGATAAATAAGTATTTTATAGAATCAAACAATACTCTCCAGATGACAGGTCTCCAAACAGGAACCAAGTTATTCAAATGAGCACTTGCGAGAAAGCAGCAACCTTCTTACCAAACACACTCTTAACCTGGACGGAGGAAGGCAAGCTTATACATCACTTTCCCGCTGTAGTCGCCTTCGCCGATGTTTCGGGTTTCACAGCGATGTCGGAGAAGTTGGCTTCAATAGGCAGGGAAGGCGCAGAAACCCTCACCTCAATCCTTAATGCTTACTTCACGGCAATGATCAACCGGATTGAACGAAACGGCGGTTTCGTGGGTAAGTTCGGTGGTGATGCGATGACGATTTTCTTCCCGGCAGAAGATGAAGCTAATCTGGCTGAAGTCGCCAAGTGTGCAGTTGCCACATGTCTTGAACTGCAGACGGCAATGGAGGATTTTTACGATGTCAAAACCAGATCCGGAACGTTCTCTCTCGGTATGAAGGTAGGAATTGCTGCCGGTAATGTGCTGTTCCAAGTGGTTGGTCCAAAGGAGAAAGGTCGTGAGTATCTGCTTGCCGGACTTCCGCTTGACCAGGCTGCCGAAGCTGAACATCACGGATTTTCCGGTGAGGTGATTGTTACACCAAACGTGGTTGAGCTCTGCGGAGTTTGCGGCAAGGTTCTCGATGATGGTTTTGTAAAACTCTCTGCTGACAGCGAACGACCACAATTCAAGATAACGAAAAAGACGATTCCTTATAAGGAAACCTGGGCTGACCTTGCGAAAGCCTTCATCGATCCACCTATCTATAACAGGATGCTGTTGGGGCTCGATTCAGTTGGTGAAATCAGGCGTGTATCTGTAATTTTCATGTCATTTACCGGTCTTGACTATGACGAGGATCCTGACGTTACGAACAAATTGGACGCAGTTTATAATTGGGTGTATGGTCTGACTCAACAACACAACGGTTCAATTAATAAAGTGGATATGGGCGATAAGGGGTCGAAGATCATACTTACATTTGGTACTCCGACAGCCCATGAAAACGACGCACAGCACGCAGTTCATTGTGGACTGAAGTTGATCAGGGGACGAGGTGAATTTAATGAATGGGGTCTCAAGTGGAAGCTCGGAATTGCAACAGGCGTAGTATTTGCCGGTGAGGTCGGCGCTCCCAGCAGACAGGAATATACCGTCATGGGCAGCACCGTCAACCTGTCTGCCAGGCTGATGGCAAAGTGCGACCCCGGTCAACTCTTGGTAGATGATGCAACCTACAACAGGACCCTGAAATACTTTGATTTCACCAAACCCAGGAAGTTCAAGTTTAAGGGAATTTCCCAACCGTTGCCGACGTATGAGCCAATATCGGTAAAGGCAGTTGTTCAGCGCCGGGAAGCAGATCAAGCCAAGCCGCTAATCGGTCGCAATGCCGAGATGAATGATATAGCTGCTGTTATTGAAGATGTAATCCAGCAGAGGATGAGAGTTCTTGTCATCATGGGACCAGCCGGTGCAGGAAAGAGCCGGCTATCCCAGGAAACCTTGCGTTTGGTCGATGACAAGGAATTCAGTTCAGGTGGTGGCGAGGCTCTAAGTTATGCACAAAAATCGCCTTATTTAGTGTGGATATCAGTTCTCCGCGGTTTAATGGAATTGATTTCCTCCGTAAAAGCTGAGGAAAACCTGGCTCAGCTTAGGGAAATTGTCGAACAGGCTGATCCCGAACACTCATTCAGAACACCGCTTATCGCAAACCTGCTTGGCATTTCCTGTCCGGATAATGAGATCACCAAACACTTCGACGCCAAGCTGCGTCAGGAAAATATGTACGATTTCCTGGTTCAGTATTTCAAGTTCAGAACGAAAGATAAACCAGTTGCCATGTTTTTTGAAGATTCCCAATGGATCGACAGCAACTCTCTCGAACTAATAGCCTACTTAATGCGAAACCTCGCCGACTGTCCGTTAATGTTTGTGTTAGTACGCAGACCATATAGTGAAAAGTCTACTCTTACACAAATAACTGAAATCGAACAGAGTGAAACAGCTGTAAATATCTCTGTTAACGAATTTGACAGAAAATTAACTCAGGAATTTGCACTAAGCTGTTTAGATGCCCACACTATAGACAAGGAACTACTGAATTTCATCTTTGATGCCTCACATGGTAATGCTTCGTTTGTCGAGGAACTTATAAACAATTTGAAGTCGCAAGGTAAGATCAAACTGGTACCCGATAGGACAGGGGAAAAAATAAAGGCTGAGAAGGTTGGGAAATTAGCGGATGTGGAAGTTCCTGATTCATTGAACAGCCTGATAATGAGCCAGCTGGATCGTCTCGGAACTGAGGCAAAGCTTACCGTGAAAGTTGCCGCTGTCATCGGACGACGTTTTTCGGAGGCAGTTCTTAAGGGCGCTTATCCGATCTCAATCGATCCCGAATCTATCGTGAATTCGCTGGATGAATTGTCCGTTCAGGATATGATAAGTTCAATTGAAGATGAAGAATTCTTTAACTATATATTTAAGAAAGTTTTAACTCGAGATGTTGCTTATGATAGTCTCCTGTTTGCCCATCGTCGGGATTATCATGGGAAAGTTGGATTGTGTCTTGAGAAGATGTTCGCTGATTCCACACATAAATGGTGCGATGAGTTGGGGCGACATTTCTATCAATCCGAAGATAATAAACGCGCCGTCAAGTATCTCAGGATGGCTGGTGAAAAATCTTATTACGATCTGTATGCTAATGAAAGTGCTGAAGCCTTTTATACAATGGCTCTTGAGTGTGCTGACGCCGAGCGCGATCCTGAAGCGCGGTTCTTTCTGTTAAAGCTGCGGTCAAAGGCAGAAGCTATCCTGGGCAGGCTGGATCTCTTAAAGAAAGACCTTGACGAAGCGCTGGAGTTGGCTGAAAAGCAGAATGAAAAAAAATGGAAAGTGCTTACCCTTGATGACCTGGCAAGGTACTACATGCAAGTCAACGATTTGAAAGCAATGGATCAGGTTGTAAATGAAGCATTAGAAATTCTGGAAACAATTGATTATCCTTTAGTCTGGATCAACCTGAGTGAGAAAAAGGGGTCGTGTTCCTACTATATGAATAATTTCGAAGAGGCGCTGAAATGGTGGCAAAAGTCGCTTGAAACTGCTGAAAATGCTGATGATGCCAAGGGATTGATGACGGCTCTGACAAACTGCGGTACGGCATACAAGGCACTGGGATCTCCGGATAAAGCGCTTGAATACTACGAGAAGTCCGTTGATATTAGCAGGAGAGAGAACAACAAGAAATCCGAAGCTGTGAATCTGGGTAACATCGGTGTCCTCCATCACCAGCGTGGGGATTTTGATAAGGCATTAGACGTTTATAATCAGGCGTTTGAAATTGCCCGCAGCATCGGCTGGAAGGAGGTTCAGGCTCGCAACTTGGGAGGGCTTGCATTAATCTACCAAGCACGTGGTGAACGGCAGAAGGCTCTCGATATGTACCAGGAGAAACTTACTATCGAGCAGACAATGGGTTACCGAAAGGGCGAACTAAAAACCCTGGGCAACATCGGGACCTGGTATGCTCAGTATGGTGACTACGAAACAGCGATTTCACATTATCGGCAGGCGTTGGAGATAGCACACGAATTGGGATGGAAATCCGAAGAACCGCAGTGGATGTTGAATATCGGTCTATCGCTGCATCGACGGGGTGATCTGGATGCCGCCAAGGAAATCCTTGCGGATGCGATCCGGAAGTCCGTTGAATTGGGCTACAAAGTAGCTGAAGATTATGCCCGACGCTACTTGGGATTTGTTCTGATCGATATGGACGAACTCGACAGGGCTGAGAGTGAGTTTAAAACCGCGCAAGAGATAGCAAAAAAACTGGGCAGCAAGGTCGGCTTAGCCTCATCGAAGGTCGGACTGGGATGTATCAGTATGTTAAGGAATGGAAACAGGAAACTGCTCGAAGAAGGTATAGATGACGCACGGAATGTACAGGACGCTGAGCATTTCATCAAGGGAAAGATCGCTCTGGCGAAGTATTTAATGGATAAGAAAGCAGAAAAGAAAGAACAACTTGAAATTCTACAATCCGCCTTGGAAATCGCTAAAAAGGCTGGTTTAAGGCGGGATCTGATCGTCATAGAACCGATGATCGCAAGACTTGAAGGTAATAGTTAAAAGGGAGAGTCTTAACTGATTACTGATATCGCATGAAAGTTCTGATTTCGTCATTCTGAACGAAGTGAAGAATCTCCAACAGTGGGGTAACGAAAACGAGATTCTTCACTTCGTTCAGAATGACAACGTATTAGATATTAGTATTTTGTTAATACTATCTTCAAGGGAAACAGATTTTTAATAAGGTTTATAAATGGACCTATTCAACAAACTTACAATTGGAATGATGTCAGTAGTGCCAAAGCCGATAGTCGGCAGGATAGCATCTAAATATATAGCTGGTGCGAAACTCTCCGATGCGGTCAGGGCGGTAAAGTCACTCCAATCACAAGACGCAGTCGCAACAATAGACCTGCTTGGCGAATTATGCGACGATCCTGATCATGCCAAAGAAGCTACGCAAACCTATTTGAAGATGCTGGACGTTATCGAAGAGGAAAAGCTCGATTCGAATGTGTCAGTTAAGCCCACTCATTTAGGGTTGAAAATAGGATACGATTTCTGCAAGGAGCAGATTATCTCGATCGTAAAGCGTGCTGCCGGGAAGAATAATTTCGTCCGGATCGACATGGAGGATCACACCTGCACTGATGATACCATTCGGTTATATCGTGAGATTCACGATCAGTATGAGAATGTCGGGGTCGTCCTTCAGGCGTATCTTCATCGAACTATTAATGATATTCAGCCTTTAATGGAGATGAAAGCAAACATCAGGATATGTAAAGGGATCTATGTCGAACCCCGCAGGATATGCTATAAAAACCGAACAATTGTTATAAATAATTTTGCACTCTTAGTTGAAGAATTATTAAAGGCTGGATGTTATGTCGGTATTGCCACACACTGCGATGAAGTAATCTGGCATGCGAAACGCATTATCTATCAATTGGGGCTGAAGCGCGATCAGTACGAATTCCAAATGTTATTAGGCGTTCAAGAAGAACTCCGACAGATACTCATCGACGAGGAACATAAACTTAGAGTCTATGTTCCCTTCGGGGAGGAATGGTATCCATATTCCACACGTCGTCTGAAGGAAAACCCGAGTATAGCCGGATACGTGATGAAGGATTTCCTGAAGATAAACAGGCAGGACGGAAAGAGGTAATTACTTGATAAGGCATTTCAGGCTGGTCAGTGATTTCGGTCCTCGAGGTGACCAGCAGCAGGCGATAGACAAGCTCGTCCAGGGGCTCGAAAACAGCGAGAAATATCAGATCCTGCTCGGCGTTACCGGATCGGGAAAGACCTTTACTATAGCTAATGTAATCGAGAAGTGGCGGCGCCCGACACTCGTGATGTCTCATAATAAAACCCTCGCTGCCCAGCTTTACGGCGAGTTAAAAGGATTCTTTCCAGAAAACGCGGTTGAGTTCTTCATCAGTTACTACGATTATTACCAGCCGGAAGCCTATATCCCTTCAAGCGACACCTATATCGAGAAAGAGACATCGATCAACGAAGATATCGATAAACTGCGCTTAAGGGCGACCAGTTCGTTATTTGAGCGCGAGGATGTCATAATTGTGGCTTCGGTTTCATCGATCTACGGTCTCGGTTCTCCTGATGAGTACAAGGCGCAGCTCCTGCTGCTGGAGATCGGTCAACAGGTGACACGCCGGGATATGCTGGAATCGCTGGTAAACATCCAATACAACCGCAACGATATCGAGTTCGGCAGGGGTACGTTCCGCGTTCGAGGTGAGGTTATCGAAGTTCATCCGGCTTACGACGACTATGGGCTGAAGATAGAGCTCGAATGGGACAGAATTGTCAGGATATCCCGCTTTGACCTCGTAACCGGAACAAAGCTCGAAGACCTCGATCGTGCGGTGATATATCCGGCAAAGCATTTCATTACATCGCCGGCGCGCCTGGAGGAAGCCATGACGACGATAAAGATCGAATTAACTGAACGTGTCTCTGAATTGAAATCAGATGGTAAACTGCTTGAAGCGCAAAGATTGGAGCAGCGGACAAACTTCGACATTGAGATGTTGGCTGAAATCGGTTACTGCAACGGCATCGAAAACTATTCACGTCATCTTTCCGGAAGACCTGCAGGTGTACCTCCGGCAACCCTGTTCGATTACTTTCCGGAAGACATGCTGATAATCGTCGATGAGTCTCATGCGTCCATTCCACAGATCCGCGGCATGATCGGCGGTGACCAGTCGCGCAAACGGGTGTTAGTGGAATACGGTTTCAGGCTACCTTCCGCGTTGGATAATCGTCCTCTGAGGTTGGAGGAGTGGGAATCACGCATTTCACAGGCTATATTCGTCTCAGCAACACCGGCTGAATATGAGATTGTGAAATCCGGCGGGGCGGTGGTTGAGCAAATCATTCGCCCGACAGGTTTAATGGATCCGGAGATCGTTGTCAAGCCGAGTGACGGACAGATTGACGACCTGCTCGAAGAGATACGCTGCACAGTCGAAAGGGGTGACCGGGTTCTGGTAACGACACTCACCAAGCGCATGGCTGAAGATCTGACTGACTATCTCGCTCGCGTCGGCGTTAGGGTTCGTTATCTTCACAGTGAGATTGAATCGCTGGACAGGGTGAAGATACTGCGCGCCCTCAGGCTGGCGGAGTTCGACGTTTTAGTGGGTATCAACCTGCTGCGCGAAGGGCTTGACCTGCCGGAGGTTTCATTGGTTGCGGTCCTTGATGCGGACAAGGAGGGCTTTTTGCGCAGCGAAAGGTCGCTTATGCAAACCGCCGGTCGAGCCGCCCGCAACGAAGCAGGAAAGGTGATATTCTATGCCGATAATATAACAGAATCGATGCAGAAGGTTATCAATGAAACCAATCGCCGCCGCCGCGTCCAAGCCGAATATAACGCTGAACATGGCATCAAGCCTCGCACCATTCGCAAGTCGGTTGAAGATATACTGACTCAGACATCGGCAGCGAGTGGCAAAACCATAAGGAAAACCGTCCAGGCGGTGCATCGGGATATGCTTGCCGACTGGGAGCGCGAGGAGATCATCGAGAGACTTACCGAAGAGATGGCTGTGGCTGCAGAAAGGCTGGATTTCGAACGCGCGGCGTATATCCGAGATGAGATATGGGCTCTAAAGGGCAAAAAGACAGTGAGTATGCCGAGATGAAGTGGGACAATACCCTGTTTTGCGGGGACAACCTCGAAACCTTGCGGGAATACATCCCCGATGAATGCGTTGATCTGGTATACATCGATCCTCCTTTCTTCTCAAATCGGGATTATGCCATCATTTGGGGGGATGAAGCTGAGATTAGGTCGTTTGAGGATACCTGGGAAGGAGGAATAGAGAGTTACATAGCCTGGATGGATCCGCGGATAAGAGAGCTGAGGAGGGTGTTAAAACCTGACGGCTCCATGTATATTCATTGCGACTGGCATGCGTCCCACAGACTGCGTACACTGATGGATAATATTATGGGTGCTTTGAACTTCCAGAACGAGATTATCTGGTATTATCGCGGTGGCGGGATTTCTAAGAAAAGATTTGCTCGCCGGCATGATAATATTTACTTCTATTCAAAAAGCACCAAAATGAATTTTTACCCAAATGAAGTTAGAGACCAATACGCAGAGGCTACTGTTGAACGTTTCAGTCATTACATCGGTAATGTCAGAAGGACTGGAGATTTTGGTCCACAACAATTGCATCCTGAGGGGAAGCATCCGGATGATGTATGGTTGATACAACCTATAGCGCCTTCAGCGAAAGAAAGGCGTGGTTATCCAACTCAGAAGCCTGAAAAATTGCTGAATAGAATTGTTAGATCTTCATCTAAAGAAGGTGATTTGGTACTCGATTGCTTCTGTGGATGCGGTACAACATTAGCAGTAGCTCACAAATTGAATCGCCGTTGGATAGGAGTTGATATATCTTATTCAGCGATAGAGCTTGTAAAGGATAGGTTAGCAGAATTAGGCATTGAGAAACCGAATGAGATCGGCATGCCGACCACAGTCAACGACGCCTTGCGGTTGAAGCCGTTCGACTTCCAGGCATGGATTCTAAAACGACTACACGCCTATCCATCACCCAGGAAGACCGGAGACCTTGGTATTGACGGATTTACATACTTCAGGCAGCTTCCGATACAGATCAAGAAATCAAAATCCGTCGGACGAAATGTAGTTGATAATTTCTATGCAGCGATAAAAAGACAGGAAAAGAACAAGGGTTTCATTATTGCAGTCAGCTTTACGAAAGGGACTATTGCCGAGGTCAACAGATTGAAGATCGACGAGTCTGTAGAAATCGTGCTGGTTACAATAGAGCAAATAATGTCTGGATACAGGATAGAGGAATGAAAGTATTGATTGTCGGTTCCGGGGGACGGGAACACACACTGGCATGGGCTTGTTCGAGAAGCGATCTGAAGCCCCAGGTTTTCTGCGCGCCGGGAAATGGCGGGACAGCAGGAATTGCCAGAAACGTTGATATTAAAGCGGATAACCTTGACGATATTGTGGATTTCGTCCGAAGGGAGAGCATCGATCTAACTGTTGTCGGCCCCGAAGCTCCACTCGTTGAGGGTCTATGTGATAAACTGATCGACAACGGTTGTCGAGTCTTCGGTCCATGCAAGTGCGCTGCACAGATAGAAGGCTCCAAATCGTTTTCAAAGAAGCTGATGCAGGAAGTCGGCGTTCCAACCGCCTCATTTGAAACATTCACCGATTTCGAGCTTGCCAAAAAATACATCCTCGAAACAGGAGGCAATGTTGTTGTCAAGGCTTCTGGACTGGCTGCGGGTAAGGGCGCTACTGTCTGTATTAATACTGAGGAAGCCATTCTGGTTGCTGAAGCCATGTTGTTAAAGTGCAAATTCGGCGATGCCAGCAGGGAGATTGTAATTGAAGAGTGTCTCTTTGGAGCTGAGACATCGCTGATGGCTTTCGTCGACGGCGAGGATTATCTCCTGCTGCCGCCTTCCCGCGATCATAAACGGGCTTTCGACTACGACCAGGGACCCAATACCGGCGGAATGGGAGCATATTCACCGCTGGATGATCTTCTTCCGGAAGAGGTCGTTCAGACTGCTGAATCGGTTTTCCCACCGGTATTAAGGAAACTTTCCGAATTGGAAACGCCATACCAGGGTTTGCTTTACGCCGGATTGATGCTGACCCGGGACAGACCGAAGGTTCTCGAATTCAACTGCCGCTTCGGCGATCCTGAAACCCAGGCACAACTGCCGATATTGAAGGCTGATCTGCTTGAAATAATGATAGCTGTGTCCGAGGGTCGTCTTGGCAGATGGATGACCGAACATAACTACTCATCGACCGACTGGATGAAACTCACTGGCAACCGTCACGCAGTAGCCGTGGTTGCCGCTGCCAAAGGTTATCCGGAGAGCTATCCCAAGGAAATGAGAATCCAAAATCTCCCGGAGGATACAGATAACGTAATCACGTTTCACGCAGGTACAACTTTGAAAAACGGTGACCTGGTAACATCCGGAGGCAGGGTACTGGCGGTTACCGGACTTGGCGCTTCTCATAAGGAGGCTGTTGAGACGGCATATAATTCGATTACACAAGTGGAGTTTGAAGGGGTGAGGTTCAGAAATGACATCGGCAGAAAGGTCTATAAATGAACATCCTGGTTACAGGCGGCGCGGGTTTTATCGGATCGCACATCGCAGATGCACTTATCGCACAGGGTCATCAGGTTACGATAGTCGATAATCTTTCCACCGGCAGGATAGAGAACATTCCGAAAGCTGCTGAATTTGTTGAACTCGATTTCTGCACCGAAGGGATGGAAAGGATATTCGCAAACGGTGATTTCGATGCGGTTTACCATTTAGCGGCTCAGATCGATGTGAGGATTTCGGTTCGCGACCCATTAGCCGATTTGCAGGTCAATATTGCCGGCAGCGTGAAACTGCTCGACATGTGCCGTAAATATAACGTTAACAAGTTTATATTTTCTTCGACCGGTGGCGCGATATATGGCGAACAGGAGATGTTTCCCGCTCCGGAGTCTCATCCGGCAAATCCGCTGTCACCTTACGGAATAGCCAAGCTGTCGGTTGAAAAATATATATTCTTCTTTCACAATGAGTATGGCTTGGATACCGTTGCACTGAGATATGGCAACGTTTACGGACCACGCCAGAATCCATTAGGTGAAGCCGGTGTTGTTGCGATATTCTGTCATAAAATGCTGTACGGCGAACAACCGTTTGTCAACGGTGACGGACTGCAGACGCGTGACTATGTCTATGTCGGCGATATTGTCCGTGCCAATCTGAACGCTCTGGAGCTGAATGGACATCACGTAATCAACCTGGGAACCGGCAGGGAAACCGATGTCATTACCATCTTTGATACACTAAACCGGCTGACAGGCGCTGGTTGTAAGCGTTTGCACCAAGCTGAAGCAGCGGGAGAACAGAGGCGAAGCGTTATAGATTCGACACTCGCCGGGAAGATACTCAACTGGCGTCCTGAAGTAGACCTGGAACAGGGTTTGTCAAAGACTGTTGAATTCTTTAAAAAACAACTCCGATGACCGGCAGACCTAATAAACTTGTAACAATCGGCACCGGTGCAGGATATGCTGTTCTCGGGAAAGGCGGTTCAGCGCACCTCGTTCAGATTGCCGAAGAAGCATTTCTTCTCGACTGCGGTGAAGGCGCTGCTGGCTGGCTGACCTACCTCAATGTTCTGCACCGCATCAAATACATCTTTCTGTCACACCTTCACGCCGACCATACAACAGGATTGTTTATGGTTCTGCAGAATATGCTGCTCAGCGGACGCAACACCTCACTCGAAGTTTATATGCCGGAAAGCGGTATGGAAGCGTTCTCCCGGATGCAGGAAACTGTTTATCTCGGATGCGGCGGGATTTCACATGACATGTTCGATGTCAACTATCGTCCTATTACAACTTCAATCCTTATTCAAACAAATGAATATTCTATACGGGCATGGCTTTCCGATCATTTTGATGGTGATGTGGAAAAAGTAGCTGAAACCAACCGGGTTGCATACGGATTTACGTTAGATACTAACGATAGAAGACTGGTATATACCGGTGACGTGTCAACAATTGACTGTTTCAAGGATGAGATTGTTCCGGGTTCGACGTTGCTCTGTGAGGCGATGCACGTCGAACCTGCATCCATTATCAGGATTGCTCTTGATAAGAAGGTAAAACAGGTTATATTTACTCACGTCGATCCCACTCGAATCGATCAGCTCGAGGATCTCTGCAGCCATAGCGACATTGCCGTTGCTGCCAGAGACGGATTGGAGGTTGCCTGGTGAGACGTCCGAATCTAAACGATGAAAGCAACCTGACATCATCCGAAGCCATGCGTGATCCACTGGATGATATGATCGGAATATCACCGGCGATCCAACAGGTAAAAGCGCTCATCCGCCAAGTTGCGCCAAGCGATATAACCGTGCTGATCAGCGGCGAGAGCGGCACCGGCAAGGAACTTGTTGCCCGGGCTGTTCATCACCACAGTCCAAGACGAAAGGCTCCTTTGGTCAGTCCGAACTGTGGCGCCATACCGGAGGGTATATTCGAGTCCGAAATATTCGGTCACGAGAAGGGTTCCTTCACATCTGCCGATCAGCAGCGGAAGGGCTATTTTGAGATGGCGAATCGCGGCACACTCTTCCTGGATGAAATCGGTGAGATGCCACTGCAGGTACAGGTCAAGATGCTTAGAGTCTTGGAAACCGGCAGCTTCCTCAGGATAGGGGGGACCGTTGAGGTGAAGGTCAATGTGAGAGTTATTGCCGCCACCAACAAAGATTTAAGTGTTGAGGTTTCACAAGGACGTTTCCGCCAGGATCTTTATTACAGGCTAAAAGCGGTCAACATCAACCTGCAACCATTGCGAGAACAAATCGAGGATATTCCGCTGCTCACAGAATACTTTGCACGTGAGTTCGCCATCAGGAATCATCGTCCAAACCCGTTGATAGATCCAGAAGTACCACGAATACTCCAGGGACATTACTGGGCAGGTAACGTCAGGGAATTGAAGAACTTCGTAGAGAGCCTCATTGCGCTCGGTCAGGATGAAATCATCAGTCCGGAGATCGTGAAGATGCGCCTGGGGAGCGAACAAGGCAATCCCAACCTGCCGGTGATCGTTGGAAGATCGGATGCAGACCTGAACCAGGAGCTGATCTATCGAACTCTACTTGAGCTGAAGCACGATATGAACAGTATCAAGGGTTTACTGCAGCAGGTTATTCAACAGCAGCCAAGCGAAATTCAATATAAATTCAAGGGAGCGGAAGAAATTAAGGACTATTCACTCG
>CAYYHI010000066.1:0-15879 GCA_964471745.1 uncultured bacterium | reverse complement strand
TTATAATTAGGCTGTCACCTGCGGAGAGGTGACAGCGGCTTTGAATCATTTTTGGGCAGACTGTTTCGCGGGAATGACAATGAATCGCCAACAGTACTATTATATTCAGAATGACAGTATTCAAGTTGTGCTCGATCGTAAATATCAATAATACTTACATATAAGTCAGTTCAAATCATTATTAATGGCTCACCATAAACCTGTTCTTATTGAGAAGGTTGTTGAGATACTGCTCGATGTAGACGGGGAACTCTTCATTGACTGCACACTTGGAGCGGGGGGACATAGCGAAGCGTTGTTCGAGGCTGCTGACCACCCGATTCGGATACTCGGTATCGATAAAGATACTGACGCATTGTCACTTGCAATAAAGCGACTTGCAGGACGAAAGAGCATAACGATTGAGCGGGGTAGCTTTAACAACCTTGATGATATAGCGGCAAAGCACGAGTTTATTGAAGTTGACGGCATTCTGGCGGATTTCGGTCAATCATCCGACCAGTTGGAAGATCCTGTCCGGGGTTTTTCTCACCGGACTGAAGGACCGCTTGACATGCGATACGATACCCACAGCGGATCAACCGCAGCCGAAATTGTGAATGAATGTTCTCGAATGGAAATTACGGAAATAATCAGACGTTACGGTCAGGAACGTATGGCGAATCGTATCGCATTCGCAATAATCCGCTCCCGACCGCTGCATACAACGACACAACTGGCATCGGTTGTCAGGAAAGCATGTCCGGATGCACATATAAATAAGACGCTGGCTCGAGTGTTTATGGCGCTCAGGGTCATTGTGAATGATGAATTGTCGGCTATCAAGGGTTTATTACCCAAGGCTTTAGGATTATTAAGAACCGGTGGTCGAATGGTTTTCATCAGTTATGATTCGAACCAGGACCGTATTGTTAAAGAGTTTTTCCGTACCCGGTCGCAGACATGTACTTGCCCACCGGGTCTGCCGGTCTGTGTGTGTGACGCTCACCCCGAACTGAAGATACTGACCCCCCATGTGATAAAACCCGGCAGGCTTGAGATTGAAACTAATCCACGTTCTCGCAGCGCCAGACTGCGAGCAGCTCAAAAAATATAGATTTCGATGAAAAAGCGAATCAATTCCCTTCAAAGAAGCAGAACTGTCCGTCTGAAAAAACCGGCTGCAAGGGCTAATGTTGCCTTGAGAGCGCTTGGCTTCATCTTCCTGCTGTGCCTGTTCGGTTGCCTGTGGGTCTGCAAGGAAAACTGGAATGAGAGACTCTCCTGCCGTATGCTCACCCTCGAAGAGAAACAGCGGGAACTAAAGGAGCAAAAGGGTATCCTTCAGGCGGATCTTTGCGAGATGTCACAAATCACCTGCATCGAAGACTTGGCGCGGAATTATTTGGGGATGCGACCGCCACAGGCACCGCCTGATACGATCTGGTGCTCTGAAGCACATGCACCGGCGCTTATGGGAACCATGATATTCTATGGTTTCAATAGTAAAGGCAAGAAATCATCGGTGCAGTAAAAAACCCCCGCGTACGCGGGGGGGGTAAAAGGACGAATCGAACAGCGGCAAACTGGGGTGATGTCCGCAATCGACGCCGCCTCGGGTTCTTTTCTTTCATAGTTGTACTTGGATGTGCGATTCTGTTCTCGCGCCTGGTCTGGCTTCAGTTGATTCATGCCAAAGATCTGAGTCAAAGGGCAATTAGTCAGTACCGCGAAAAGATTGTACTACATCCTTACCGGGGTATGATATATGACCGCAATGGTCGTCCCCTGACCGACAACAGCAGCGATTACTACTCTATCAGTGCCAACCCATACAGCGTGTCAGATCCGGAGCGGCTTGCCGGTGACCTCAGTAGATTGACAGGAACGTCGGCTAATACATTTATAAACAGGATGAAGTGCGGTGGTCATTGCGTTGTGTTGGCACGGAAGATTACTCCGGAACAAGCAGAGAAACTTGAAAGCCTCGGCTGGAATTTGCTCCTTGACAGTGAAACGCATCGCAGGTATCCACATAAGACGATAGCGGGGCAATTGATAGGATTCACCGATATAGATAACAGGGGCATCAGCGGGATTGAACTGACTTATGACAAACTGTTGAAAGGTAAGCCTGGTTGGCGCGTTGTACAACTCGATGTTGAGGGAAAACAACACCTGGACAAGGGCTATCCCAACCAATCCCAGGTAGACGGCGGCGATCTGGTCCTGACCATAGATTTATCACTGCAGGCAATACTGGAACAGGAGTTAAAGCCGGCGCTTAAACAATTTAAGGGTCGAAGTGCTACCGGTTTGATATTGGATCCCATTAACGGCGAAGTCTTAGCCGCTGCTTCACTGCCGTCATTTGATCCCAATAGCCCTGACAGGTTCAGTACGTCCCGGCAGAAAAACCTGACGATCACTGAGATGTACGAACCGGGCAGTACATTCAAACTGGTTCCGGCGACGCTGCTCCTGGAGGATTACCATGTTGAACCGGATCGGGTTGTGGATTGTGGGGTTGGTTATATCACATTGTACGGTAGGACGATACATGACTCAAGAGGTTTCGGTGAACTGACTTTCAGGAATGTCCTGGTGAAGTCGTCGAATGTGGGTATGATAAAACTGACACAAAACGTGAAGCACCGAGACCTCTGTAGAAAGATTAAGGAATTCGGTTTCTTGGAGAAGACGGGCATAGAACTGCCGGGTGAGGCAGGTGGAAGCCTACCGGAGTTGAATGAATGGTCGGGTCTCACGTTATCGAATGTAGTAATTGGACAGGGTATAGCTGTCAATATGCTCCAGTTAGCCATGGCATATTGCACAGTCGCAAACGGCGGTTGGTTAATGAAGCCGACATTGGTGCGGGAACTAAGATATCCTGATGGTGTTGTTGAGAGAATCGGTTCAGAGCAGGTACACAGGGTGATGACTTCGGAGACTGCGGCAACGCTACGGGAAATACTGACTGATGTTGTGGAGCATGGTACCGGCAGGCGAGCGAAGATTGAGGACATGTCGATTGCCGGTAAAACAGGCACTGCACAGTTGGTGAACCTTGAACAGGGTGGGTATTTCAAGGACAGGTTTTTCGCTTCGTTTGTGGGATTCTTCCCGGTGGCGACGCCGCGATATCTGATTCTCATATCTGTGGTCGATCCGCAAGGACCAAATGGAGAGCACAGTGGCGGTAATGTCTGTGCACCGATATTCAAACGGATTGCTCAGCGTATCCTCGGATTCAGACCGGAATTGTGGACGCTGAATTCCGCGAGAGAGGATAACTTAACTCTTGAACAAAGAGTTGTTCCGGATTTATACAGCAAAACGTTAAGTGAAGTAAATAAAGTTCTTAATTCGGTTGGACTTAAGGCTGTTAGACATGGGAGTGGCGTTGTTTACGATCAAGTTCCTGCTCCGGGGATGCTGGCTATGAAGGGCGACAGGGTTCACGTTACACTTGGACCTAAGGTCCGATCCCCCAGTGCAATGGTGGTTATGCCGGTGTTGACCGGATTATCACTCAGAGATGCCGTGAAGAAAGCTACCGAGTCCGGTTTGATGGTGAAGATAAACGGTACCGGTAGAGTGATAGCGCAAAAACCAAATTCCGGTGCACGGATTACAGTGGGTGAGACCTGCTCACTACAGGCAGCAGGTTAGGATGCGCGGTATCCCTGTAGAGCCGTTACTGAAGAAACTGCAAGTTGTTTCGGTTACAGGTCATTTGCCCGATAAGGTGCTGGGAATAACCCAGGACTCGCGGCTTGTCGAATCTGGATATATATTCGCTGCTCGATCCGGTAGCAGGTCAGCGGGTTCAGATTTCATTCCCCAGGCTGCAGAGCGGGGTGCGGTTTTGGTTGTAACCGATGAAGCGCTCGAAGAGCCTCAATCCTTGCCGGTGATCTGTGTTCATGATTTTCATCAGGCGCTGGTATTTCTCAGCAAGGTGGTTTACCGCGATCCGACATCGAGGCTGAAACTGATCGGTGTCACCGGTACGAACGGTAAGACAACATCCGTTCACCTGATACGATCTATACTGAATGAAGCCGGGCAGAAGTGCGGATTACTCAGCACGGTCGGTTATGATACCGTTAAGCGCCGAATGGATGCGTCCTTGACGACTCCCGATATTGACCGTCTGAGTGCCCTATTGTGCGAGATGGCGGATGAAGGCTGCAACCGGGCGGTGATCGAGGTCTCGTCACATGCATTGGTACAGGGCAGGATCGACGGACTGAAAATCGCCGCTGCCGCTTATACCAATATCTCACAGGAGCATCTGGATTATCATCGGACTGTCGAGAACTATGCAGATGCTAAGGCGCAACTTTTCCGAACATTATCACCTGAAGGGCTGGCGGTCATCAACATTGACGACGAATGGGGCCGAGTGATGGTCAAAGCTGCCAAGGGGAAGGTGATAACATACGGTGCTGGAGCAGTCGATGCCGACTTGAAGGTTAATGTGCTGGAGCATTCGCTGACAGGTGGAAGATTCGGACTCGAATGGGCTGGTAGGAATTTCCAAGTCAAGACGCCGTTGATAGGCATTTATAACGGTGAAAATATCGCCCTGGCAGCGGGTGTGGCATTGGGACTGGGATTCGATATTGAAGCGGTCAAAGCCGGTGTTAGGAAGGTTAAATCGATATCAGGTCGTATGGAAGCCGTTAATATGGGGCAGCCGTTTAGCGTGTTCGTTGACTATTCTCATACACCGGATGCACTTGAGAATGCTTTAAGGTCGCTGCGTGAATTGTGTGAGAAGAGCCTGACGGTCGTTTTCGGTTGTGGTGGAGACAGGGATAGATCTAAGCGTCCGATTATGGGTCGAGTTGCCGGTGAACTTGCTAATCGTATCATCGTTACGGACGATAATCCGCGGGATGAACAGCCGGGTGTTATTGCCGGTGAGATTTTAAAGGGAATCAGGACGCGGCGACGTGACCATGTTACGGTTGAACTTGACAGGCGCGAAGCCATCCGGAAAGCGCTCCTATCAGCTAATGAGGGTGATGTGATATTAATAACCGGCAAAGGTCATGAGGCGTACCAGTTGACGGGTGGTGTGAAACGTGAATTTGACGACCGCCAAGTAGCAGGGGAGGAGTTGGCTCGTTTGGGCTGGGTTCAGTCCGATATAACAGGAGCGAACTGATGTTTTACCATCTGCTGTATCCGCTGGCGGATGTAATCTCAGGCTTCAACGTTTTCAGGTACATCACGTTCAGGGCTGGAGGCGCAGCGGTTGCCGCTCTGTTGGTGAGTTTCATCATCGGTCCTATAGTAATCAATCGGTTGAAACGAAAGGGCGTCTTAGAGGAAATACGTTCTGACGGACCTTCAACACACTTGGCGAAGCAGGGAACGCCGACCATGGGCGGATTGATAATCCTGCCTGCTATACTGACAGGCACTCTTTTATTCGCCAGGTTGGATAATCCGCAAGTGTGGGTACTGGTAATTGTAACCATCTGGATGGGGATAGTAGGTTTTGTCGATGACTGGATTAAGAGCATTAAAAGCAAAGATGGTCTGGTTGCCAAGTACAAACTGCTCGGTCAGATAATCCTTGGGATTCTGATCGGGCTTCTGCTTTATTTTTATGCGGATCTGTTCTCAGAACAGTTTGCTGATCACCGCACCCAATCGACATTGCCGTTTTTCAAAAATCGATTTCTTGACTTTGCACCGTTCGGATTGTGGTTTCTCTTTATAGTGATGACAGTTATTGTAATAACTGGCACTTCCAATGGTGTGAACCTGACAGATGGTCAGGACGGACTGGCGATCGGCATAGTCGGGATTATGGCAATCGGTTTTGCAGTGCTTTCTTATGTAACGGGTCATGCGGTGTTCTCCGGTTATTTAAATATTATTTTTCTGCCGGGTTCGGGTGAGATAACTGTGTATTGTGCAGCCATGGTAGGCGCCGCGCTCGGTTTTCTCTGGTTCAATGCTTATCCCGCGCAGATATTCATGGGCGATACGGGTGCGCTGGCGCTCGGAGCCGGACTCGGAGCATGTGCTATTTTGATAAAGAAAGAGCTGTTTCTGCTGATGTTGGGAGGAATTCTGGTTATCGAGGCGCTTTCGGTGATAATCCAGCGATACTATTTTAAATACACTAAGGCGCAGTTCGGCGAAGGCAAACGGCTCTTCCGGATGGCGCCGATACATCATCATTTCGAACTATTGGGTTGGCCCGAGTCCCGTGTGGTAGTCCGTATCTGGATCGTTGGGATTCTGTTACTGTTCCTGACGATGACTTCATTCAAGGTCAGGTGATGTCAGCCGGGCGCGCACACGTTATAGGCATTGGAAAGAGTGGTCAAGCCGCAGTGAGGCTGCTGCTTCGGCAGGGATGGAAAGTGATCGCCAGCGACAAGACCTACGAGGCGGCTGGTTCTGAGGTTGTTTCCAGTCTTGAGAATGACGGTGCGGTTGTGTTTGTTGGCGGACACGAGATTGCACTCGAAGCGGAGGTTGATCTAGCGGTGTTGAGCCCGGGTATTCCATTAACGACGGAGGTCGTCAGGCAGTTGCAGGAAAGAAAGGTTCACATCATCAGCGAGCTCGAGCTGGGCTGGCGGTTCTGCAAGGGTCGGATTGCGGCGATAACCGGCTCGAACGGAAAGACCACCACAACCGCGCTGCTTGGCGAGATATTATCCCATTCGGGTCTCTTACCTTCGTTTACCTGCGGCAACATTGGTCTTCCGCTTTCCGAGGTAGCGGATCGAGCGTCGAAAGATGCACTGCTTTCTGTTGAAGCGTCCAGTTTCCAGTTGATGACGATAGAGCGTTTCAAACCGAAGGTGGCTGTTCTGCTGAACCTGTCGCCGGATCATCTCGATTGGCACGGTGGTTTTGAAGAGTATGCCAAAGCGAAGGCTCGTATTTGGTTGAATCAGACCGAGGATGACTGGCTGGTATATTTCGCAGACGATCCTACTATTGCCGGGCTTGTTGAGAATGCCAGTTCGCGGTTGTTTCCGTTCTCATTGAAGGATCGCTTTGATATGGGCGCATTTCTCTCCGGCGATGAGCTTATCGCCATTCTGCCGGATGGAGTTGAATTCAGGTTGCCGCGTAGCGAACTCAAGCTGCCGGGCAATCACAACGTTGCCAACGCCCTTGCTGCGCTTTCAGCAGCTCTTTTAATGGGAGTTAATCCTGAGGCAGTGAAAGAGGGCATAACCGCTTTCCACGGTTATCCGCACAGGCTGGAAACCGTTCGTGAGTTGAACGGAGTTAAATGGATAAACGATTCCAAAGCAACTAACGTCGATGCCGGTCTGGTCGCGCTGGAGGCTATTGACCGACCGGTTGTACTGATTGCAGGCGGCAGAGCCAAGGGGGGCGGCTTCCGGGGTCTGTTGAAAGGACCGATTGAACGCATAAAAACCGCAATTCTTATTGGTGAGGCTGCGGTCGATATACAGCGAGACCTTGGCGGTGAAATTATGGTAATGCAGGCAAAGGATCTTAAGGATGCAGTGGAGATGGCTAATGAGATGGCAATCTCGGGAGATGCTGTGCTGCTGTCCCCGCTTTGCGCCAGTTTTGACATGTTCAGCAATTACGAGGAGCGCGGTGATACCTTCAAACGTCTGGTAATGGAATTGTCTGATGACCGTGAATAAACAGCGGGTTCACGGCAAGTTTCGCACGGACAGACGAGAAGCCGGAAGAGGTTTGTCGTCGATCATCTCGCGCGGGGACAACCTGCTTCTGCTGTCCGCGTTGCTGCTGACGGCTGTTGGTCTGGTGATGGTTTACAGTTCAAGCACTTTCGTCGCTGCCAAACATGACAAGTTGGACTGGTACTTCTTTTCCCGGCAGTTGCTGTTTACTGTGATCGGGCTGGTGGCGCTGATAGTAGGTGCCAAGATGGACGTGCGTTTTTACCGGCGTTGGGTGAAAGCCATACTGATCGGTTTTTCCATTGTAATGGTGCTGCAGTTGATTACACCGTTAGGTCCGGTGATCGGGGGTACAAGGCGCTGGATTGACTTCGGACCGTTCGGTATGCAGACTTCAGACGTGGCGCGCTGTCTGATTGTGATATACCTGGCTCGAGTAATTGCGGACGAACCCGAACTGCTCGGTCGGCTGGATAAGCGGATGTGGGGAGTGTTGGGGATCATCGCAGTACCGATGGTGCTGACGGTTCTACAGCCCGACCTTTCCGGTGCGCTGATGATGGCGTTGACAGCCGGATTGGTGCTGTTTCTCGCTGGAATGAAACTGAGGCATCTCGCAGGTCTTTTCACTGCTGGTCTTGGTGTGGTTGCTCTATGGATAATAAGGATACCGTACCAGCGCGAGAGGATTTATAATTTCGTTCTTCGATTTATCGAAGGCGGAGGCGGAGATAATTACCAGACTTTGCAATCGTTGCTTGGCTTCGGTCGCGGGGGGCTGTTGGGTGTCGGGTTGGGTCAGGGCAAGCAGAAGATGTTATTCCTGCCCGAACCGCACACCGATTTCATCTTCTCTATTATAGGAGAGGAATTGGGATTGATCAGGGCTTCGATAATTATAGCGCTATTTCTTGTTTTAGCGCTGCGTTCTTTCAAGGCATTGCGCCGTCAGCCGGATCGGTTCAGCTTCCTGCTTGGTGCCGGGCTCATAGGATCGATTATAATCTTCGCCCTCGTCAATATGTACGTCGCCACTGGTCTGCTTCCGGTTACGGGACTTCCACTGCCTTTCATCAGTTCCGGCGGTACGAATCTGGTAATCTCGCTCTGGAGCGTAGGTGTATTATGGCAGCTATCCCGATATGCCGGGAATTATGAATGATCCCCCGCGTACGCGGGGGTTGCGAATTGCTGTCTGCGGCGGTGGAACCGGTGGACACGTGATACCCGCTCTTTCGATCTGTGACAAAATCAAGGAACTCAAGCCGGAAGTGGATATCCTCTATATCGGCGCTGCCAATAGCCTTGAGGAGAGCTTGGCGAAGAAAGCCGGTTACCCGTTCAGGAGTGTCTGGATATCTTCTCTGCGCCGGGGGAGGATATTATCTAACATAATGTTGCCGTTGAAATGTGCAGTTTCGCTGTGCCAGGCGGTTTATTATCTGTTCCGGCACAGGCCAAAGATGGTTATCGGTACCGGAGGTTTTTCCGCCTGGCCCGCGTGTTCGGCGGCGAGCATCACCGGACGGTCTTATGTTCTTTGGGAACCGAATGCTTTTCCGGGATTGGTCACACGACTGCTGGCGAGGGGAGCTAAACGAATATACGTCAGCTTTGAAGAGACCATCGAGAAGTTACGCTTGAAAGAGGGAAAATTCCTGGTTACAGGTAATCCTGTTTGCATTATTGTCAGTGAAATGGGTACAGAGGAAGCGAGGAGAGCATTTGGCTTGAAGCCGTCGAACCGGACCATATTCGTTACCGGCGGGAGCGGCGGAGCGAAGTCGATTAATACGGTGGTAGATCGGATAAAGAATGAGCTGTTGGAGCGCAAGTTCAACCTGATATGGCAGACAGGGAAACACTGGGACGGTGAAACTGAAGTTCCTTTCGAGCACAGAGAACGTATGGTAATTCAACGATTTTTCGACCAAGAACAGATGTCGCTTGCATACAACGCCGCTGATTTCGCGATATCGCGCTGCGGCGCCATGACCCTTGCCGAGCTGGCTGTGGTCGGACTACCGGCGATTTTAGTGCCGTTTCCGTTTGCTGCCGAGGGTCACCAGGAAGCTAACGCACGGGCGGTCGAAGTTGCCGGAGGCGGCATGATGATATTAGATAAGGATTTAACACCTGAGACGTTGCTGGAAGCGATTGAGGATATTTCACAGGAGAACAGGATTAAGGAGATGGCGTCCGGGATGAAGAAACTGGCGAGGACTGACGCCGCTGATGATATAGCTACAGATATTTTAGGTTTAATTGGATGATCGATGTCCTGTTGAAGAGATTCCGACGGCTTCACATGGTTGGGATTGCCGGATCGGGAATGTGCGGTATTGCCGAGATACTGTTGCGGACAGGTTTCCAAGTTACCGGCAGCGACCTGCGCGCCAGCGAGGATACCCTGAGGCTTATCGAACTCGGAGCGGTGGTTTTCAAGGGACATGATGCAAGTTATGTCGGTAACGCTGAAGCAGTAGTCTATTCGAGTGCGGTGCTTGAGGATCACGTTGAGCTGAACGCTGCCAGAGAGCGGAGAATTCCAATAATCCGTCGCGCCGAGATGCTGGCGGAACTGATGCGGATGAAGGCGGGCATCGCGATTTCAGGAACTCACGGTAAAACCACGACCACCTCGCTGGTCGGTGAGATATTGATTCACGGCGGGCTTGATCCCACCGTCATTGTCGGCGGCAGGCTGCGCCGAATGGGAACCGGCGCCGTATCCGGGGAGGGTGACTTTCTCGTCGCGGAAGCGGATGAATTTGACAAATCATTCCTGCGGTTAACGCCAACAATTGTAGTGATTACGAACATAGATTCAGATCACATCGAATGTTATGGCAGCTACGAAGAGCTTGAGAATGCGTTCGTTCAGTTCGCCAATTCGGTGCCGTTTTACGGACGTGCCCTGGTCTGCCTTGACGAGCTTTCAATAATGAAGATACTGCCGCGCCTGCACAGAACTGTTGTTACCTACGGGCTTTCCAGGCAGGCCGATCTGCGAGCGATTGATCCGGTGTATGACCGGGGTACGTCCACTTTTACGGTTGAAAACAGTGAGGGAAAAATAGGCAGGATCAAGCTGCCGCTGCCGGGAAGGCACAACATCCTCAACGCACTTGCCGCGATAGCCGTAGCTCGTGAGCTCGGCGTGGATTACGAACCGATTCGCCGCGCGCTGGAAGGTTTCAGTGGAGTCCACAGGAGGTTCGAGATCATCGGCGAGGTTGGCGATATTATTGTCGCTGATGATTTCGCTCATCATCCGGTCGAGATATCGGCAACGCTTTCAGCAGCGAAGGAGGGCTGGAAAAGACCGATCCTGACTGTGTTCCAGCCGCACTTGTACAGCCGAACCAGGGCTCTTGCTGAGGAGTTCGGACGGGCACTGCTTGGGTCTGAAACCGCCCTTGTGTTGCCGATCTATCCTGCCAGGGAGGAACCGATAGAGGGAGTGTCCGCGAGGATGATCGTGGATGCCGCCCGGAATATGGGCCACGAAAGAGCTTACTACCTTGAGAATAAAGCATTAGTAATTGATAAAGTAAGGGAGCTGGTGAGTGAAGGGGACATTGTTATCACGATTGGCGCCGGGGATGTTTACAAGTTGGCTCCAATGATTATTGATGGATTGAAAGGTTGAGCGGGACTTTCCTCAGCCGTGGTGACTTGTCCGATAGAGGATTGGTCGATAAGATCGCCGGTGAGATCCGCACTGAGGTTAATGGTCGCTGCTTAGCGGTCGAACCGCTGTCGGTGCATACGTCGTTAAAAGTTGGCGGACCGGCAGCTTTCTATGTTTATCCTGCTGATAAAGCTGCTCTCTCAGCATTGCTTAAGCTCTGTCGTGATCGTTTACTGGAGGTCCTCATCATCGGTTACGGCAACAACCTGCTGGTCAGCGATGACGGATTTCCCGGCTGCGTTGTCGATTTGACCGAGGTGTTCAATGGGATGATTGTAGAGGAGAACCGGTTGATCGTCGGCGCTGGCGCCTGGTTGAACGATGTTGTCGATCTCACAGCGGATCATGGTCTTTCCGGAATGGAGAAGTTGGCTGGTATACCGGGCAGTGTCGGCGGCGGAGTGTCGATGAACTGTGGCGCTTTCGGAACGCAGATTTCCGACTGCCTTACTGAATTGGAAGTGATGAATTATAACGGCGAGTTTATGACCCTGTCCGCTTCGACAATAGAATTCGGTTATCGTTGCGCGCCGGGGCTGATCGATAAAATTATCCTGCAGGCTGCTTTTCATTTGGAGAAGGAAGAAAGTAAACTTGTAAGCGGGCTTATTGAAGAAACCATTGCCGAACGCCATAGCCGCAACATAATGACGCTGCCTTCTGCGGGGAGCACGTTCAGGAATCCTGAGGGTCGCTTTGCCGCGCGTTTGCTGGATTCGGTCGGTGCAAAGGGAATGAAAATGGGCGGTGTTGAAGTATCATCAAAGCACGCAAATTTTATCGTAAACAGTGGTGGTGGCAAAGCAGAGGACATTGTCGCTTTAATCAGCAAGTTACGGGAGATGGTTTATAAACGTTATGACATAGACTTGAAGCTGGAGTTGCGTACGGTAGGGTTTGATTATGAAATCGACGCATAAAATAAGACGAACCAAACCGAATCACCGCTGGAGATTGCCTGTTCTGACGTTGGCTCTTCTGGCAGCGGGTGTTGGCATCTGGTGGGCAGCATCTGCATCCTGGCGCGCTGGAGTGGAATGGCTGGCGGGCACAAGCTGGGCTGTTCTCGACAGGATTGAGGTCAGGGAGTGTGTCAGACTGCCGGAACACGATATTATAACAGCAGCGGCGGTGTGTCCTGGCGCCAATCTGATGCACCTCGATCTCGATTCGGTTAGAGCGATGGTTGTGGAATTGCCCGGTGTTAGGGATGCACGTGTTTTCAGGAGGCTGCCTGGGCGGCTCGTTATAAGGGTTGAGGAGCGTGTTCCGATTGCCGGGATAGGCAACGGACGTCTGGTATTGGTTGATGAGGAAGGTGTGACATTTCAACCTGAATACGGAGGTGAAGTGCTTGATATACCTGTTATTACAGGTGATTTAAAGCCTCACCGGGAGGACGCAGGATTTGATGCGGCTTTGGAGTTGATATGCGACGTTAAGACGAATTTTCCGGAAATATACAGGCAGTTGGGTGAGATCAGGTATAAGGGCGAGATGTTGACTTTAAGGTTGCGTCAGGGTGGAGCATTGGTAAAAGCACAGAATCCCTCCGAACCGCAGTTGCTGAGAAACCTCCAACTGTTTCTGGCACAAAAGGGAAGCGAGCTGCCTGCTTCTGTTGATTACGTGGATTTACGCTATCCATCGATGGTGATCAGCGGGACGCAAAGGTAGATGTTCACGTGTGCCCCGATTTGCTTGCAAATCGGGTAACAGTATGTATTGAGAGACCTGATGTCTGTTAAGATTTAGAAAGACTTTTTCAACTGAATATCTTAAATACCCGCTATAATGACAGCGGGTTAACCGGGGAGGCGAAATGGCGGTTGCCAATAGATTAGTCGGGATTGACCTCGGAACCACCAAGATCAGCGCAATCGTGGCGGAAGTCAACGACGAGGACGAGATTCAAGTAGTCGGGGTAGGAAACACCCCTTCCCGCGGCATGCGGAGAGGCGTGGTAGTTAATATCGATAAAACCACCGATGCCATCGGGATTGCCATCGATCAAGCCGAGCAGATGGCGGGGATCAAGGTTAAGGACGTTTATGTCGGTATCGCGGGCGATCACATCAGATCGATTAATAGCCGCGGTGTAATCGCTGTATCGCGCGGTCATACTGTAAGCAGGTCGAATGTGATAACGCAGCACGACGTTGAGCGAGTAATCGAAGCCGCGCGGGCAGTCGCTCTGCCGATGGATCGTGAAGTCCTGCATGTGTTGCCGCAGGAGTTTACCGTCGATGATGAACCTGGCATACACGAACCGATAGGCATGACGGGTCTCAGGCTTGAGGCTGATGTGCACATCATAACCGGTGCGGTCGCTTCGGCGCAGAACATCTATCGCTGTATAAAGAACGCCGGTGTCGGGCTGCGCGGTCTGGTTCTTGAACCGCTTGCATCGAGCAACGCTGTTCTGACTGAGGATGAGAAGGAACTCGGTGTGGCTCTGCTCGACTTGGGTGGCGGTACCATCGACATTGCGGTATTCTATGACGGTTCAATCCGTCACACATCGGTTATCGGTCTCGGTGGAACTAACGTAACACGAGATATCGCAATGGTGTTGGGAGTCCCGATAGAGCAAGCTGAGAAGCTCAAACTGGAGAAGGGTGGTATCTTTCCACCATTGGGCGATACGTCTCCGATTAGCGTCGTGGGACCCGCAGATGGAAAGATACATAAGATTGACCCCATCCAGTTGAACGAGATAATCAGGGCGCGTATGGAGGAGATATTCGAGATGGTACTGCGGGAGTTGAAACGTGTGGATTGCATGGGATTGCTGGCATCGGGACTGGTCATCACTGGTGGCGGATCGCAGCTCAACGGTACGGCTATGTTAGCTGAGGAGATCTTCCGTAAACCGGTAAGGTTCGGTTTACCAAAAGGGCTGCAAGGTCTGGCTGAGACTGTCCACAACCCGGCATATGCCACAGGAGTTGGTCTCATCCTTTACGGAATGAAACACGATGATGAGGTGGGTTTCAATGGTGACGATACCGCAGTATTTGGCAAGATACTTAAGCTTTTCAAGGGTTGGTTTGAAGGTCTGATTAACTGACCAAAGATTTGCTGTTTGCGGATAACTTCAGGATTAGTTTTCTAACATACAGATAATGGAGAGAAATAAAATTAACAGCATATATCAAGAGAGTAAAATGAGTTCAACACTCAACTTTCTCCCAGCCGAGGAACCGCAGCTCGGCGCCAGGATCAAGGTTGCCGGTATCGGTGGTGCCGGCGGAAATGCGGTTGATCGGATGATCGTTTCCAGTCTGTCCGGAGTTGACTTCATCACGATTAACACCGACGCACAAGCGCTCGATAAAAGTCGCGCTCCCAACAAGATTCAGATCGGTCGCCAGCTTACACAGGGGTTGGGTGCGGGTGCCAATCCTGAGATCGGTAAGGAGGCGGCAGAGCAGGACGCTGAGTGCATCAAAGAGCAGCTTAAGAATGCGGATCTTGTATTCATCACCGCAGGCATGGGGGGTGGAACCGGAACAGGCGCCGCACCGAAAGTAGCGGAGATCGCTCAGAAGAACGGTGCACTTACCGTTGCCATTGTGACCAAGCCATTCCTCTTCGAGGGTAGGCGACGAATGAGCGTCGCCGAGACGGGCATCAAGGAGTTGCGCGACAGGGTTGATACGCTGATAGTTATTCCCAATCAGCAACTCTTGACCATTGCCGATGCCAATACGACGTTGCTCATGGCGTTCGAAACCGCCGATTCAATTCTAACCCAGGCGACGAGAGGCATATCGGACCTGATCGCTATCCCCGGGATCGTGAACCTCGACTTTGCCGATGTGCGTTCCGTGATGGAGGGTATGGGTGATGCCTTGATGGGGATCGGTGTGGCGAGCGGAGATGACCGTGGCTCCCAGGCAGCTAGGCAGGCAATTAGCTGTCCGCTGTTGAAGGATGTTACAATTGAAGGCGCTCAGGGCGTGTTGGTCAACGTTACGGGCTCTTCAAACATGACGCTGTTTGAAGTCAGCGAAGCCGCGTCGGTGGCATACGAGGCTGCCGGTGAACGTGCCAACGTCATCTTCGGTGCGGTTATTGACGATGAAGCGGGGGATGAGATCCGTGTTACAGTTATAGCAACCGGTTTCAACGGCGTGTCGAATATGTCCAAGAACCTGCAGCCCGATCGCAGCTACGACTTTCGTCCGAGGAAACAGACTGATTTGAGCGTTCCGGCTATTTTGCGAAAGACGGATGAAACGAGCACTTCTGTCGGAAACACGGATGGCAACGGTAAAGGAAACAGCAATCGAACCGGCAAACGAATTCACCTTGGCGAGATCGACATGAATTCTGAACCACCGGATCTGAGCCTGCCAACGTTCCTGCGTCGAAACAGTGGTTGAGTTCGGACTTTTTCCTCGATTGAGATTATAGCGAAGTGAGAGTTGAAACCAATCTGCAATCGGATGAGCAGCCGTTAGAGGTTGGCACCTACGAGATGCTGGCGCCGATTTACGACCAGATCATGTCGCATGTCAACTACACAGCCTGGGC
>CAYYHI010000065.1:11468-16091 GCA_964471745.1 uncultured bacterium | reverse complement strand
ATGCAAGAGACACGCTAAGTGATAAGGAACGATATAAACAGCACCCTGACCATCGAAGAGATGATCGACGAGCAAATTCAGAAGGAAGGATTAAAGTCCAAACCCGTCTCCCCGCTTCGTGCACCCGTGCTTGCCCAGGCTCATACGGCTATATATAAGATGCACCGCTATTGGGCGCGCAGACCTCATAATGTCTTCGCCAGAATAATTGAACACTACACCAATCCGGGGGACGTAATACTCGATCCATTCTGCGGCGGCGGCGTTACGGTTGTCGAAGCGTTGAAACTGCGGCGCCGTGTGGTCGGGATTGACATCAACCCGTTGGCGACATGGATTACTCAGGTCGAGGTCGAACCCGTAGACATCGACGGTCTTGAAGAGGACTTCGAGAAGTGGTACGAATGGGTTAAAAAATCCGTTTCGCCGCTGTTTGAAGCCGAGTGCGGCAATTGCGGAAAGAGGGCTCAGGCGGAATGGTATGAATGGTCGAATGTCGTGGTCTGCCCGGGATGCGGGAAAGATGTTGTGCTGGCGGAAGCGGAGAAGCTTAAGAATGCGGTGTATGTCTGCCCAAATAAACGCTGTAAATCCCGTTTTAAGGCTACCGGTCTCGAAAGACGCCCCGATAAGATGATATGGGTCAAGACGGTCTGTGAAGAGTGCGGTGAAAGCGAAATAAGAGAGCCAAGAGAATCAGATCTGGAGCTTGCCGGGAAGTTAGAGACTGATGAAGCTAAAATCATCAAGCGCGAGAAGCTGTTTATTCCAGATGACCAATTTCCCGATATGGACAGAGCGCGTGATGATGATATCTTTAGTAAAGGTGTTCACTATTTCAGAGATTTATTTACGCCTCGGCAGAGAATATCCATCGCTCGAATTCGAAAGTGGTTAGAAAATAGTCCATGTACTGATAAAACAACTGATTCTCTGAATCATATTTTCTCAGGAATGCTGCGTTTTTCTAACAAAATGACTTTCAGATCGAAAGGATGGCAAGGTGGAAATCCTATTGAGTGGGCAGGACATCAATTCTGGCTTCCAAATGTGTATAATGAGATTAATCCGATTATCGGATTGAAAAAGAAATACCAAACTCTAATCAAAGGAAAAAAAGAACAGGCACAAAACATTAATAACTTTCTATCTTATCCTCTTAATAAAACGCCTTGGAAAGAATTTCAAAATATAACTACTTGCTGGGTATTAACCACTTCAAGCGAAGATATCCCTTCCCCTGATGGTACAATTGATACTATTATCACCGATCCTCCCTTCGGTGGCAATGTTCAATATCTCGAGCTTTCCGATTTCTACCTTGTCTGGCTGAGGAGACTGGTTCAATGGGGTGGAGTTACAGATAAATCACGCGAGGCAATTGAAACCAGAAATCGCGGCTTCGAGGGAGCCAAGGATCGTGAACATTATGAAAATATGCTCTTTAAGGTATTCAAGGAATGCAGGCGTGTTCTGAAGCCGGACGGCTGGATGGTAATGACCTTTCACAACCGTGATATAGGTGTCTGGATGTCGCTTCACCGCGCCGCACAGCGCGCCGGTTTTCGAATGCCATCCTTTGAGGAATCGCCAAACCGCGGCATGATCTATCAACCGGCAATCAAGAACTACACACAGACAATTCATTCCCGAATGACCGGCTCTCTCTTGGGCGACTTCATCTTATCCTTCAAGCCGACAGACCAACCATTAGAGATGGAAGCAGTACGCCATGAATTAACCTTTGAGGAAGAGAGGAAACTTCAGGTAAAGGCGGAAGAGATAATACGTTATCAGGGCGGTGTTGATGAAGCTACGCTCTGGACTGGGTTAATGCCTTATCTATCAGAAACAGGAATCCTCGCCAGAGTTGCAAATTTCAGTCTTAAACAACTCCTGTTAAGCGGACCATTCAAATACATTAAGTCTCAGAAAAAATGGTACATGAACGATATGCTGGAGAATTTCAGTGTGAGACCCATTGACATGATTCCTGCAGAACAACTTACACAGGAGCTAATTTACAGCTATTTACAGGAACATAAACACGCCAGCATTGACGATTTATTAACGGTTGTTTACACAAAACTTGTGAATGCACAAATGCCTCAAATTGCCAATATCGATAATGTATTGACCAAGTACTGTAAAAAAGTAGAGATAAAAGGTGAAAAGAGAGAACATTATGTCTGGTCACCGGGGAAAGTCTCACCTCAAACGGAACTGAGAATCCGTTCAATGCAAAGTGATCTGGGATTCGAGGTCCCGATTGCACTCGACCACAACGGCATAATAACAATCCTGGCGCGTCAGGCTATCGAACGTGACTACGACGTTCATGTAGGTAAAACCGAACAACGGAAATCCCCCACGCTTGCGGACCTCTCGCTCAAACTTACCGGATTCGAGCTTGGGTTGTCACCGGATACATTTGAAGTAATTAAAGAGATTGATCTTATCGTTCTTAAGAACAATAATATCCAAGTCGCTATCGAGGTTGTAACGACGCTATCCACCCTGAATAAAGCAATAAACGACCGTTTTCGAAACCTGCTTTCCATTGCGCCCAACCTAATAATACCACTCTTCGTTGTGGTGAAGGACGAGGATGTATCGGCGGCAATGTCTGAGCTAAACAAACCGGCTAATGTCGAGTCCGACTTAACCGGTAAAGTAAAGATCGTCAAGATATCCGAATTCAGTTCACCGGATGTCATTTCTAAATTTGTAAATGTTGAATAACCATAAATCCCCCACAGCTCTGTCAACTGTTCTGCTTGTCATCGCTCTGCTCACGCCTGCGATGACCGGTTTGAGCCAGCCGCCTGCGCCGGCTGAGACTTTGACAGAGTCTCGTGAACAGGATCAAGGCACGCAAAAGGAAATTTTCCGCATCTCCCGACTCGCTCGCAGCGCTGAGAATGCCGGTAAAATGGAACGTGCGCTCGAGCTGTGGCGCGCCGTAATAGCTGTCAAGCCAGATGACTATACCGCCTTCCGCGGCATCCAGCGCGCACTGATCGAGCTTGAACGTTACGACGAAGCGCTCGAATTCATCGACCAGGCTCTCGCCACAGCCGTTAGCGGAAAAAGCCGACTCAACCCGGTATCTCTGACTGCAGACCGCATCGAACTGCTCTACATGGCAGACAGACCCGATGAAGCCAATGAAGAGACGGAAAATGCGCTTATTGACTTCAGAGGTCAGGACAGAATATACACCGAAATCGCCTCGGTACTTCTCAGTCAGCGGCGCGACGATCAAGCTATCAGCATAATACGGCGGGGACGTGCGGAAAGCAGCAATCGACATCTGTTCGCCCGGGAAATGGCTCGCTGGCTCGAAGCCCGAATGAACTGGCAGGAAGCCGTTGAAGAATACATACTATACATCGATGAACGTCATAGCCGCCTGAATTACGTCACCGGCGCGATTGGTGACATGCCTGCAACAAGCGGCGCAGACAGCATCGCCGTTATGGTCATCTCGCAGAAAATCGAGGATGCCGACGAGGATTTTTCGGTCGTTCTGCGGCGGCTCTTGGCATCGCTTTACTTCAAGGCTAAACGTTATCACGAGGCTCTCACACAGTATAAATTACTGGACAGGCTCGGACAGCAGCCCGGCAGAGAGCTTCTGCAATTCGCCGACCTCCTGATGAACGAAGGTGAATACACCCTCGCCGGGGAAGCATACAACGAATTGATCGATGCGGAGCTATCCGCCAGCGCCACGGCTCTGGCACTGCTCGGCAAAGGACACGCTGCGCAGGCAATCGGTGAAATCGACAGCGCCAGGTTCGCCTATAACTCAATACTGAAACCCGGAAGTCCTCCGAAGGCTGTATTCGATGCTTACAAGAGCTTGGGACTGTTGGAGTTCAACCACGCTGGTTCCCCTGACCGGGTGCGGGAACTTCTCAAATCAGCGCTGAAAAATGCTGATAAAGCCAGGATCCCCGGGAACGAACGCGATGAGTTGGCAGTGATCTCCGCCATAAGCTGGGCTAAAGAAGGGAACATGGAGCGGGCTCGTCGGGAGCTTGAGGCTATCGTCGGACCAAAGCGGAAAAGTTCGATGGCGGTATCTGCCGCGCGGTTGGAGCTGGCTCGCATCGCCTTCCGCCAGGGTGACCTGGACGAGATGCACGCACAAGCGAATGCTCTGTTGATTGCTGATCCGTCGTCCGAATATGCTAACGACGCAATTGTTCTCAGCGCGCTGATAACTGACCTGAAGAGCAATCCCGAAGCGATCCGCGCGCTTGGAAGAGCTGACCTGGCGGAGTTTATGGGGGATTGTAGAACCGCCGTTTTCATCCTCGACAGCCTGAAAGTATCCGGCAGTCCGCGAGCTGTGGAAGAAGCCCTTTGGCGGCTTTACCAGCTGGAGTTGAAACGCAACCGAATTGAAGTTGCTCTGCGACTGTTAAACAGGATCATTGACCTCGGTGAATCAGCGCTGAGGGTCGATCTCGCTATTTTCACCGCCGGTCAACTTTGTGAAAACAGGATGGAAAATCCGCAAATGGCTGCGGAATTTTACGAGCAACTGCTGGTTAAACATCCCGACAGCCCGCTGATCGATCAGGCGCGCAGGAACCTCAAGGCGCTTATACAACC
>CAYYHI010000065.1:0-11368 GCA_964471745.1 uncultured bacterium | reverse complement strand
TTAAATACCCATATCAATGAGTTGACAAGCTCTGAAGATATTATTAAAATGGTACGTTAAGCTTTCAGCAATACTCATGCAAACCCAACATGGACAAATAATGGAAACCCCCGATAATCAAATGGCTGTAAACAAGTCTCCCGCACCGTCGATAACCCTCCATGCCATCTTTAACACCATCGATATAGGCATCTGCATCCTTGACGATAGAGAGTATACCATCAAAATCGCAAACAAAGCGGCTGAACGAATCTTCGAAAGTACGGTCTCACAACTCAAGGGAACTTCTGTCTTTGACTTCGCTTGTGAGAAGGACCGCTTCAGAAAAGAGCTGATGGACTCACACAAGAAGCTTCCGGAAGCCGGGATTATCCACTTTGAGGCGCAAATGCTGCGCTCCGACGGCTCCGATTTCCCCGCCCAGGTTAAGTTGAGTATGATTATCGGGGAAGAGAACGGTGGAGACACCGCACTGCTGCTGGTAATTAATGATGTGACTCAACGCGTATACCAGGATCAATCGCTGGCAGAATTGGAATCGCGTTACCGGCTGCTTTTCGACAAATCAAACGATGCGATCCTTGTAGTGGATTTAAAGAGCGAAAAGATCATTGAAACCAACCAGACGACAGAAACAAAAACCGGATACTCCCGGGATGAGCTCATAGGAATGACTCTGGAGGATCTGACGCCTCCATCGCGGCGTTATCTGGAGCGGGAGGGTATCACCAGGCTTTACGCAGAGGGCAACATAATCTTCGAAGGAACATATATCAGGAAGGACAAGGTCGAGATCCCCGTCCAGATCAGCATGGCGCTCGCTCACCTCTCCGGGCAAATCGTTATCATATCCAGCTTCCGGGACATCTCAGAGCAAAAGGAAATCGAAAAGGAAAGAATGAGAACGGCTCGATTGGACGCAGTACGCAAGATCGCCGGTGCGATCGCTCATGAAGCCAACCAGCCGCTGCAGTCGCTGATGTCGATCGCGGACATAGTCAGTGAGGAGGATGTTGATGTTGAAAAAATCAGGAAGCTCGTATCGAATATCCCAATACTGGTAAACAGAATGAATACGCTCCTGAAACAGATGCAACGCATCGTTCGGGTGGAGACCAAGTCGTACACGGATGAAAGCGATATAGTTGATATTGACAAATCGTCAGAAAATGACGAGGGTGAAGATGAACAATAGTAAGTGTATTATTTCATGGTTCTAAAAATAACCCACTTATTTTTTACATCAACCTGCCGAAAACATTGCCTTCCCCAAAGAAATGACTTAAATTGGATTTCAGGACATTATTATTATAGGAGGTAGACCAATGAGACAGGCAATATCCATCTCGCTGATCCTGCTGTCTGTGAACATTCTATTCGCTGATCAAGCAGTCATCAGGTACGCACCATCCACCCTTCCCGCCGATCGTATTATCCCGGCAGATACACCAATACAGATCAACCACCCGATTCAGACAGCAAAACAAACACTCCCACGCCGCGATGATTTCATCGGACAGCGGTTCGAAGCTGGGAACACTTGGTACGATTACCAGACCAACGGCTCCATCGGTAAGCTGATCGAAGTCGACCCCGAAGGCGGCGTGCATGTGACCTGGATGGATGGATTTGACATGAATCAAGCAGTACGACACCAGAAATATAACTACTACGTTGGCGAGGAATGGCTCAACGAAGACGGAAGCTTAGTCGATGAAGGTGATTGCTCCGGTTACGGATGCCTCTGCCTGACCAGTGAGGATGGACTGCGCGGTATGGTTTTCACTCATTGTGTTGGTGAACCCTATGGTGATGAATTTGTTTCGGTCGCTTTCCTTGATTTCATGCCCGGTTGGGGCGCATTCCTCGGAACCATAATCCCCGGTTTCGAGGATGAAAATACCCTCTGGCCACAGGGAGTGATGAGCCCGGAAGGAATTATACATACTGTTGCCAGTACCTCTGAGACCAATTTAATCGGCTATGCTCCCGGATTTGTTAATAATGATGAAGAAATAGAGTTCGATGTTGAGGAAGCCATCGAGGTGAGCGAGACTCACATTCGGGCATATCGCATCGCCCGATCCCCAAACAGCGAACGCGTCGCTATTGCTTGGATGAACAGCCGCGTCGGCGTGCCCGCACCGGAAGAGTGGGATGGTTTCCTTGCTTACCAGATGAACAACGACCTGTTCCTCGCCTGGACGGACGACGGCGAGGAATGGAGCTTCGACGATCCATTGAACATTACGGACTGCATCGACCCCGACCCCGAGCGTAGAGGTGACGATGCTTACGGCGACACGTACCGACCGTACTGCACGATCGACCTCATCTTCGACGCGGATGACAACATCCACGTCGTTTTCGATGCCCGCGGCTTCTGGGAAAACCCGGAGGGCGAGGGCGAGCCTCCCGTCGACAGGCTGACCACCGATGCTTCCATCATCTTTCACTGGTCTGAGGAGACCGAACAAATCACGCCGGTCGCCGACGGATGGTTCAGCCAGGAGGACAACGATGAAAACCCGAGACCGGGTCCCTGGAAATCAAACGTCTGCAACCCGTCATTAGCTTACGACGAAGAGGGCGATCTTTACTGTGTCTACGAATTCTACCCACATGGTGATCATGCCCGAGGGTACTGCAATGGTGACATCCGGATAACCGTTTCCGAAGATAATGGTCGTAGCTGGTACCTCCCAACGCCGGTGGTTGAGACACCCTCTCCCGATGCCGATATCGGTGAGGCAACGTCCGAAATCTATCCGACGATGGCGGAACGCGTCGACGACTTTCTGCACATCTTCTACGAAGAGGATAACGAGCCGGGGACTTTCGTCCAGGATGAGGATTCTGTACCGACCAGCAACCCTTTCTTCTACCAACAGGTGCCTATCGACGAAATCCTGCGCGATCGGATCTGGCAGGGACCGCACTTCCACTACAACGAGGAGTGGGAATACGTCCATGTCCTGACAATTGATGAGTTTACCTTCGAGAACGAACCCGCTCCGGAGGGATGGGTGGTTGCCGTTTTCACCGAAGACGATCTGCGCGCCGGAGATGCGGTATGGCGGGAAGGTGGCGTCAGGTTGTTCGTGCGTGGTGACGACCCGGGAACCGAAGAGGTTGAGGGCTTTCGTAACGGTGAACAGATGACCTTCCGCGTTTACGATCCCGTTGACGACGTCGAATACCCGGTGGATGTTGAATTCATCGCCGGATCTCGAGTGTGGATAAACGACCGCGAATCGGTCATCATGCTTAATGCCTATGAAGTAATAGAACAGACTATTGCGTTGGAACAAGGCTGGAACATGTTCTCACTAAACGTGATCCCGGTCGATGAGGAACTCCGGATCGGTGACAGGTTGAGCTTAATGGCTATGATAGAGGAGTTCTTTGACCTGATCGACGATGAAGGTAATCACAGAGTACTTATTGTAAAGGACGCCAGAGGTGATTTCTGTATACCGGAAATTCCCTACTGGGGAATCCGTTACTGGTATTCCGATGAAAGCTACATAATCAAAGTTACTGAGGAATACGAAGCAACCGTCCCCGGCAGGCGGATCGATCCCCAAACCGAGATCGAACTGAACGCCGGATGGAACCTGGTCGCCTACTATCCCGATTACGGACTGCCATTCTATATAGGAACAGAATATTTCGCTTTCATTTCAATCATAGATCATCTGATAATAGCCAAGGATGGGCTTGGGCATTTTACTACACCTGATTGGGGTTGGGATTGGTTCTGCGAACCGGGGATGGGTTACATGATTCTTGTTGACGCGGATGTTACTCTGGTTTACCCGGAGGAACCGGATAACAATGATGCCTTTGCCTTGTTAAAAGACCGTTCTACCGACCAACACAACAGGCACTGGTCTGCACCGCTCTCGACCGGCGAGAACATGAGCGTCTTGGTGACGATAAACGATTATCGAATACCGCTTAACGGTCAGATAGCCGCATTCAGCCCGTCAGGAAAGCTCGTCGGCGCGGGAATAGTGAGAAATATGATGTGCGGACTGGCGGTCTGGGGTGATGATCCATACACCGGCGGCGTGGTTGAAGGCTTGCATGGCGGTGAAACCTTTGAACTGCGATTATGGGATACCGTCCGCGATGTTGAGCTTAACCTGAATGCCGATAATATCCTGTCCGGGAATGGCTTGGTGTACGAGACCGATGGATTTACCGTGCTGGAAGTCTCAGTTGATGCGACTGTTCCTGCTGACTACTACCTCGGGCAGGCTTATCCGAATCCGTTCAACCGGACGACTCGCATCACGTTCGGGCTGCCGGAAGCCACCGATGTTAAGATCAGCATATTCGATCTGAACGGCAGGCTCGTGAAACAGCTTATAAACAGGAAAATGAACGCGGGGAATCAAACTATTATCTGGGATGCGGGTAATATCGCTTCGGGAATCTACCTTTTACATATGGTTACGCCCGCGTATAAATCGGTGCAAAAGGTGATGCTGGTGAGGTGAAAGTTGCATTTAACCTTGAATTTTCCTGAGATTTATAACTTTTTAGGCGATTTTTTAAGCGGCAGCACCAATTTTACTTGACTATTCAAGTAATTTAGCTTAACTTAGTAAAGATTCCCGATGTGGGGAGTCATTACAGTATGGGTCCGGTCAGTTCTTATGCTGAGCGGAATTTTTTTGCTTTATTGCAGGAACGGGGAAGTAAGCGTCTACGTTAGCCCCAAGTTTGGAAGGATTGTTGGAATGGAAGAACAACGGATAAAAGGCAAGGTCAAATGGTTTAACGACCAGAAGGGCTTTGGTTTTATCGGAATCGAAGGCGGTCCGGATGTCTTTGTCCATCAGAGTGCTATTTTAAGTGAAGGCTTCAGAACCCTCGGTGAGGGTGAAGAGGTTGAATTTGAGGTCGAGGACGGTCCGAAAGGGAAAGCTGCCCGTGCGGTCAAGCGTGTGACATAAGGTTAAAAGACCTTTCCGCTAATCCGTTTGGTGGTCTTAAGACCTACCGCAACCCGCTCAGCAACGCTGAGCGGGTTTTTTATCGGTTCGTCGTGTGGAACGGGGACGCCCTCGTCCCCGCCTTTTATGACAGACTTTTCGCAGCGGGACGAGGGCGTCCCGCTACCACGAATACGAGAAGACTTATTAGCCGTGTTATACATACGTTACTGGTTTCCATCTTTCGATGGAATGATGAGATTCGGAGAGTTTTTCACATTCTCGGACAGGCTGTTTCGCGGGAATGATAATTATCAAGGGACACCACCTAAAATTTCACCTTTTCTTAAAATCTCGAAAAACCGGGAACAATTTACCCAAACCGGCGTATTATAATTAAAACGACACATTCTTGTACTGAATACTCTCCTTTTACTCCTGAAGTTTTACACATATAAAAGCCTCTCGCCGCTGACCCGGGCGAGAGGCTTTGTTATGCGGTATAACTCACCAGACTACTCCCCAACCTTAATCAACCAGACATCAGTACCACCGGAGCCGAACGATGTTGTCGATCCGACCATAATGTAGCCTCCATCTGCAGTCGGTTGTGAGTTGAAACACTCATCGCTGCCGTTTTCTCCGAATGTCAGGCTCCACTGTTCACGACCGGAATCACCCACCTTTATCATCCAGACATCCGGATTGCCGGCACCGAACGACTCGGTTGTTCCAAATATGATATAGCCGCCGTCCGGCGTCCGATGTCCGCTGCAACCCTTGTCGTTACCAGCACCTCCGAATGTCCGGTCCCACTGTTCGTCACCGTTCCAATCGGTCTTGATTAACCAGGCATCATAATCATCAGCATTGCCTGCGACGGTATAGCCAACGATGATATTCCCCTGGTTGGGGGTTGGTTCGACATAACAAGCCTTTCCAAAACTGTCCGACCCGTAAACCCTGTGCCAGTCAACATGACCGTTATCATCCGTCCTGATCAACCAGGCATTACTGGAACCGGCATTGAATGACTGCGTCGAGCCAGCCATGTAATACCCGGATTCCCGAGTCGGCTGGATGCAGAATATCTCGTCCCGACCATCCTCGCCAAATGTCCAGGAATCCAGTCCCTGACAGGAACCGTCTGTCTTGACTATCCAGGCATCATAATCACCGCCGCCGATCGATCTTGTCGATCCGGCGATCAAGTATCCGCCGTCTATTGTCGCCTGAATTCCACAGGCATTTTCACGACCGCTACCTCCGAAAGTATAGCTGCTTTGCTCATTACCCGATTCATCGACCCTGATCAGCCAGACATCGTAATCGCCCTCACCGTATGAAGCAGTATAACCTACGACTATATAACCGCCATCAGCTGTCTGCAGCACACTGCTGCCGTGGTCTATATACGGTCCCCCGAATGTACTGTTCCACTGTTCATTACCGAACTCATCCGTTCTTATCAACCATACATCCGAATCACCCGAGCCATACGAATATGTGCTGCCCACAACGATATACCCGCCGTCCGCAGTCTGCCGAACGTTACGACCGACATCATTATCCGAACCTCCGAACACACAGTTCCAATGCTCAACGCATAGTGTCATCAGCGACGCTTCGTTGGAATAACCGGAATACTCATCTCCCCTGAAAGCCCTCACACGGTAGGAATAAACAGTGCCTGCCGACTTTCCGCTCAGAATCAGCGATGTAGTGTCAGATCCTGCTTGTCCGATTGCCTGATAATCATCGGTGCCACCGATACTCTCCTCGATTGCAAACCCCTCCTCGTTGTCGGACATGTCGTCCCAACTCAGTTGCACTTGCGTTCCGGATATCGTCTCGACCGTCAGATTTTCGGGTTCGAGGGGAACATGAGATGTCGTCACCGACGCTATGTTGGAGTATTCGGATGAATCTATCTCATTAAACATCCTGACACGATAATAGTAGGTTGCATCCGGTTGTCTCCCGGTCAGGCTTATCGAGGTGGTATCTATCCCTGTTCTGCCTGCAAGCTGAAAACTGTTGTCGTTGCCGAAGCTCTCATAAACCTCGAAGCCCTCCTCGTTATCCGAATTGTCCTCCCATTCGAGAAATATCCCGGTCGAGGAGATGGCTTCCGCTGTCAGATTCCCGGGTGGATTCCAGATCCGCCGCGGATTGACGGGATTGTCTTCATCGCTGCAACTGAATAAACAGACGAAGGAAAGTAATAGTATCAGCGCTGCAAATGAGGTCAGGTATGATTCCAGCCTGCCCGACATGGATCGCTCCTTTTGTTCATGAATGTGCCTGTTGAAAAATCGTTAAAATCGTCACCAACCCGCTGGCAGACGCCCTCGTCTGCCAGTAAAAATGTTGTATATCAAGTACTTATCTGGCAGACGAGGGCGTCTGCCAGCGGGCAATTAACGGGTAATCGGACTCTTTCAACAAGAACATGAATATGGTTCTTTGAAATTCACTACAACCTGTTTTACTACAGCAATCACCTGATGAGAATCAGACGCGCCGCCCTGAAACCGTCCGGAGTCTGCATGTGGACAAAGTACATACCGGACGCCAGATCTCCGGCGTCGAACGTTACCACGTATCTACCACTTTGACGCGACCCTTCAGTCAGACGGCAGACCGGTCGTCCATTCAGGTCAAAAACACGCAGACTAATGTATCCTTTCCGCGGAACTGAGTATGAAATCTTCACCAAGGAGTTGAACGGATTCGGGAAAATTTCGCTCAATGCCCAGTCGAGTGGAAGTGGATTATCCTGCTGGTCTACTACTGTAACATTCCAGTATAACTCGATTTCATTCGAAGGATAGCTTACTCCGTTGGTATATTCCGCGCTGACCATATAGTAATAATCACCGCTCGGCATACCTGACAGGTCGTCGAAATATTCAATGTCAGTAATCAATGTGTCCAGCAGGCGATTTCCCCTGAAGAGCCGATAGCCTAACAGTTCGTTGGGATACATATCGTCCCTTCGCGGCAGGGGTGTGTTCCACTGGAGATGCGCGCCATGACCAGCAATCTCACCATCAAGATCCAGAGGCGGTTCAATACACCTTGGCAGCCTGAACCTTATATCGTCGATCATCCAGCCCTTTTTGCCAGCGGTACGGTCAGACCCAAAACGAAAGCGGATGCTGACATTCTCGCCCACGAACTCAGTGAGGTCAAATAATGCCTGACACCAATATTGTTCACCTGAGTAGCAAGGCATTTCATTAATCGGACTTTCACGCGGACCCTCATTTATCACATAAGGATATCCCCGACCATCTGATAATTCCGGAAGAAGCAACACCCAATCCTGCCCGTCAAGGGAGATTTCAACAAATCCCCCGTCAAGCGCCAGATTCCCCTGTTCCAAGTAAGCCTCGGCAAACATCATGTGCCAGAACGTCATTTCTGTAAGAGAAACGATTTGAAACTGTGGAATTTCCACAGCACAATGCAGGTTGTTCCCATATAGATCATCAGTGTCTTGAGGTCCAAGCTTCAGGCAGGCTGAACCGTTTGGTGTATGGTTATAAGTTGTGGAGATACACCACTGGTCACCCCAATCATCGCCTCCTATATTGTAATGCTCCCATTTTTCCTCTCCATTATCAAAGCTGTATAACATACCTCCAATGTCAAAATCCTTGAGCATCGTATGATAGAAGCCGAGTTCGCTGTTTAATTGAAAATACAAAACGACACGGCTTGGATTGGGGAAGTCATCCGAGACTCGTATTCGTAATGTTTCCTGGAAAACTGCTGAGTCACTTGCCGCCAGTATAGGAAACCCCGCCTCCGCATCAACCAACTCAACCAGATCGTTATCGCAGATAAGTCGAACAATAACATTTTCAGCGTCACCTGTACCGACGTTTGCGAGCGAGAGCCTCATATCAATCTCTTCGCCGGGATCGATTTGCCCATTATTGTTTTCATTATCATCCAGTATGTCGACTGACCATTCACCAATCTGCGGCGCATGAACTCGAAAAGATAGATTCTGAGACCAAACATCACCGGAACCATTTTCAATTTCAATCCGGACACCCACGTCATGTTGATCTTCACAGCGCGGGGATATTGCCAATTCAAATCCTTCTTCGGAAATTACCTCATCATTAATCCCGATATGGGGATAGCGGTTTGTTTCATTAAAGAGGTTGACCATTTCATCTTCGATATCGAGCGTTACATTTACATCCACCAGGCTTTCCCGACCGATATTACGAATGGATGGATTAACTATAATTATTTCACCGGCATCGATAATATCGTTGTCATTCCCTACAGAGTCATCTATCAACATTCTCATAACCCAGGGATAAGGACCGTTTGCACGAAAGATTGCTATGTTTGATCTGAAAGGTATATAGTTATGAGCTGTAATTGAGAGCTCGAGAGGAATGAAGTCCAAAACCGGCTCTTCAAGTTGGAGCCTAACGGAGCCATCTCCTCCGGTCAGATCGGCAGATAGTATTTCCGGTGGGTCAATCGCGTGCATTAAACTCACCAGCGCACCGCGAACCCCAGGAACGGTAACATCAAATTGGTCGTTCCCCCGAATTATGAAATTTGAATACTCCGGTTCAAGTTCTTCCGGTGTGCTCGTCCAGATATCCATCGCCGGATCGCCGAAAAGATTTGAACAATAGTAACACCATCTCATTGTTCCGTAATCCCAGGTGGCGAGGTCTTCCTTCGAATCCTGCTGTGCTTCACCAATCCTGGTAATACCCTCCCCGAATATCGCATCTATAAACTGACGGTGAAAATGCTGCGATGATCCGTTGGTATTATTCCGACTCCCCCATCCATACCTTGAGTTGCTTATATAAGCGACAAAGCCCGTCCGGAGACCGCAAATATGCCTTTCAGAAATACAATCATCAACGTCAAAAGCACCTGCAAGGCACCCCTGGGTATACCCTATGTTGTGACCGTTTTCTACACCGTTGTTTGAGATAAGATTCTCGTTTAGACTTCCGATCTGGAATCTCATGTTGGAGGTCGAGTTGGAATGTCCCAGGTGGTTCACCAGATGATACCCCTGTGATATCAACGGCGCTAGGTCCTCCGTAGCACTCCAGATCCTGTCACGATCGTAGAGGTTGTATCGCCTGAAAAGTTCTGGGATTCCTATCGTGATGTAACCATTGGTACGGCAGCGATAGTATAGTTCGTCCATATAATCGCCACCCATCACATTCCAGCCCAAATCTTCACCGACCATGAGAGCGCTCTGGACATCGTCGATCACCGGTTCATCAGAATAGTTGATAATCTTGGTTGTAATCCTTCGAATATCCTCTTCGGTATCTCCGGGCAGTCTGCCGAGAGCCACTTCAGCAAATAAATCAGATTCATCCGGTTCTCCCCAATACTCGTCTCCATCAGAGTTCCAGTTGCCATCAAGAGCAGCATAGTAGAGATCCGCGGGGATATTGGCATCCGGTTCAACACCCCCTACCTCAGGATCAGCGTAAAATCCGCGGTACGGAACATGTTGTGTATCTCCCATGAGTATTACATAGCTTAAATTCCACTGTTCATACAACGCAGCTATACCGGTCCGGATCTTCTCCTGATCGTCCCTGCCTTCATACTCATCGCAGAGTTCAACAGTAGTTACTATATAAACTGTCCTGCCGCGATTCACATACCAGTTTGCATATTCTTCGGCAGCATTTAGCAGGGCATTGGCTGTTACAATCAGAATTGCTTCAGGAATATAGTCGTCCCGCCGCGGATAACGGTCAAGCATGTTTCTGTTCTTCACTCTGCCGGCAACGGTTTCACGAGTCAGCGGATCACCGCGGAAGAAGCGGTTGAATCCGGTCTGCTCTCTTAGACCGGGAGCGGTTTCGATTGTCAGCTCGGCTTCGGCGAGATATTCAAGCGACCCATCCACCGGATTCCATCGGATGGGCAAGACCAGGCAGCTCGCAAGTGCATAACCTCGCTTCAGGTGAGTGTTCAGATTGCTGATCGGGCTGTCGGGAAAGATATTCGGACCTTCATAGATCGAAGGATCGGGCAGCGTCGGTTCGGTGGGTGAAACATCGCTGATAGGCTTCGGTTCAGATGCCGGCAGCGGAAGATATTTCCCCGGCAGAGCTCGCCACACTTCCCCTTTCAATTCGACGGAGACCGCCTTCTCACCGGGTGGAAGGAGCAACCAGACCGCGTCGGAAGGCAGAGCGGGAGCGCCGGGAGCGGCAAGATTCAGGGCTCCGGGAATGGCAACGTAATGGTAATCGTTTATTGTTTTTATATCGGGAGGCTTGTAAGCCAGATCAGCGCTGACTGTACCGGCAACAGCCCCGGCAGGTGGAAGAAGCAGAACAAGCAAAATCACAGCGGCAAATATGCAGGATGTATTAGACCTCAACATAAGAACCTCTTCGGGT
>CAYYHI010000064.1:0-16209 GCA_964471745.1 uncultured bacterium | reverse complement strand
AGGTATTATGTATCTTCTTATGGATGCTGGATCAAAGACTAATTGTGAAGCTAATTCCTGTTGAAAAAAACCAAAGGCATGTGAGAATGATTCCGCTCTGAAAAGAACTAAAGCGAATTGAACAAGGAGGAATGTGGTTAGCATCCCGATGAATTCACTGAAAGAGGGGAGCAATCGACCAGCTGCCACAATATCCTCGTGTCGTTTCAGCTTTCCTCTTATAACGAGCGGCAAGTAATATAAGCCGTGCAGTAATCCCCAGATAATGAAAGTCCAGTTTGCTCCATGCCAGAGTCCGCTGATGACAAATGTTATAACGAGATTACGGAAGTGAGCGAATTTACCGGCACGGCTGCCACCAAGAGGGATATAGACATAATCGCGAAACCAAGTTGAGAGCGATATATGCCATCTGCGCCAGAATTCGGCAATATCCCGTGCAAAGTGTGGAAAAGCAAAGTTCCGCATTAAGCGGAAGCCAAACAACCGCGCAGTACCAATGGCAATATCAGAATAGCCGGAAAAATCGCAATAGACCTGAATAGTAAACAGGAAAAACCCGATTAATAAGGCTGTCCAGTGAAGCTCGGCATAGTTTGAATATACGAAATTAACGTGTCTACTTATATTATCCGCCACGACAACCTTCTTGAAGACACCCCAGAGCATCTGCCGTAAGCCGTCCTTTGCCTGCTTGATATCAAATTGCCGTCTCGTTTTGAACTGGGGCAGAAGGCTCCGGGCGCGCTCGATCGGTCCGGCTACAAGCTGCGGGAAAAATGCAACGAAAGTAAAGAAATCGATCGGATTCCTTGTCACTTCTATCTTCCGTCGATATAAGTCTATGGTGTAGCTTAACGTCTGGAAAGTATAGAAACTTATACCAATCGGCAGGATTACATTTAGGGTCCAAACATCGGTGTGTATGCCAAGCCTCGACAGCAGACTGATAAAGGAATCGACGAAGAAACCGTAGTACTTGAAAAAACCGAGTATGCCGAGGTTGGTGGTCAGGCTTAAGAAAAGAAGCAGTCTCCGTTGAATACGGCGGTTCTCCCTCGCCATCCTTAAACCAACTAAGAAATCGACAAGGGAGCTGATGAATATCAATGAGAGGAAGCGATAATCCCACCAGCCGTAAAAGACGTAACTGGCTGTCAGGATAAAGAGGTTTTGAACTCTTGTGCCTGTTTTCTGCAGGCTCCAGTAGATAAGGAATACTGTCGGAAGGAATACTACAAACGCAAACGAATTAAAAAGCACGCTGGAGACCTATCGTCATTCTGCCAAGTGTCAAGCTTACCTCAAACAGGTTAAATCGGTCTGTTGAATCGTAACCATCCAAAAGCGAGGTAAGCTGCGATCAGGATATTCTGGATCATCTTTATCACCATCGTAAAAATAAGCGTCATGCCGATAGTTGATCATCCATTCAGCATTTTATTTTTACACTTTTGCACTTTTACACTTTTACACTTTTACACTTTTTACACTTCTATACTTATTCTATCTCCCGCTCCATATCGGGAAGATCATCATCCTCCAGCCAATGCCACCGAACGGATCGATGTCGCTGTCAGTGGGAACAAACTGCGTATAGAACAAAGAGCCCATGATAATCAACTGATTCTGTTTCCAGAGGCTCATATCGGCGCCGATACGGAACATATACATACTCTCGGCGTCCACATTGCTTGTTGTGAGGGTGTATATTCCTGTTGCATCGGATAATAATTTATCGTTGTCAGACTTGACACTGCGCCAGGCGTAACCCACACCACCGCTGACAGACAAACCTAAAAACTTCACTGGCATGGGCAGATTATAACCGATGTCTGCTGCACAGAAAGCGGTATTACCACGGGAGACCGTCATTTCCTCAGTTCTTTTAAAACCCCAGAGATCTACAACTGATTTATATGACTGAGATTCTCCATCGTGTATTACCGCGAAGGTAAAGTCGCAGTTCAGTTGATGGCTGGGTCTGAAGCGGTAGATCAGACCGAACATCGGTTTATCGACGCTGCGTTCCTGTATGTAGCTGCTGTCCGCGTAAAATGTTGTATCTATGCCGCCAAAGTGGACATGAAGGTTAACATTATAGAAGAAACTCATCTGTTCGGAATCCATCGCCTGGTAACCGAGCAAGGGCATCAGTAAATGTCTGGAATTGCGCGAACTGACCTCATCTTCAGCGCCGTTGACCGGCAGGGCGCACAGAACGAGCGTGAATACGATCAGTAAATGAATGGAGAAAGACCTCTGCACCTTTCAAGCCTCCGGTGTGGTTTAAGTAGTGCCTGACCGAAAAACTTTATATTTCCGGATTTAGACCTACTTCTGTCATTCCTGCGAAGGCAGGAATCCAGTGCTTACAATGATTTAACAAACTCAAATCTGGATTCCTGCCTTCGCAGGAATGACAGACATAGGGTTTTCGGTCAGGCACTAAGTAGCAAGTGAATTATAATAAAACGTTTTAAGATAATACAGATAAGCCCCTTCGGCAACCTTTCGCAACGAAATAAATTATCATCCGCTATCTTGATCGTCAACTGTCTCACCGAAATCGATGAATCTGTCCAGCAGTCGGACGAATTTCCAGCGCTCACCCGGCTGCAGTTCAGCGCTGATCCGCCTGAGGGCGTCCATTTTGGAATCTATCTGGTCGGCGTAATGCAGCAGGAACGCCTCGCGCGTCTTCGGCAGAACCGGCGAATCGAATTCAGCCTGGTGCGACAGAACCAGATGCGTCAGGCGGTCGAGAAGATCGGACGGGAAATCCTCAATACCAGCGGCATAATCCGCAACCATCTGCGCTCCAATGGTGATGTGACCAACCAGCCGACCGCGATCGGTGTAGTCGATAAGCGTATCATAGCGATATTCATCGATCTTACCAATATCATGCAGAATCGCACCGGTAATTAAGAGATCCTTGTCGGCTTCTGGATACATCCTCGCAAGGAAACGGCATATCCAGCATAGCGACAACGTATGTTCGATCAGTCCGCCCAAGCGGTTATGATGCCAGAACTTACCACCGGGAGCTTTCAGTAAATCAGGGGTCAACTCCTCATTTTCGAGAATTGCCTTGAGCAGCTTCTTCAGATAGGGATTACTCAAGCCATCAGCTATCTTCATCAATCGCTCAAGTCCCTGCTGCGGATCGACACTGCTTACCGGAATGAAATCCGAATTATCAACCTCATCATCATCTTGAGCGCGTCTCAACCGCTTGATCCCTACTTGCAGCGAATCGCGGTACTGTTCGATCCGCCCCTGCAGTTTCACTATACCACCAACCTCGAGGTCGTGGTAGATCCGTTCGGCATCTTCCCAGATAATTCCGGACATCCTACCGGAACGGTCTCCAAATTCCAAAACGAGGAATGGTTCACCATCCCGCTTGGTGCGCAGATCCTTGTTGCGCAGAACGAAGAAACCAGTGAACTCCTCGCCGACCTCGTAGTCCCGCAGGTAACGTTTTTCAGCCATCAGATTCTCGAAAATCCTGTTTCGTGTCTTTGTGCCTTCGTGGTGAGATTTTTACTTTCCCGGCTAATCATCCAAATCTCGCAATTTCTCGAAAAACTCATCCAACATTCTTTGCGCCTCATCAGCACAGATCCCGGAATACACCTCAACTGTATGATTAAGGCGCGGTTCACGGACGATGTCGAAGACCGATCCGCACGCCCCGGCTTTGAGATCACGTGCACCAAAGTAGAGTCTCGCCAACCGTGCCAGAACAATTGCCCCGGCGCACATCGCGCACGGCTCAAGGGTGACGTATATATCTGCGCCTTCGAGGTGGTCACTCCCCTCAGCCTGGCAGGCGGCAGTGATGGCGAGTATTTCAGCGTGCGCCGTCGGATCGGACAATGCGCGGCTGCGGTTGTGCCCGCGTCCCAACAGCCGACCATCTTTAACAACTACCGCTCCGACCGGGATTTCGTCTTCCCCGGCAGCCTGACGCGCTTCCGCCAGCGCCAAGTCCATCCAGCGACGACTATTATTGATCATTAAGTCCTGATATCGCTTGACATCATCGATTTGAGAGCTTATTATATATAATAATGACGTTTAATGCAACTCTCTCAACCCAATTCAACACGAGAAAAGCACTATGGCGCTCATACATCGAATTATCTCCCACTTCTCGCTTGCTGTCGCAATCATCTTCACCGGCTGCACTGAAACCACATACATCCCGCCCACAGCTGCAGACGAGTTCGATAAGAACCTCATCGGGTGCTGGTCGCTTGCAGCCTCAGACAGCCTGTTTGAGGGGGATCTGTTCATCACAATCGATGGAACAGCAACCGAGTACTCTGTCTTTGGCTCAGAGTTCCGGACGAACAATTACGACTTCCGTGAGATGGATTATAGTCTGATCGATAACGAGCTGCAGTTCATGGATCGTCTCTACAAACGGGCTGATAATGCTAATCCTGTCGAATCGCCCTGCGAATATTTCCCCGATGAGGGATTAATCAAGCTGTTTAGCGTAAATGAAAGTTATGTTTTCTGTGTGAGAGTAGGTTATGACCATGACAGGGAAGTATTCTTTGAACACCGTTCGATCTGGTCACCGCAGTTTGGGTATGAGCAGGATACAGTTATTTATAATGTGACGAGAGATAAAATCGATTATTGTTGTGTAAAATCCGGCTGGGAACCATGGTTTCGGGAATTTTGGGCAGAAGTTATTCTTCTTGATGAACATGAACCTTCTAGGTTAAGAAGGCTATGTATAATTCGTGATACGACTTTTGTGGCTGGTCAAATGAGAAGAATCGATGTTATGGGATACAGGGACAACTCCGCATATTGGGATGAACCAACCTTGTTGCAGGAGTTGGAATTCTGGATGCTGGACATCGCCTATTTTGCGCCTGAATTGGGAGTTGTGATATACGAATTTGTAACCTACCCTTGGTATGATTCTACTGCTAAATATTCTAAATCGGAGTTGGTTGCCTATTTCAATCCACAGAAGACTGTTAAAGCAGAACTTGCGCGCAGAGATTTCAGGCATGTATTAAGGCACGAATTGGAATAGCCAACCCATTCACATCGTCCTTTCCAGCACCGCGACCGCCTCCAGTTCCGGCGTGTTCGGGAACATATCCACAGGATTGATCGAAACTATGGTATAAGCCGACAAAGCCGCAAGGTCACGAGCCATCGCTGCCGGGTGACACGAGATATAGACTATCCGGCGCGGTCCCTTTGCGTTCATCTGCAGCCTGATACCTTTGTGAATGCCGGATCGCGGTGGATCGGCTATCAGGGCGTCGAACATCTTCATTTCCTGGTAGCGGAAACGACGATGATTCAGATCCTGCTGAACATAGTTTACAGACAGTTGATTCCTGGACACAAAATCGCTTCCGGCTTTCACAGCATCAAGGGACGACTCGACCACCATCGCTCTACCCCCACGCATGACTTGAGCCAGCGCGAACATCCCAAAACCACCGTACAGATCGAGCACACGTCCCCGGCGGGGGATTGTATCCAGCACAACATCGATCAATCCTTCGACCAGAGAACGATTAATCTGAGTAAAGACAGTCGGTTCCATTATGACTTCCGATGCGTCGAGTTTGAACGCCACACTCGGATCGCCTCTCTCCTCGACAACGGTCGAGCGAAACATGCGAGACTCGACGGTAGGTGTTGTACTGATCCGCCAGCCCGCCAGCCCTGAGCTATCAAGCAACTGAATAAAAGGCTGATAGTCCGTAATCCGCTCGGACGGCGTTACCAGAAACAACTGTACAATAGCATTTTCATGTCCGTTATCGCGGATCAGGATGCGCATTTCTTTAACAAATCCGCCAAGACTTTCAACCCGAAATCCAGATGGGATGAGTTTCTGTTCGAGACCGTCGTTCAACGCCTGAAGCGCTTTCTGTACCGGTTTGCTGGAAAGAAGGCAGTTACGTATTGCTATCGGTCCGTCAGATCCGTGATAGGCAAGGTGCCAGCAGTCATCTTTCCATACAAGCTGAAGTTCGATTCTTCCCCGGTATCCCCAGACCTTCGGCGACGGCAGATATGCGGTGACAGGCGGGTTGTATATCCGACCAATCCGCCGCAGAGTTTCGAGGAGACGCTTATGTTTCCATTTTAGTGTTGCCTCGTACCGCATTGCTCCGAGCGGTGATGCCGGGCAGCCATCGGTATAATGCGGGCAGGGGTGATCGATGCGGTCCGGCGAAGGATACGGAATCTCCTTAATCCGCCCGGGAACGGGAGTCTTTTGACTGGCGCGCCCGAAGACCGCGGTTACCTTGTCACCGGGAATCGCGCCGGTGATGAAGGCAACCTGTCCTACAGCCGTGCGTGTGACGCCCCGACCATCCGAGGAGAAATCTGTTATGTTATATAGGGGTTCCATTAGAAAATAATTTCAATACCGAATAAATTCACAAGACTGTTGTGATACTGGGTATTCCGATAATTTGGGGCGTGTCAGCCATTTATTGTCAATGGACACCACCACAACTTAGATCATCGAAACAATCTTACATCAATCCACCAACTTCGACTCGGGTACGTTTTCCTGTCTGACCGGTAGCTTGAACTGGTCGGGACGTGATTTCATAACCTCACGCTGCCAATTTTCGGGATAACCCTTACCCTCCGGTCGTCCTTCTTCATTCTTGATATATCCGTCGTTGTACTTCGTAATCAGGTGCTCGCCCAGCTCACGCCAGCGCTGAACCACCATTTCACCTTGCGAGACCGAATAGTCAGTCAGGTATTTCGTCATCAGTTCAGGATCGGACTTCGCAAGGCTAAGTGCGGTCTTTTCCACAGATGGTTGCAGCAACAGAAATCCGGTCTCGATATCGCGCTGAACTGCACGTATGTCATCGATCATGTAACAGTATTTCAGGTTGGCGAAGTTAGCCGCGAAGTTGAACACCCACCAGGCGGACTCCCAGGAAAACTGATCCAAACTGCCTACCGTGAAGGATTTGGGGATGGCATCTATACCACAGTACAACGGGATGTAGCAACTCGTGTATGTGTCGTCGACACCATACCAGAGAACGCCGCCTACTGCATCCGGCAGCCAGGATCGGGATTGTGAAACCAGTGAGAAGCCGGTCTGTTGCGTCGAGATCGGACGTTCCCAGGCGTACTCGACGCTATCAACCATCCAGGTGATTGGACGCCAACGATTGGGTGTGCCGTAAGGTCCCGCATCAATCCCTTTTGTCATGTCGTAGTTGGTTCCCTCGTAATGATCGCGCATCAGGTCAAACACGTCAGATACTGAAATCTTCTTGTCAGGCTTGATCCATAGCGGATAGGGATCAGCACCCTCGACAGCTCGGTGGTAATCCGGTGAGAAATCCTTCGACGGCGCGGCGCGGCGGAAGATGCTCCAGACGCGCGCATCCGCATAACGCTGGTTCCTGGGTGTTGCCGGACAGTATGCTTCACAGAAACGGAACGGTTTATCTGAATCCGGGTTGTAATAGCCTTTCTCAATCGCAAATGAAATCACATTATCTGAGTAGAGACAGTTCTTGGGGTCGTTCAATGGAAATTCACCGATGCGAGCCTTATTGGCGGTGCAGGATATATAACCGTCAGGAATCTTCACAGCAACCCAGAGCGCGCCTTCACCACCCGGACCGGGTCCGATCATCTCCATCAACCAGGCTTCTTTCGTGTCAGCTATGGAGAAGGATTCACCGGTGGACCAGTAACCATATCTCTCGACAAGGTCGGTCATCACCTCGATGGCTTCACGAGCGGTACTGGCGCGCTCCAGAGCGATTTGCATCATGTGCCAGTAATGTATCATCCCGTCGGGATTGTGCAGCTCCTCGCGACCGCTGAAGGTGGTTTCAGTAATGGTCAGTTGATGCTCGTTCATCAGACCAACCACAGCGTAAGTATGTGGAACCTGATGTATCTTTCCATACAAAGTGTCTCGCCAGTCGCGTATCTCAAACGAATCAGACTCAGCGTGATCTGCAGCAGGTGTGTATTCAAGCTGTGGGTGAAACTCGCCGTCGCAGGTATATGTGATCATCACCGAACCGTCGGTCGATGCTCCCCTTGTCACTAAAAGACTGGTGCAGGCACGTGACTGAGTAACTGCGAAAACCGCTGCAAAAAGGCAGATTGCGGTTGTTAGACTGGCTCTTTTCATGGATTTACTCCCCTTAATGTATCGGCTTATAAAGATTACATAAATTGAGTTAGAATAACAAGTGAAAAACATCATAAGAAATCAGGTGAAGACATATTGGTGGTTGACTTATTAAGGAGTGCAGTTTGTAGTTGACATATATCCGAGATATTTATTCAGGAGGACGTACTTTCTGTTTTGTGTGGCACGGGTTGATTGTCTTTACCGCGCCCCTGCTCAACCCGTGTTTCAATGTGTGTACGGAAACCCGTCCTCCTACAAGGTGAATCTACATTGTGTTCACTATAATCTGCACCCATTAGTAATCCAACCTCACCAGAAAGGTGCACTTTCGCTTGAAGAAACTATAAATACTCATAAAATGACTCCCTTTTTGTGAAAGGATTTTAAACATAAATTCATATATAATTCATTTCAAGTTTGAATGTTATTGATTTTGATATATATTGTGATTATATTTGTATCACAAATTATGACATAATATTGAGGAGAACGATGAGCATTCAAAAAATCAGTAACGTTAACAGCCGATTGAACATACCGATTTCCCCTGGAACACGGGCTGAACTGGAGGATATGGCTGTAAGCAAAGGCTATAGCCTTGCAGAGCTTGGGCGTCAGGCGCTGGAAGCTTTCCTAACAGAACATCGCCACCAGACTCGACTCGCTCGTCTTAGCCATACCGCATCCAAATATCCTGATATTTTAGTAACTGTTTCAGATGACTGGCACCCAACCGAGGTTGAAGGTTTAACCGATGAATAGGATTGAACGCGGTGATGTCCTATTGGTTAATCTCGAACCTTCAATGGACAGTAATCAGCGCGGTAAGTCCCGTCCCTGTCTGGTAGTTTCTCCATTTGAGTTGAATGAAGTTCTTCAAGGTATCATTATTTGCCCTCTCACTGATGCTATCCATGTCAAGCAATCAGAGCCTGGATTGACCTTTCTGCCTGCCGGAGAGGGCGGTCTGCACAAGGACAGGCTGGTGATAGCATTTCAGTTGAGGATAATTGACAAGCGGCGTATCATCAGGCGATTGGGATCAATCAGGAAAAATTATATGGATGAGGTTGATGAATCTCTGAAGGCTGTCCTTGATTTAACTTGACAAAATGAATCTTTTCCATTAGTTTAACCTAATGGATTGTATTAAAGAGATTAAACCTCACCGGCAGCCTGTCATGTTCTCCTCGTGCTTTCTGTTTCGGTTCTTATTCCTTTCTGCGCTCCTTTGGATGTCCTTGTTTTTCAGTCCGGTGGAAGCCTTCGCTCAATATCTGACCATAAACGAGCTTATGTCGGCTAACGCTTCGACAATAGCCGACGAGGATGGTGACTTCTCGGATTGGATTGAAATCTATAATCCTCGACGGGAGGGCATCAGCATTGGAGGTTACGGGTTGTCGGACGATCCCGATGAACCGTTCAAGTGGGTGTTTCCGTATGTTTCGCTGCCACCTGAAGGATTTCGTTTGGTCTTCGCCTCGGGAAAGGATCGCGCTGCCTGGCACAGCGAGCTGCACACAAACTTCTCAATTCGAGCTGACGGCGAGGAGATTATACTCACAGATCCGGATGGGAATATGCTCATCAGGACGAGATCGGTGGAGATGGAGCCCGATGTCTCGTACGGTAGCATCCCTGACGGCGGCGATGAATGGTTCTTCTTTTATGAACCATCACCAGGGATCAGCAATGGCGATCAACATCCCCATCAACCCGCACTGTCACCGGTTCCGTCTCTACCGAGCGGCTTTTACCGACCAGGTACAAGGTTATATATCACCTGCCCCGACACATCCGCAACCATCCGCTATACGAACGATGGAAGCATCCCCGCCGATACATCGGAGATTTACAGCGAACCGTTGACACTCGACACCGTCACAGTAATCCGGACTGTCAGTTTCAGCGAAGGGATGTTCCCCAGCCGCATCGTCAACCGCTCGTATATCGTCGACTATGAAACAGAACTGCCGGTCGTCTCAATCATAACCGACCCACCGAACCTGTGGGACTGGGAAACCGGGATTTATGTAATGGGCCCAAATGCCGATCCGAATCATCCCCATATCGGTGCAAATTTCTGGCAGGATTGGGAGATACCTGTCTTTATCGATTTCTTCGATCCAAAGAAACAGGTGGGCTTCTCAATGTATGTAGGAGTTAAAATCCATGGAGGTGGATCGCGCGTCAAACCCCAGAAGAGTTTAAGAATCATAGCTCGGGATAACTATGGAAATGATCGAATTGAATATGATCTCTTCCCTGACCGTGCGATTCATTCCTATAATTCCGTAATTTTACGTAATTCAGGAAATGATTGGGATCGTTCAATGATACGAGACGTATTAATGACCAGCTTGATGTCATCAACGAAAGTTTCATATCAAACATATAGACCTGTAGTTGTTTTCCTGAACGGCATTTATTGGGGAATCTACAATATGCGCGAACGATTGGATGAATATTATCTTGTTAATCATTATGGTGTAGATGTGGATAATATTGATCTCGTCGAAGGTCGTAATTACACGATTGTTGGGAATTGTAATACTTATTTTCAATTACATGAATTTTGCGAGGCAAATGACTTGAATGAAGAATCCAACTTTGACTCAGTCAGTTCAATGATGGATATCGAGAACTTCTTACAATACAATATTGCTGAGATCTATTTTGGAAATACAGATTGGCCAAAACGTAACAACCGTCGTTGGCGATGCCGAAGTGAAGGTGGTAGATTTCAATGGTTACTCCATGATACTGATTTTGGTTTTGGGCTTTATAATAATTGTGATCATAATACCTTAGAGTGGGCAACGGATCCCGATGGTGGTGAATGGAATCCACCATGGTCTACCTTACTACTGCGGAGACTATTAGAAAACAATGAATTCCGCGAATCTTTTGTATTAAGGTTCTGTGATATGTTGAATACTAAATTCAGTGAAGAAAGAATCCTCCAACGAATAGATTGTTTACGCGCAGCAGTTGTTGATGAAATGCCATATCATGAAGCACGTTGGTATCCTAATCACAATTGGGATAACCAACTTGGAATTTTACGTGACTTCACGCAAAACAGGAAGCGATATGTAGTAGGTCATCTTCAGGAAATGTTTAACCTCGGGAACTTGGTTGAGCTGACCGTTGAAAGTGCGGATTCTCTTAGTGGACGCATACGTGTTAATCCATTCTTTATAGATTTTTACCCCTGGCAAGGTGAATACTTCGAGAACTTGCCGATAAAGCTGTATGCTGAGCCGTTCGCGGGATACAGTTTTGCAGGCTGGGAGGGGGATATTATTTCACAATCGAATCCATTAAATTTTGTTTTGCAGGAAGATATGACAATTCGGGCTCGCTTCAGTAGACTGAACAGTCCTGAGGGAAGCATTGTAATTACTGAAATCAATTACAACAGTTCACCCGATTTCGACCCGGATGATTGGATTGAGTTATTCGCTTTGAACGGAAACCATAAAATCGGCGGTTGGATTTTGCGTGATGCATGCGATGATCATTATTACGTTATTCCTGGTCAGATATCGCTCTTCGAGAATGAACATATTATTATTGCTAAGGATGTTAACGCATTTACCAACTTGTTTCCAGATGTTGACAACGTTATTGGTGACTTCAATTTCGGGCTTAGCAGCGACGGCGACCAAGTGCGACTATTCAATAGCGAGGGTCAACTGGTAGATTCGGTCGCTTATGATAACGAAGCCCCCTGGCCCTTCCAGCCGGATGGTCACGGCGCAACGCTGCAGTTGATCGATCCCGCATACGCCAACCAGTTCGCTCACAATTGGGCGGTTTCACTTGAACCGCACGGTGATCCGGGACATACGAACCGCTCGGTTGGTGTCAATCCAAATAATCCTCCCGATCCATTGCCATCCGAATACAACATCATTTCGGTCTACCCCAATCCGTTCAATACAGCAACTACAGTCACTTACGGTTTGCCATCTGCATCTCATGTTTCCATTGAACTTCACGATATAACCGGTCGCAGGATTTCGACACTATTTAACGGTATTTCACGACCCGGTATTCATAAAATGATTATAGGAGCGCAAAATCTGTCGTCCGGGACGTATATTGTTAAAATGTCCACAGGCTATAAAACACTGACAGAGAAAGTGATTTTGATTAAGTGAGAAAGTAATACAAACCGGAATAATTGACGACTAAATCTAAACCAAAAACCTATTGAAAGCATCTACATTAATATCATTCCTGTTTCTAACCGGCATCCTGGTAAGTCTATCCTCGATGCCGCTTTCACCTGAATCCATCGAGCAGTTAAAGGCATCCGGTCAGCTCGAACAGGTCGTTGAACGGTACAACAAGCGTTTCGAGCGCGGCGTGGATGTACCTGGTCCGAACCTGTTCAAATCCATGCGCAGAATGCGACGCGATAATGCAGATCAGACCACATTCCGAGTGCTCGTAATATTGGTTGACTTCAGCGATAACGTCGCCGACCAGGATAACTATCCGACAGAGCATTACGAAGAGCTGCTATTCAGTCTCGGTGTGCTTAACCCGGGCAGCATGCGGGAATGGTATCGTGAGAACTCCTACGACGAGGTCAACATAATCGGCGAAGCCATCGGTTGGTACCGGATGCCTCAGACTTACGCATATTACGTCGATCATCAGAACGGAGTCGGCAGCTACCCCTACAACTCACAGGGAATGACAGAAGATGCTGTCAATGCCGCCGATGGTGATGTTGATTATTCATTATATGATAACGACCAAGACGGCTGGTGCGACCCGATATTTGTGGTTCACGCCGGACCCGGTGCGGAGAACCATGGCGGTGATCCGGACATGATCTGGTCGCATTCCTGGGCGATGAACAATCACCGTTTCATAGCTGACGGGGTCTGGATATACAGGTATACTACTGAACCGGAAGACGGCGGCGTGGGCGTGTTCGGTCACGAGCTTGGGCATGCCCTGTTTGGACTGCCCGACGTATATGACCGCGATTACACTTCAGAAGGGCTCGGCTGGTGGTCGATGATGGCGGGAGGCAGCCACAACGGCGGCGGGAATAGCCCGGCTCACTTCGATGTCTGGTGCAAGCTCGCTGCGGGGTTCATCAGTCCGACTGTACTCGAATACGACGCAAATAACGTTCAGATCCAACCCATGGAGAATCAGGATGACTGTTACCTGTTATGGACAAGAGGCAGTTATTCTGACGAATATTTCCTGATCGAAAACCGGCAGAGGGTAAGTTTCGACGCTGCACTTCCTTCGAGCGGTCTCATGATATACCACGTTGACAATGCCATGAGCGGTACTCAGAACGACAACGAATGGTACCCGGGGCACGAGGACCAGGGGCATTACCTCGTCGCTCTCGAACAGGCAGACGGTGACTGGGGCCTTGAGCGCGGTTGGAATCGTGGTGATACTGGTGATCCATACCCCGGTAACGAAAACAATCTAACGTTCGGATATAACAGCACTCCCGACAGCCGTGATTATTCCGGAACGTGGACGGGCGTCGCGGTCAGGAACATCTCGATAAACGGTGGTGTTGTAACCTGCGATCTCCAGGTTGGCAGTGCTCAAGTTTCGATCCAACATGTAAACTACAACATGGTCGGGATTCCGGTCATCGTACCCAACGGCGACGCGGCAACGCTCTTTCAGGATGATTTCAACAACCTCGATCCGGGTTTCCCCTATTGGCGGATATGCAGATGGGATGTAATAAACCAACGATATATTCGGTACAGTGAGCTTGAACAAGGTGGAATAGACCTTGGTAATCCCGCTGATTTCGCACCGGGACTGGGTTTCTGGGTTGCTCATAACACCAGGATAAATTGTGTTCTCGATATCGGTAACGGTCAGTTGACAGATGAGGTTAGCTATACCGAGCGACATGCTGTTTCGATTAACAAGCCCAACGGTGACGACCGTGGTCTGACACAGCTTGCCAATCCGTTCCATTATACCTACGATTGGCGTGACACTTACGTCACCGATGGCACGCAGACTATCACGATAAACTCAGCGGCAAGTCAAAACTGGATTTGTGGTTACTGTATTGCGTGGGATAGTGGAACGCAGGAATATAAAACCGTCAACTTCCATCCTGATTCCACGAGTAATTATAATGTCGCTAAATGGCAGGGCTTCTGGGTTGAGCAGTTGGATGCCGACAGGAACATCGACATCCTGTTCACACCCGACGGTTACGGCGCGGGAGGCATGCCCCGCCGACCTGATGGAGATCCAGGTCAGGACGATGCTGAAGGTTGGGCGTTGCAGCTATCAGTCATCGAAGCGGGAGGCGGCTATCGGGATGAGGATAACATCATCGGCATCAATTCCTGTGCCGGTGATGGTTACGATTTCCTCGACGCCGCGGAGTTCGAACCGATGTCTTCAAACTATGTGCATCTCTATTTCAAGCACCCGGATTGGCAGACACTTGCCGAGGAATACACTTATGACTACCGCTCGACTGAATTCCACGGAAGGAAAGTCTGGGACTTTTCAATCGTCATCAACAATCTGCCCGACAGGGAGTTCATCTTAAGCTGGCGAGATGTTAACAGGATTAACGATGAATACAGTTTCCTCCTAATGGATACTGACAACCATCGGGATATAAGCAATCTAAGAAATTCTAACGAGTTCAGATTCCATAGCAGACAATCCGACCGGGAAGAACGTCATTTCAGGCTCTACGTCAGCAAACCTGGGTCGGTGGTTGAAGTGCAGGAATATGAGTTGATAACCGCATTCCCCAATCCCTTCAACGATCGGTTGAACATCAGTATTAATCTGCCCTCTTCACAGAACATATCTATTAGAGTACATGATCCGCAAGGACGTGAAGTTGCCATCCTCAACCAGGGAATTCAGACAGCGGGGCTTCACCATTTCACGTGGAATACGGATAGCTTCGGATCAGGGCTGTACTTCATCAGGTTGGAGACGCCTCAGCGGGTGGTGACAGAGAAGGCAGTATTATTGAGGTAAGTAATTACTATTCAATATAGTAACAACACTATCAAGTCATTCTGAACGTAGTGAAGAATCTATGTTGTTAGCTCAGGTATGTTGATAGTTGATGCTTGTTTGAATTGAAACACGGGTAACAAGTTACCCGTGCCACACGGTGGAGATATTTCACTCTGTTCTGTAAGACAAATAGTTTAATAGATATTTCACTTCGTTCAGTAGAACACTATTTGATTATGTTTTGGATAATATAAATAGACGTTTCAAAAGCCGAGTAGATCGCTGAGTGGGAACCGTTTTTCTTTGCAAGCGAAGTGGCTGAGGAAGCTACATTCGATGAGATATTGGAGTTCACTGAGATCCCTCTTGGTTGTTGACAAAATACTTATTATCTTTCTGGAAATTCAGAAATCACACGGTTAATAAATCCTTCTCTATCAGTTGCCTCACCGTCAAGATCTATCAGGTTCTCCTTGGCAAGCCCAAATATCTCCATTAGAACATCCAGTACATCTTTACGCAGTGTCATTACCCAGACCTTGCCTGGATGTTTGGACATCATCGACAAGACAGCAGGTGCGTGACCATCGTCGTTCGCTTCCAACATCCCCATCTCGTCGACCAACAGCAGTTGACAACATTTCGCGTCACGAGCCAACCATGATGCGGCGGCTTTGAATGCATCTTCATTGAAAACGTATGGGGCGTCGACCTTTCTCTCAGCAATAACCATCTCTTCCGAAGTAGTCAGCGAGACGACTTTGAATCCCTTTACCATGTTTTCTATGTCATTGAAACGTTCCTGGATAAATCCTCCTACAGAAATATTTCTATTCGATGCCTCCTGAGAAATGGTGCGCAACAGCGTTGTCTTACCGCGTAAACGCTTGCCGGTGACAGCAAAAACGGTCACATCATCGGGATAAATATCACTTGTAAGCCTTTTTGCGAGCAGTAGGAAGTCAACCAGCGTGTTAAAACCGAATCGTCTGTTTTCTTTTCGCGAATCCTTCCAGGCA
>CAYYHI010000063.1:0-16281 GCA_964471745.1 uncultured bacterium | reverse complement strand
CAACAACAGCGACAACAATAATAATTTCCAGGACAGTAAAACCACGCTCGCGCTCGGTCTTACTTGGTTTCTTCAGGTGTTTGTGATCCATATCCCCTCCGAAATGATGAATTTAATGACTCGCTCTCTATATATGGTCGTGTCAGCTATTCACTGTCATTCTCGCGAAGGCGGGAATCCAGAATACTGTTTTTGTGAAACTTACTCCAGTAATACAGCATAAATACAGTAATATTACATAAGTGTCTATAAAACAAAGAACTGGATTCCCGCTTTCGCGGGAATGACAACCATCAAGGGACACAACCCTCTATATGATACGTAGAAATTATTTGTAATACAAACTGCTTGAATGTCTTTTTTCGTTCATTTAGGATATTGTTAATACATTACATAGTAATACAGCATTCCAGGGTAAAAAATGACCGGTCTCAAGTAGAGACCGGTCATTCATATCATGCAATCATCTCGCAAAGTTCTGTTTAGTGACCCGCATAGTCACAAGTAACGAGACCATTTGCATCCAGATCATAGGTACCGCCGGACGGGCAGGTCGGAACTGCAGCGGTGGCAAACCAGCTCGCGTCAACATCCGCCCATGACAGGTTGGCAATCCAGTCAGCGTCGCCGCCGGGTTCGGTCAACTGCTTGGCATACTGCATAGCGATAGCTGAATTAATAGCTCCCTGGTTTGACTCACACTTGGCGCGCTCGGCTGAGTCGGAAAGGTTCACAAACTTCGGTACTGCTATCGAAGCCAGAATACCGATGATGACGATAACCATGATCAGTTCTACGAGGGTAAAACCTTTGTCGTTGCGTACAAATTGTGGTAGTAACATTGTGTGTCCTCCTTAGATTGAAATTTTAGGTGAATTCGAAATCGTTTGGCTTTAAGAAACGCAACTGCCGTGCCAATTTTTTATGAGCTTGAGCTAATATCTTGTTATTCTTGAAATTAGCTACGATTTATGACAGATACAGGCAATTTGAAACCTGTTAATTATGTGTTCCATAACTGAACACATCTTGGGTTTGGATAAAATGTGCTCCAAAATTGAACAGTTGAAAAAGAAATGTATGATAATTTGAAGGAATGATGTATTCACTTAGTAGGAATTACATATCGAAATAAGCTGAAAAACGCGTATTCCTGAAGGTCAGTGACCGCGGCTATACCGCAGCCAATCTATTGTTGAAGGCACTTTCAGCATGTACTCAGGAAGTGGATATATGAAAAGCTCGCTTCATGCTCCAGGATGAAGCACTACATGGTTTGGGAAGTGTTCATCGAGGGCAGGGCGTGCAACGAATGGCAAGTTCACCGGTAAACCCGCAAGTGGGCTGTCACGCTAATTGTCTTACATTCAGAGATTGCTTCACCGACCGCCAGCGTCATTGCGAACGAAGTGAAGCAATCTCATCAGCGGTCGGTTCGCAATGACGATTAATTAAGTTGACAGTCCATCAGAACGGCAGATCGTCCTCGATATCTTCCTCAGGTGGACCCTCCTTTGGCGGAGCATCTGGTTTATACTGGGAGGACTGATCCGATGGCACTCCGACATCATCGCGCCTGCCAAGCAACTGCATTCGAGAGCCAATAATGTCCGTCGTATAACGCTTTACGCCCTCTTTTTCGTAAGAATCGTAGTGTATTCTTCCCTCGATATAAACCTGACTGCCTTTCGAAAGATACTGACTGGCAGTTTCGGCAGCCTTACCGAACAACACTATCCTGTGCCATTCAGTCTCATCAGTCCATTCGCCTTCAGTGTTTTTACGACCGCTTGTAGTTGCCATGGAGAACCGTGCCACAGCCAATCCGTTCGGCGTATAGCTGAGTTCGGGGTCTCTGCCCAGGTTGCCGATCAGGATAACCTTATTTACGCCACGTGCCATTTAACCTCCAGTGTTTACTGTTAGAGAGAATTAACAAAATACCGAATCCACTACATTGTCATTCTGAACGAAGTGAAGAATCTCATTTCTATTCCCCCGGCATTGGAGTTTCTTCACTTCGTTCAGAATGACGAAATGAAAATTTTAATGCAATATCAGTAATCAGTTAAGACTTTCTATTATTTTTCTGTTATGATTCCAGTTCCTTAATAACGCTCGGGAGAAATCTCACCAAATCGCCTGCTACCGTTCCATGCTGACCGAGTTCACCTGCTGCCACATCACCTGCCGCACCATGCAGATAACACCCCATCCAGGCACTCATTGCCGAAGGAAGTCCCTGTGCGACCAGTGAAGCGATCACACCGGTAAGAACGTCGCCGGTCCCGCCGGTCGCCATGCCTGCATTGCCGGTTGAGTTGATATATACATCACCATCAGGCGAGGCTGTAATTGACGGTGAGCCCTTCAACACCAGGACAACACCCCACTTCTTCGCCCACTTGCGAGCCACAGCGATCCTGTCTGCAAGAATATCCTTAATGGAAAGTTTACTCAAACGTGAGAACTCGCCCGGATGCGGTGTTAAGATAGTATTTCGAGGCAGCTTTTTCAGTAGAGTAGGATTATCCGCTAATAAATTCAAGCCGTCCGCATCTATAACCAACGGTTTATCAAGCCTTTCGAGTAATAACTTCAACAGCTTCGCCGTATCCGGGTCACGACCGATTCCCGGACCGAAAGCCAAAACACTCGCCCATTCCATCCTTTCCAAGCACTCCTCGAAGGAATCGGCACAAAGGTATCCGCAAGCGTTTTCAGTTAGAGGCTTGGTCATGGCTTCGGTCAGCTTTGCTTCCAGTATTGGATTTAGCGATCTTGGGATACCGACAACCGTCAAGCCAGCTCCGCTGCGCATTGCGGCTTCAGCAGCTAACGCCGCCGCTCCGGTCATCCCCGGTGATCCAGCCAGAATGAAAACATGACCAGCTTTGCCCTTGTGATCGGCAGGACTGAGCTTCGGCAGGTATTCCCTTACATCGTCTTCCTCGACGATATGCTGTTTTATCTTTTGTTTCTCGATAACATACGGTGGAATCCCGATGTCAGCGACGATCACTTCACCGCTGCACTCCCTCCCCGGTGGCAGCAGCAGACCCGGTTTGGGCAGACCGAAGGTGACGGTACAGTCAGCGTAAACGGCAAATTCGGCAACACCGGTATCGCCTTCCACGCCCGAAGAAATGTCTATCGCCAACACCGGTGCATCGGTTTTATTGATCCGGTCAATCAACTCCAGGTAAACGCCTCGTGCCGGTCCCTCAAAGCCGGTTCCCAATAGTCCATCCACGATCAGGTCGGGATTTCGTCCACCGAATCGGATTCCAGCGTCCTTATGAATCTCTCTCACCCGACCACCGATCTTTTTAAAAAGCTCGCAGTTGGAAAGCGCGTCGCCCTTGAGGTCGCTTGCCTCGCCGACCAGAAACAGTTCTAACTCAGCGCCGGCATTGTGCAGATGCCGGGCAACCGCGAAACCGTCGCCGCCGTTGTTTCCCTTTCCACAGAAAATCCTCACCAACTTACCGGATATATCCCCACCAAGCATCCTCACCGCTTCATCCGCGACGGCTCGAGAAGCATATTCCATAAGCACGAGTCCAGGCAGCCTGAGGTCTTCTATGGCTACACGGTCGCACTCCCGCATCTGGTCGATCATCGCAACGGGGATCATCGGCTGGTCTCCAGTTTGAGTATATCGTGCATGTGTATCAAGCCTATTAACTTACCGGCTTCATCGGTCACCGGCATCGAAGTAATTGAATGAGTCTCCATAACATGCAGCGCACTGACTGAGAGAATTTCCGCCAGGATTGTTTTCGACGATCGGGTCATAACCTCTCCGGCAGTGAGGTCAAGCGGATTTTCACTTCGTTCCAACAGACGGCGCAGATCACCATCAGTAATTACACCGAGCAGATGATCATCGTTATCGACTACACAGGTAACTCCCAAACGCTTAGCTGTCATCTCCATTAAAACCTGTCTCATGCCGGTATCCGTTTTAACGACCGGCAGTGCGTCTCCGGTATGCATCAGATCCCTGACCTTAACCAGCATCCTGCGACCAAGTAGACCCCCGGGATGCAACAATGCAAAGTCCTCTTCCCTGATCCCGCGCGAAACCAGCAGCACGACAGCAAGCGCATCTCCGACCGCCACCATAACAGCGTTAGAGGCGGTGGGAATGATCCCGAACGGCCAGGGCTGTGACGGAACGGCAACATTGAGTACGCAATCGGCAAGTCCGGCAAGCGACGACTCCATGTTGCCTGTCATGGCAATCACCGGCACGCCGAGCAACTTGAGGCGAGGGATCAGGTCGATCAATTCGTGGGTTTCCCCGGAATAGGAGAGGCAGATCGCGACATCTCCGGCAGATATGACTCCCATATCGCCATGCACCGCCTCGGCGGAATGCATGAACAGCGCCGGTTCACCCGTGGAAGCAAGCGTTGCGGCGATCTTCTTGGCTGCAATGCCCGATTTACCAAGACCGGTTACGATAACCTTGCCCTTGCATCCCTCCAAGATGGATAATGCCTCGAGAAAAGGTTCGCCGAGCCTGTCCTCGGCAACCTCGATAGCTTCACTCTCAAGTCTCAGAAGCCGATGGGCTACTTCGAGAAGATGTTCTTTATTCATTAAACGCTTTTACAGTGACTTCCTGGTTATTATTTGAAAACAGCCAAATGTACCTTATAATAGGAGTGTTCTGGGGGGAATGCCATGTATAATCAGCCCAAGGATCAATTAAGAACTTGAGCTTATAATATATCACCATCTTACGACACTGTCAAGCTCACTCAAGGTATGTCAATCAAAGGTCTGATGTCAAACGAAAAAAACACGAAAAGCATCCTGTCTTCCGGTTTATTGCCGCTGGTTCTGCTAACTATAATTGTGCGGGTTGTATACTGGCTGCAGGTGCGCAACGATGCGTGGTTCATCGCACCGGGAATGGACCCGGAATACTACCTCAACTGGGCGCATGACATCCTGACCGGTAAAGGTTCGTTGTACCTGCCCTTTCCGCGGGCACCACTATACCCATACATGTTAGCCGCAACAGAAGCGTTATTTGGAGAGGGATGGCTGCTGCCCAGATTGCTAAACTTGGGTGCTGATATTGCCAGTACTGTCCTGGTGTTCTACGCCGGCAGGCGTGTCGGTGGTCTGAAGGTCGCAAGATGTGCAGCGTTCCTGTATGCAGTTGCCGGAGCAGTTGTCTATTTCTCCGGCGAAATACTCATGACCTCCCTCGCCACCGCAGCAGCAATCGGGTTAGTCTATACTTTGATGATGTTCCTGCAGAAGCCGAGTATCACACGGGCACTTATATCGGGAGTTATATTAGCCATACTGTCGCTGCTAAGACCCAATGCGCTTATCCTCCTGCCACTTACGATTATTGTGATTCTTATTGGTGTCCAGCGTCTTAGACCGGGATTCAAATCATTATTGCTGACTTCCTCTTCTCATTTATGCGCTTTAATACTGCTGCTTGCCCCGGTGTTGATTTTCAACTTCCAGGCGTCGGGAACCATTATCCCTGTCTCCACACAAGGCGGAGTTAATTTCTACATTGGGAACGCACATAACGCCAGCGGTTGGTCGTCGGAACTGCCCGGCGTCGGCGCAGCGTGGAGCAACACAGACGCGTCGAGAATCGCTAAACAGGATGCCGGCAGATCCCTTGCGCCGGTTGAAGTTTCCCGACAGCTATGGCGTATGGGATGGCGCGAGATCAAGAACGATCCGGGCGGCTGGCTGGGACTTATTCTGAAGAAGTCGGTACTTCTTATTAATGCCCGTGAAATAGGTAACAACCGATCGATGTGTCTGGCATACCAATCTTCACTGCTACTGCGTATCCTGCTGCTGATCTCGATCGGAACAATGCTGCCCTTCGCACTGCTCGGAATAATGTACAACTATCGAAATCCAGATGTCAGAATTTCTTTGTGGTTTATACTGACCTTCGGATTGTCTCTGGTTCTTTTCTTTGTCAACACGCGCTACCGAATGCCTCTTCTTCCTGTATTTGCAGTACTTTCCGGTGCAGGTCTATGCATGCTGTGGGATGCCATAAGGCAAAGGATGCATCTGATTAAGTATTTAATCCCTATGATTGTCGTCTATATAATAACAATACCCAATTGGACCGGCGACGACTTCAACAACCAGGCGCAAGCGCACTTTGTAGCTGGTAACGCTCTGCTCAGGGCTGGAAAGACAGGAGAAGCCCTCGAGCGCTATCGACAGGCTGCAGATATTAATTCGGACTACCCGGAAATGAACCTGAATACCGGCGTCGCTCTACTCACTTTAGGTGATACTCTCCTCGCGGAAGAGGCATTCAGGAAAGAACTGGAAAACAACCCGGTCTGCGCAAAGGCAGAGAACAATCTTGGGGTAATCTTAGAAAGTCGGGGGGATATTGATCAGGCGCAAGTTCACTACCTTCGAGCATATCATTACAATTCCGACCTGGAAGACGCAAGGATAAATGCAATACGAATCTTATTGAAAACGGGCGACATACATTTCCAGACGGGTAACCTGTTTCAAGCTGAAAAGGATTATGCGAAGGCTGGAGAATTGTCGGAATCTGATCCGCGTCCTTATTACAGATTGGCGATTATAGAGGTGTCGGGCGGAGATTTGGGTGCCGCAGTGGAACACCTACATAAAGCACTCGAAATCGACCCGGAATACCAACCGGCGAGAGAAATGCTTGGGAGAATATCTAACGAAGGATTTTAAACCACCTGCGTCGCGTCTTGCCATCGCCATCAAGAAAATAGTCCTCACCGACGGGTTCAGTATCGATATTCCTCCAAAAATCATCCGAAATATACGGGGAGCGCTCATAGAAGTTGAATCTCATTACACCTCGATCTCGCAGCGCATTAACCACATAATTTATCCTACCCTCAGTGTCCGTGAGGTACCAGGGGTAACGATCTGACAGGAGCGACACATCACCGGAAAACCACCACATCCCTGTCAGCGCCGGTTCTAAACTGGTGTTGGCAGCCCATCGGTTGAGCTCGGCATTATCACGCCGCGTTTTGCGTAGGATGTCGTATGAATACATCTGATTTATAACAGAAATAGTGATCAACAGCAAAATCAATGGCTTGGTTACTGAATAATGACTCCACCACCGCTGAGCTCGTACAGAACCGATTAGCAGGAGAAACGGTATAGCTTGAAGCACGAAACGTGGACCCCAATGTACACCTTTTAACGTAGGTGTGAAAGCGCTCACTATTACAAAATATAATAACGGACATAGCCAGAAGAATCTCCAAAAACGCTCCATTCTCCGGCTCTTGAGCGGCATTAATGCGAGCACTACGAACGGCACTACCCAGAGAATTCCGCAGGTGTGGAGTGTGTAAGAAGCGTAATCACTTACACCTCTCATTGTGAAAAAATAGATCGCCCATACCACCAGGACACCCGCCGTCAGGTAATACCCCCAATCTTTCTCATAGCGCCATCCCCGCCAGATAACAGTTATAACCAGCGGTATGAGCAGAAAAACAGACAAGTAGGGATCCTTAAAACCCTGTAATGTTATGAGATATAGATTAGTAAATCGAGCCAAGAAAAGATCCTTATAACCCATAACAAGGTTAATATAGATATTGCTCTTGATATGCAGGGGTAGTAGCGAGCCAGTTGCCCAGTTGTTCAACACCATTAAGCCGCCCATCCCGGCTACAAAGCCGATTATGTAACGCCCGGTGTCCTGTATAGCCCGATCGGTAGTGCGCCAGAAGAAGATGGGAATTGCGACCCAGAAAATTGCTTCTGTTCGGAAAGCCGTAGCCAGGGCAATGAGAAAACCTGAGAGGGTTACTTCCCATGTTCTTGGCTCCTCATCCTGAGTGACATCCCGAGTCTGAATGAGAAATGTAAAAGACAGAATAACAAAGACCATCGAAAGGGAGTGTTCCCACAATGAAAGGCTATAGAACAGAAGTGGAGAACCCAGTCCAAGCATAACAAGGAAGAGCCGACCATCGAGGTCCGGACGAAAACGAATCCACATGAACCAGCCAGCCACCAGGGTTGCACACCCACCGATAAGCGGCAGAAGATATGGACCTATGCTACCAAAGAGTGAATATAAAAGACCACCCAGAATCATAAACAGGACAGAGAACACTGGTATTTGTGCGTTTCCATCCATAACACTGTAAGGGAAAACCATCGGTCTGAAGCCGCCGCTGGGATCAAAATCAGCTCCGCTGTAAGCAACTTTAATCTGACCGGTTTCTGCAAAGGCGCGCGCACCCTGAAACTTAAATCCATTATCCAAACCCCAGAACGACGGCTTGGTTAAAAACATCCACAGGATAACGTATATCACGCAAATCACAACTAAGACTTGCAATTCCTTTCGGCGCATAGAATCAACTTTAAGGTAAGATTACTAAAAATCCCGGAATTATACAACCACCATCAGTGTGCTTCAGCCTGGTAGAACCAGTCCAGCATATTGTTAAACATGGTTTCAACTCTACCTTCACCCCCGCCATCGTTGCTATTGACAAGGTAATAGAGGGGAAAGGTGAATACAGCTACACGATACCTTAGCTCAAGACCCTCGCCTTCCGCAGGTGATGACAACTTCTCGTATCGGATCGCACAGGGGCGTAGATGCATCTCGGAAGTAGGTTGATAGCGGTAGTCCACCCTGATAGTATCCTCAACCGACCACGGTTCACCGTAAGTGTAGCTGACTCTCACAACAGCGGCAAAGCTGGTACCTGCATGCCAGGCGTTGTTCGCCCAGCTCTGGACTTCTCCGACAACACCGCGAGTTGTATTCTCAATGCGACTGATGTTGAGAATCCTCCTGTTAATCGGCATCCTGACTATACAATCAACCGGTGTCGGCGGATAACAAATCGTATCGGCATAAACCTTAACAGCCGCCAAATCGTTGAAAACATCGCCGTTAAGCGTATCTGTATACGATGTGTAATAGTAAACAGTCTCCGCACCTTCACCGGCGGCTAAAATATCGACACCGGGAAGGAAAGGATAATCCCAGTTACTAATAAGTAGCACTTCATTGACCGCCGCAATCTTACTTGTATCTATCTCCAGTTCGGGCATTCCTTCGACACCTGCTGTTGCGCCTATGAAATCCGGCTGTCTCCCTCGTATATTAGGAGCGGGCGGGTCTGCAAACGAGGATTTCATCAGGTTAAGGATTCTTTCGTCGATGAAAATATTCTTGCGTGTGAAATAGCCTATTACCCACAAGCGACCACCGATCCTGACGTAATCCCTGAGCGGCTCCACAATGTCCACAATAGGCTCATCAAAGTTCTCAGAGATCAGGATAATCAAACGAAACCGTCCCAGGAAAGATTTCCATGGTTCAATCCCGTCAGGACTTGGCAGGTGAACATACTCGACATCCATGACAGATTCACTTAGCTGCTGATACAATTCACCGATCTGCGTGCCCGGTATAACATTACCGTACCCTGTTAAATGATCACCCTCTTTGGTTATATTCAGCAGCAACAGCTGCTGTTCAAAAGTCGGTTTATAGACGTCGAATGTGGCGGTTGCAGGACGCTCAGACATCTCAAGACCGTCATCCCGCGTCCAGACTGTGAAGGTATAATGCCCTGTTTCGAGATCGCCGAATTGGATTTCCTGAGTGTTGGACCATTCATGGGCAACCCACTGCCAAATAGTATCGTGAGGTACCTTTTCTAGGAAATACTTGAATTCCAATGGGATTGTGTACAAATCCTTGTCATCCGGATCTGAAGATTTCCAACTGAAACCCAGTCCGGGCCAGGTATCGGTAATTTCTTCGAGGCAGTACAGTGTATCGTCAACGGTAATATCGTGGTGAAAGCTGGTATCGGCATCTTCCCACCACTTGATCAACGGGACATTGGGCGGCTGGTTGGTGCGGAAGAATGTACGGTGAATTATTGGCGCCATCTCATACTGATCGTCGAAACATGTTAAGTAAAATACATGTTCGGTGACTTCTCCGGTTTCTGTCAGCAGGTAAACCGTATCAGATGTTGCCAAAGTAAACACCCATGACTCGTATGGAATGAAATCCTCATAATATTCCGGATTGAGAATTGCCGCTGAATCGGTTATATCCGCATAAGCGTATAATTCGACAAATCCATCCGGATCGCTGCCTTTCCAGTAAATAACCGGAGCATAGGAGAAGGTATCACCCTCAACTGGAACATTGGTAAATTCCACAGTCGGCAGTTGATTGGGCGACACAGCGCGTTCCATATCCCCGAGAAAGGTATTGCAACCATTGACAATGATTACGACCGCAAGGAGGATTGTAAACGGTAACTTTCGGACCATTTTTATATCCTGTTGTACAAGCAACTTTCTGAATTGACGGTTATTATCCATATACTTCTCTTAATCTTTCGATCTCCTCACTCAGTTCCCGACGTCCCTGTTGAGTGGAAACGTCGGCTTCAAACCAACTATTCAGGTGTTCAACCACAACCTGCAGGCTCTCGGAGAAATTACCGAGGTTAAAATGCGAGGCTGCCATCAGTAATCTGATATCATTATAATCCAAAGTCTCTTCGTGATAAAAGCGCCAGGTTGGAATATCCTCCATAAGAACTTCCGCTTTCAGGAGAGCCATATTCCAATCACCGAGTTGATAGTCAACAAAAAGCCATCCTGCCAGGGCGTCATAGAGTATCATACTATCTATCACACTCCGCTCGAAATAATCCCTTGCATCTTCGAGGCGTCCCGGCAGCTTTCCACAGGTCCATCCTGCACCTGAATAAGCATACATACGTTGGTCATCGGTCAAGTCCGCCGTGGCTTGCAGCGCTCTCTCGAAATACTCGATAGCGGCAGCATATTCAGCATCTTCGAACAGATCCCAGCCCTCGTAAACCAGATCCATAGTCGTCATCTCAGGACCGGTGACTCCATCGTCCTTACCACAACCCATAACCACCAGAACGAGACATATCGATAGAAGGGTCGCTAACGCCCCGTGAATTTTGCCGGTAAATATCTTATCTGAGTTGCGTTTCACTGTCTACCTCAAAAGTAATAATTTAACCAGATGGGTTTCATTGGCATTAACAAGCCGTGCGCAGTATATACCGCTCGGTAGAAGAGTACCGTTGTCCATGCGCCCATCCCAGACCGCTACATGCAAACCAGCATTGAGGGCGCCGCTGATCAGACCGGCAACCCGCCTGCCGGCAAGATTATATACAGCGAGCTGAATGTCAGAACCGCGCGTCAAATTGAACTCAATGGTTACCTTCTGATTGAATGGATTCGGATAGGCACTGATAAGTTCAATGCTACGCGGAACGGTCTCGACGTGTATTGGTGAATCTTCGTCACTCCAAGCAACAGCGAACCATCCGCCGCGATCGATAAGACCTGTAAGCTTTCCATTCTCATAGCACCCATGCAGTCGTATCCACTCATCATTGGAAAAGCGATAGATACCGAGTTTATCGCGGTCTGCATCCAACCAGCCGTCGGTGTTGAATTCCAGAGTCAGTTCAACAAATTCCGTCAACGGATCATCCATCCCGCTGATGAAGAACAACGGAGACAGGAATATCCTGCCATCAGACGGTTTAAGCGGGTAAGACGTTTCTAATCCGGTTAATACCGTAAGCGTCCTGTTAATACAACCGGGTGGTATGGTCACACTGCCACCAACCCCTGCCATCTGAATAGTTCCTCCGTCCACGCCGATAACGTTCAGTTCGTATGACCGACTGACCCTCTGACGTCCACCACCCGTAAGCATGGCATCAACGATTATGAACATGCTACCGCTACCGGATGCTTCATAGCTCCCCATATAGGTAAAAGCATCCGATGGATTCGGATTCAACAGCACTGACACTTCCTCGTTTTCTCCAAACTCGAGGGAACAGACTGGCGCACTTTGGAAGCCATCAAGGGTAGTAATAAAGATATCAAGCCAGTGCGGGAAAGCCGGGTTCTGGAACAGGGAGATTGAAACATCGCAAACTGTCCAGCTCCCGCCAAGCGGACCGCCGTATGCACCGATATCACAACGCTCGCTGCCTAACGAAGGCGGGATGAAGTGGTCGCGATAGCTGTGCTCCGGATTCCCCATGTCGATAAGTGGGGATACTTCTGAAAGATGATAATCAGAGTCAGTAAAGATCGGGTCAACGTTCAGGTTAGTCGTTCCCTCGAAGCCACCTTCGATATCGCTGTAAGAGACCAGTGCGTTCGACGCCTGATCGAGTTCAAGTTCATAACCGTTGTCCCACAGGATAGTGTTGATCAGCACGGGGATGCTTCTGACGTTCGCCTGAATACCACCACCTACATTATTGGCAATTGTCATGTTAATCAATCTCGGCGAGGAATGATCAAAGATGGTGATCGCATGACCGCCGGTATTGTCGTGTATCAGGCAACTCTGCAGTATAGCGCTGGCGAGGAAACGCAGGTAGATGGCACTGCCGGTAACTTCGGCGCTGTTGTTGCGAATAACGCAGTTGGTTATCACGGGCTTGGAGTTAAGAATGTATATTGCTCCGCCGTTTCGACCGGCATTATCCTCAATTACACAACCTGCAATCCGGGCGCCCGAGTTCTCGATATATACACCGCCGCCGTCGGTCGTGTCCCTGTTATCGGCGATAGTGCAGAACTGTATTAGCGGTGAAGCCTCCCGAATGCGTATCCCGCCTCGGCTTCCCTGCACCACGCAGTACGACATCCGGGTGGCATCCTCGAAGGTGAGATTAATCCCGTCCCAGCGGGCTTCATTGGTGCCAGACTGGTCCCGTGGAAGAAACCGGATCGAATCGTCGGGAAGACCAAGGGCTCTAAGCTCGCCATCAACCTGCATAAATGCGTTCGGCTCGAACAGGATGCGGGCACCTTTCATTATCCTTAGTCTTTCGTGAGGCGGTACATGGACAGAATCAAGCACAATGTAATCCGGGTGATCGTCTGACCACTCCCAAGTTCTGCCACCGACATCGCCGAACACATATTCACCCGGTTCCTCCATACCACGACCGCTTAACTCAACCGTATCCGGTAATGGGTAATTGCTGCTGGAAATAATCAGCAGGTCTGAGAAGTCTTCATTCGGTCGGGATGGATGGAAATTTACAGCGAGCTGTGCTGTACTATCCACAGGAATTTCGAGCAGACCGTCAGGGATCGTCACCGAGAACGCCGGATCGGATAAAGCTGTGTTGTCGACCAGCAATACATCTTCGCCCTCGTTGCTAACGTCTATGGTATAGACAGCGGTATCACCACCCGCGTAAACATATCCGAGGAACAACGTAGTATCTTCGATGACCATCTTTGGACCGGAGCCCCAACCGCGGAGAGATATATTTACCGCAGCATCGTTGTTATTAACGGTCAATAGAGCGTTATACACCTCCGGGGAAGTCGGTGTAAAGGTCACATCGATACTACCTGAATCTCCAGGGCTGATTACGAGAGGAACATCAACCGAGGCTCTGAAGCCCTTACCCTGTATACGTAAAGCATTGGTATTAGGATCAGGACGATTAATAATTAGGTCACTGGTGCCCTCGTTATATACATAAAGAAGACTGTCATGCGAGTCGTCGATCTGCTTGTTATCAAAGATAAGTGAATCGTTTACCACAGCTATCGGATCGATGCCCGTTCCATTCAAAATAATATATGGAACCTCATGCAGTGTATCGTTTGAGACAAGCCTGAGTGTATCATCATACGTTATAAGGTCAATCGGCATGAAGTTTATGTTGTACTTATTGCTCTCACCGGGTTCAATTACCGGCTGTTTCGGGTCATCATATTCCGGATAAATCGTTCCTCCATCTTCAACAGAATCTGGAAAAAACGCTGAGGTGTTAAACCTGAAATCTACCAAGTCCAAAGAGTAATGACCGTAATTCTCAATCGTAATTTCCTGAGCTTTCTGAGAATTTATCCGAATACTGCCATAGTTAAGAGGCAGACTTAAGTTATAGTTGCTGCAATATATAACCGGCAGCGATAATGCCGCTTCCTCCGTTCCGCCAAAAGCTCCCATGTTGACACGATTGACCAAAACATCAGGCTCGTTGCCGGGATTCATCAGCGGATCACCGGCGTCGATGCACGGTGAAGACAGCTGCAGATGAAAATCGTATCCGGAGTCAGGATCCACGCTTATGAATCCCGGTTCTTCGAGAATGTTCCCCTGCCCGGAATACGGATCGGTAGGATGAGGAATACAGTTAAAGGTGATAACCGGCGATGCGGAACGTACCGTAGCTATGTTGCGGAAATAAGTACCGCCGGCGTCATGTCCTCCCCACGGTTCCAAGTCATTCTCGTTATAAGCTACTATACAATTTGTAATCCGCGACGAACCTTCGGCACCGACAAAGAAGCCTCCTCCCCAATGAAGCGCTGTGTCCAGCGCTACTGTACAGTTAAGTATATACGGTTCAGCATACGAGATGAAGAAACCGCCGCCGAAATTTGCGGAGTAGTTGCGTACAATCAGATTGTTCCGGATGATAGAGGTTGAAAACATCGCATAAATGCCGCCGCCGTCGCCGTCAGCCCGGTTATCGGAAATAATGCATCGTTTAATCTCAGGCGAACATCCTTCGATATATATGCCACCACCGCAGTTTTCGGGCCAGTCGCCGCGCGCCCAACTGTGTTTAACCTCACAGAAAACAAGTTTGCTGCCACGGTTGGCGTTGACGAAGCGCAACCCCTTCCAGCGCAGGCTGTCCACATCAGGCTGTTCAGCGGTAAACACAATCCAGCCGTCACTTTCACCCACAGCTTCGAGCTTGCCCTCGATCAGGAAGTGGTAAGGACCTCTGAATTGAACCTGTACACCCGGTTCTATAGTCAGTTCAGCGTCATCAGGCAGTATTATGTCATCCTCAACATAGACCGGACTGTCTGCAGTCGTCCATGTGCCGCTCGACAGGGTGTCGCTGACACTGATCGCTGACGCCTGCAGGGTAAATACCAGCATGATGACAACCGAAACACCCCACATGACTGCTTTCCGATATTCAGGCTTCTTCACCCTTTAACCTCTGGATAAGACCTTAATTAATAATAAGTTAATATAAAAGCCCGCTTAGCATATACCCTATCGTAAACCTATGCACACTACCAAGCGTTCCGAGCCCCGCCCAGGCATAATCGATGTTTACACCGGCTTGAGGAATCTTAAACCCGGCGCCAAATGAGACGCCATCCAACACAAGTGAATAACTACCATCGGCGTCCTTTTCCATTAGAGGATATTCGAGGAACGGATCCTTCTGCGGATCTTCCTGGTAATCCAGCCATGAATCGCGGATCAGACCGTTGATCCGCTTGCCCAGACGAACGCTGAACATCTTCATATAGTTAAACTCAGCGCCGATGTGATATATCTCAAGGTTGTCGTTCGGATGGACAAATTCCCCGGCAAATATCAGATCCCAAGCAGCTTTCTCGATTGCGGTTATCGAGGCTCCGAACTTGAAGCTCATCGGTAGCGGGAAGGGGGAATTCTCAAAATCCATATCCGAGCCGAAATGCTGAATAACCATACCGATATTAATCCGCTTCCAGCCGGTGGTATAGAATGTTCCCACGTCCGCACTCCAGCCGGTCGCGGAGGCGTCAGCCAGGCGTTCGTTCAGGTACTTGACGGAGACACCGACCGAGAACTTGTCCGTCAACCGTTGGCAGTAGGCTACACCCGCGGCAAGGTCGCTGGCGGTGAACGTTCGTCCGGTGCCGTATGGCATCCTCGGCGTGGTTTCGATCATGTCATCGGTGAACAGCGATGTCAGATGTACACCGATTACGCCGCTGGTGCTTGGTGACGGCATTACTCCGCCGATATAAATAAACTTCAGATCCGCCGGATAATCTATTAACGTGAATGTCGCTTCCGGTTTGGTTAGCTGGATCAATCCGCCCGGGTTGTAGTACAGTGCAGAGGCATCACTGGCAACTGCGGTGAAAGCCTCTCCCATGCCGACGGCGCGCGCGCTCACACCGACCTTCAGGAACTGCATCCCGGCGGTGCCAACCTTTGCCTGTCCGAATACCGACAAAGGAAGAAGAAATACAACTGCGAAAACGATCCCTTTAAGCCGGTTCATCTATTTTCTCCGAATATGTAAAAGCGTTAATGTCTTCATTAAATTGTCACTCTCGTGAATACGGAAGTTCACTGTACACGAAATACTATATAATCCCCGTTGAAAAAGTCCGAATTGCCCGCTGGCAGACGCCCTCGTCTGCCAG
>CAYYHI010000062.1:0-16475 GCA_964471745.1 uncultured bacterium | reverse complement strand
AATTATTGAACAGTCCACCAAAACCCATATTCATCTTGAAGTTTGCACGTGCAAGCTTCTTAATCGTGCCAGTGACTGACTTGAATCTTAAAGTTGTTGCCATGATTCTTAACCTCTTTGTTTTGACTAAAATTAAGCTTTGACTTTAAATAAATTCCTATTGAACAGAATGTTCAACAGCAAATATACATAGATAAGACATTGAGTGACATCTGGATTTAGGTAATAAAGGTGGAGGTCGCTGGTGCAGACTGTAATCGCGGGTAGTACAAGGGGGAGGTATAGTGTGGATTAAATGAGGTCCCCCCCCCCCCCGAAGAGGAGGTTGGTTTGATTAACCCTCTTTTATCTCTCCGACTATAGCAAAGACAGAAGCCCGTCAACCGGTTATTTATAGAGATAGGTTTCATTTGTCGACCTAATTAACACATATAATATAATGGCTCTGAAGTCCGATGTCAAGGATTATTTGCTCTCTAAAATAAATAATCTATCAGTATAATATTTCAGTAGTTATGCCCAAAATAATGATTCAGCATCTCAATAATCACAATCACATCACAGCCAACTGTCTGAAGCTTCAAGATTAATACATTACTCCACTTGGATTCCCCAATCTACATCATTATAATACACATCATTTCAGCCTAAATCCCCACAAAGCCATCGTCGAAAGCAATAAAAGAGGACAGTATGAGCGATTACGAATCACATCTACGCCCCGACCGCGGATTATTCCCACTGAGCGAACTCGCAGAAAACAGCGCGCGGGACTTCGGTTCAAGACCGGTTATGCGCACCTGGACAGGATTCGGTTACAAGGAGATTTCCTACAACGAATTCCGCGATATGGTTAACAACGTCGCCCGATGGCTGATCGATCAGGATATTAAGAAAGGTGACCGCGTCGCTGTTCTGGGTGAGAATCGTCCGGAATGGTCAGCGTCCTATCTTGGGATTCAAACCGCAGGCGCGGTGGTAGTACCGGTTGACAGTATGATGCCGCCGGCGGGTATCAGGCATATTCTGTCGGACTCCGGTTCGAGAATCCTGCTCGCCTCCTCAAAATTCCTGAAAGTCGTCGTTGAGATGGAGAAAATTCCCACGTTGGAGAAGATGGTCTGCTTCGATGAAGATTGCGTGGAGGATTCGATCCCATTCGATATGATCCTGCAAACGGGCAGCGAGAGCGACGTCGAACTGCCCAGGCGCGAGATGGACGAACTGGCGGCGATACTGTACACATCCGGCACGACCGGTCACAGCAAGGGCGTAATGCTCACTCAGTTGAACATCATGTCAAATGTTGTTGCTGCCAGCCGGATTTTCCCTCTTGGAATCGAAGACACATTCCTTTCGGTGCTTCCTGTTCACCACAGCTTTGAATGCACTGCCGGTTTCCTGCTGCCGGTTTATTGCGGATGCAGCATTACTTACGCCCAAAGCCTCGCCAGCCACGACCTGATTGCCGATATCAGGAATACGAACGTAACGATGATGGTCGGTGTACCGCTGCTGTTCGAGAAGATGCACGCCGGAATCCTGCGGGGTATCAAGAAGAAGGGTAGAAATACACAGAGACTGTTCAATACCATGTGCAACGTGGTCGCCACGGGTGAGAAAGCCGGGATCAGTTTGGGAAGCAAGGTTTTCAAGGGCTTACGTGAAAAAGCCGGCTTTGGCACGGTGAAATTCTTCGTCAGCGGCGGCGGTCCGCTCGATCCGGCAACAGCCGTGTTCTTCAATCGCTTGGGAATCAGGATGATGCAGGGCTACGGCTTGACCGAAACCAGTCCGGTTACCCATGTCAATCCGCCGTGGAAGGTAAGTCATGTAACAGTTGGACCACCGATACCCGGCATTGAATGCAGGATCGTCGACGTGAGAGAATCCGGAGTCGGTGAAATCTGCATACGCGGCTCCAACGTCTTCTCCGGATACTACAAGAATGAAGAAGCAACAAGGCAATGCCTGGATGACGACGGCTGGTTCCGCACCGGTGACCTGGGTGCAATCAGGGATGACAATTACCTCCAGATCATGGGCAGAGTCAAGAACATGCTGGTTACCGGCGGCGGTAAGAATGTGTATCCTGAGGAGATCGAACATCATCTTAACCGCAGGCGCTTCATTGCGGAATCATTGGTGCTGGGCGTGCAGCGTAATTCGGGCTATGGAGAGGATGTGGCAGCGTTGATATATCCGGATTATGAGCAGGTTGACCTGCATTTCGAAAAACTCGATGAAAAACCAACATCTGATGACGTCTATCAGTTAATTAAACAGGAGATAAACGAAGCCCAGCAGGATCTGGAGAATTCCAAACGCATCCGCCAGTTCCGCATCGTGGAAGATGAGTTTCAGAAGACATCCACGCGCAAGGTCAAACGTTTCCTTTACAGCGGGGATATGTTGAATGTGAATGATGAAGAAAAATGATATTAATCAGATTAATTTATTCTTGCATAGACAGCGGTCAAATCGTCATTCCGGCGAAACAGTCTGTCCGATAATCAAGAATCAACCGCTGTCATGCCACCGTGCTTGACAGCTAAATTATTGATACTGCATGAATTGTTGTGTCAACCGCGGTGGGTCGACACCGGTATTTGAACATTCTCGGACACACTGGAAAACCGGAATGACAATTAAGGGAGATCTTTTTCAAATGAAAATGACACGGTTTGAAAAACGTTTTGTCAACAGGAAGAGAAAAGCCAAACGCAAAATCGACAAGCTTCGTCCTCTCCTGGAGGAAATCGATATAAAGAACTTCACTGACGCGCTCGAACTCGGCTGCGGGATCGGATTGGTTTCAGCATTCCTGGCGGACAATTACAGTTGTAACATACACGGCACCGACTTCGATCCCGCACAGATCGAAATTGCTGCAAAGATAAATCCGGAAAGCGACCGCCTTCATTACAGTGTTGAAGACGCCGCACATCTCAATTTCAAAGATGCCAGCTTCGACCTGGTGCTATCGCAGATGGTCTTTCACCACATTCCCGACTGGGAGGCTGCCGTGCGTGAGATAGCGAGGGTGCTGAAACCAGGGGGATACTTCATCTGGCAGGATTTTGCCTTTTCAAAGACTGTTAAAACGATCTTTATGCCAATCACAAAGAACTACGGACTCTATACGTTCGCTGAGATTAAATCAGCCTTTTCAGCGAACGGGTTTGATATACGTTCATACGAGCGTGTAGCTCACGGTCCCTTTGTTAATCACAACCTGGTGCTGCAAATGGGGTACAATACAAAATAAAATCCCGAAGGGATTTATCCGTGAATAGCCACCCGCGTCAACCGGTGGAAGATAAAACAAACCCAATCCCGAAGGGATTAAACCGTGAATAGCCACCGGCGCCAGCCGGTGGAACATAATGCAAACCTGATCACAACCCCGAAGGGGTTGAGTAAACGGGAATTATTAACCATCAGAAGAGTTAAATGAAAGACTTACCATTCAAGGAGATGAAAGAATATCCAGACAGTATTAACGCAACAGGAATAATCACACGCCTGTTGGATGGTCTGGGTTACCGGTTCTATTGGGCTACTGAAGGTCTCACGGATAAGGAATACGCCTTCCGCCTCTCGGCGGAAGCCATGAGCATCGGCGAGATCGTCGGGCACATCTGGGGCTTGATCAACTGGATATGGCTATCGATATACGGCGAGGAATTCAGCAGACCGAAAGAGGACTCCCTGGTTCGCAATTCCGTCCTGGAAAACTTGGCTCTATTGAAAAAACATTTTACTGAAATGAGCGTCGATGAACTGAAGGCAATCAGGATTGAAAAAAGACCTTTCTGGCATCTGATCAATGGTCCGATGTCAGACGCTCTGACTCATGTTGGGCAGATAAACATCCTGCGGCGCGCAGCAGGTAATCCTACACCGCTAAGTAACGTATTCCTGCTTTTTATAACGGAGTAGCATTACGGATTCGACAAATCTGCCCTTACCCTACTTTCACACTTTTGCACTTTCTCACTTTTGCACTCACATAGAATAAACCCGTCCAGCAAGCTGGACGGGCCACACAAACTTAAATCATTTCATCCCTCATCCTTCATCCCTCATCCCTCGCTTTCCACCCTCTTCATATAGATATGAAACTCTTTCTTCGACAACCCCGCAAAAACTCCGAGACCGCCGTTGATGTTGAAAATCGGGTTCTCGAGCATGCCCTGCATGGCTCGGAAACTGGAGAACAGATAATCGTAATAACCGGCTGAAATCGCCTGCAGCTCGATGCGGGTCGGTCCCTCCCACTCGAAGAACGCCCAGGCGATTGTCGTCCACTCCGCATCGTATCTGAACACCGTCCACCCGACAGCGTTACGGTCTTCGTCATCAAGAGCATCATCAGGATCATTTGGATCCCAGTCCGGATCGAGCGGAACCAGTGAATCCCGCGGAGTCTCTGCCACAATCAACCCTGCATAGCCGCCGACAAAACCACCCGTTGTATCGATCGCCCACCGCCAAAACATGTTCGGATGATTACGCGTCAGCGTGTCACCTTCCGAAACCGGGTAAACGGTGCCGTACATGTCAACCAGTTCGATAGCCACAGTGTCGAAAGCAACCGGTACCGACGTCTCTGACCAGACAAACTCGCCATCCGGTGTTCGACACTCGATGCGATAGTGATGCCTACCTCTCGGAATCAACTCCTCACCGGCAACCGGAATATATCGACCAGGTTTCTCTTGATCATCCATGAGGTGAAGTGTATCTCCACTTGCACAATCGAAAATCTTTATCTCCGCACCAGTAATCGCCGCATCCTCAAAGTCGTAATGATCGAACAACGGCGTTCCCCTCTCCAGGAAAGCCTCCTCGAACGGCTCGCTGTTGGTGAGATAAGCATACAACACCGGCTCCGGGTCGTACTCCTCTACTTCGGTCGGTGTACTCTCGCAACCTGTCGATGCGAACATGAACGCCAGTCCTGCGAGGATGAAAAGTATGTATGATGGAAATGAATCCTTGCTAAGTACATGTCTAATATTCATTTTAGAACCTCACTTCATAGTTGATAAGTGGAATAATCGGCAGCAGCTTGGCGTCGGTAACTTCAATCGGGTTCTCCCTTGTATTAAAGGACCTGATCCAGTAGCTGCGGCGGCTGTATGCGTTATATATACTGAAAGTCAACCTGGCGCGCATGCCGAAAAACAGATGATTGTATGTTGCACTCAGGTCAAGCCGGTGATCCTCAGGGAAGCGGTAGTTATTCTTGCTGCCCTTGAAGATGGTACGACCGTAATTACCCTGGTCAGTTGGATCAAAACCGGCGAAACGAGTGGTATAGACGCGCAGTCCATGCGTGAAGCCCTGACCGGTGTTGTAACGCCATGATACCCCGTAATCCCACCTCGGAGATTTCTTGTAGTTCAGTACTACAATAAAATCGTGACGACGGTCCCACTTGGGATAAAACCATTCGCCTTCGTTGATGTAACTGTCGACCGGAAAACGCCGCTCCGTCCATGAAAGTGAGTATCCCAGCCAGCCGTTAAGCCTGCCGGCTTTCTTCCTGAGCATCCATTCAAAGCCGTAGGCGTAACCGTCACCGACTACGAAAGCCTCCGCTTCGCTCTCACCCTCATCCACCATCGGTCGCATGGCAGCAACGTTGTGCATGTCGGTATAATAGGTCTCGGTGGTGAAATCATAACCGTCAGCCCGATCCCACTCAAATCCGAGAACAATCTGGTTGGAATAAGACGGATCGATCGAGTCGTCTACTGGAAACCAGAGATCGAAGACACTCATCTCCGCGCCGCCGGACATAACGTTCATCCATTGTGAATAGCGACCGACGGCAGCCTTGATCCGCAACTGCTCATCGAAATAGTACACCATCGCCAGCCGCGGATCAACAGCCGTCTGGTCGCCTGCGTTGTGATAATAGAATCGCACACCCGGTTGAAGTTCATAGAACGCATTTATACGCCAGCTATCCTGGAGGTAAAGTGAGACGTTATATGCTGTCGTATCAACGTCAACATAGACCATATCCTCGTTCTCTTCCCAGAAATGAGTATCATAGTAACTGTACCATAAGCCGGTCTGTATATGATGATCCTGCCAACCAAGGTATTCATAATCTGATTTTATAGAATAGTCGTAAATCCGCTCGCGAGCCCGGTCGAATACGACATCCTCATTCGAAAATGACCATTTTGAACGGTAACGGCTGACCGCTGCACCGAACGAAACGTACGAAGTCCGACCCAGCGCATGCCGTAGACGGGTTGCTAAAGTACGGTTGCCCCAGCTCAGGTAAGCGTTTATCCGGGCATCCTCATTGCCGAAATCGAAGTTCATCCGGTCGTTACCCCAGTAACCGGCGACCGTAAACGTGGTTCGGTCGGTCAGGTCGAGATTGAATTTACCGTTGCCGTCGTAGAAGTAGTAATCCGGTAACTCCAAGTCACCTGACTTACGCATTGCATCGACGACATAATCTATGTATGTCCGGCGAAATGAACCGGCAAAAGAACCCTTCTTTCCTGCAATCGACAACGGTCCTTCAAGCGCGGCTCTTCCAGAGATCAGACCGATGGAAAACAGTCCATGGTATTGCTTGCGGTTTCCGTCGTTCATGATAACCTCAAGCACGCTGCCGCTGCGACCGCCGTACTTTGCCGGGAAACCGCCCTTGAGGAGCTCCAGATACTTCACGGCATCGGAGTTAAACGTGCTGAACAGACCGAACATGTGCGTCGGGTTATAAACCGTATTGTGGTCCATCAGGATCAGGGTCTGGTCCGGACTGCCGCCGCGAACGTGCAGTGCTGAGGAAATATCCGAAGCTGCTTTAACCCCGGGAATCGTCTGCATGGCGCGCATTACATCCATTTCGCCGCCGAGCGAGGGCATGGTGCGGATGAGCCGTGAGTCCATCGCCACGGCTGATACCGTGGGTGTCTTGCGCTTGTCCTTGATCTCTTCGCGTTTAACCTTAACCTCCACCTCCTTCAATTTTACTCGTGTCGGTTGAAGTTCGACCTGCAGCGGCTCCATCACTTCCATGACCTGTACATCCTGCATTGTATTGTGATAGCCCAGGTGGCTGAAGATAAGCGTGTATGCACCGGGTGGGATGTGGTTTATCACGAAATAGCCGTCCAGATTGGTGGTTGCGCCACGGTCGCTGTCCTCGATCACCGCCGAAGCCACCGGCAGCGGTTCACCGCTGGATGCATCGACGATAAATCCGGTTATATTCGCCGCCTGCACGGCATTAGTCAATATCAGTGCTGCGATAACGAGTAATGCACTGAATAAACTGGTTCTTATCAAATTACTCCTCTGGTTGTAACTATATATTTTTTCTGCGAATTCTTGAAGTATTTAAGGAAACCTGTTAATATAATAGTTCAATATGCAGGATGTCAATAGTGTATTTAAGTCGCTGCCGGCAACCTAATGAAATCGGAATTTAATAAATGCGGGCTAATCGTCATTGCGAACCGACCGCTTATTGAATTGTCTCACTTCGCTTGCGATGACGCTGGCGGTCGGTGTGGCAATCTGAGACGGGCTCGCAATAACAAGTACAAACCGCACCTCTTAATAACAACCAGGCAATGATAATCCGATAATAAGAAGATATTCCCTTCTATGTATTGTTATCGCATAAAAATGAGTTTATATTCTAACGAAATTTTGTGAAATGACAACTATTAAAAAGACACTTCCAAGATCTGGTTTTCATTTCAAGCACCTGGAAACACACTTCTCCAACCGATCACCTTCGAAGTGCCTGTATAATTGCCGAACTCAGAGTAAGCTACACTCTGTCTTACATTCTCATAAACAAATAAGGTGAAAGTACGTTGATCGACCATGATGTCATCATTCTTGGAGCAGGCTTAGCCGGTTTGCGGGCGGCGGTTGAGATTGCACGCCGGTCCGACGATCGGGTAAATATAGGCATCGTCTCCAAGGTTCAGTTGAATCGTGCACATTCTGTTTGTGCGGAAGGTGGCACGGCGGCTGTGCTACGTGAAGAGGAGGGGGACAATACTGACCTCCACGCCTGGGATACCGTCAAGGGTTCCGATTTTCTGGCAGACCAGGACGTCGTCTATAGGTTTGTGGAAACATCACCCAAGGAAATCCTGCAGCTTGACCATTGGGGTTTGCCCTGGTCGCGGCGGGATGACGGCAGGATTTTGCAGCGTCCATTCGGCGGTCACAGCTACCCGCGCGCTACTATGGCAGCCGATAAAACCGGCTTCTTTGAGATGCAGACCCTCTACGATAATCTGGTGCAATATAAGAACTTTACCCGTTATGACGAGGTATTTGTAACGTCTATTATTTGCGATGGAGGCAGCTTCCGAGGGATTACGATGATGGATATGACTACGGGTGAATTTAATGTGGTTCGTGGAAAGGCTCTGCTTATAGCGACAGGTGGGCTTGGCAATCTATATGGCTTTACAACTTACTCGCAGACCGTCACCGGCGATGGTCAGGCGATGGCATATCGCGCCGGAATGTCTCTGGAGGACTCGGAGTTCCTGCAGTTCCATCCGACGGGGCTTGTACCTTCCGGGATACTGATGACTGAGGGCTGCCGCGGTGAAGGCGGTTATCTGCGAAACAAGGACGGCAACCGCTTTATGGAGAAATACGCCGCTTCAAAGATGGAAACCGCACCTCGTGATATAGTCTCCCGCGCCGAAATGACTGAAATCATCGAAGGACGCGGATTTGATGGACCGAAGGGTCTGGACTTCGTTCACCTCGACCTGACGCATCTTGGCGCGGACAAGATCAACCATGCGCTGCCTCTCATCCGTGAGGTCACCATGAAGTTCCTCGGTTTGGATCCGATCTTTGAGCCGATCCCTGTCCGTCCGGTGGCTCACTATTCGATGGGCGGCATCGAAGCCGACATCAACGGCAAAACGAGGATGGGAGGTGTATGGGCAGCCGGTGAGGTAGCATGCACGTCGCTACACGGCGCAAATCGCCTCGGCTCCAATTCAACCGCCGAATGCCTCGTATGGGGTGGGATTACAGGCGCTGAGATAGTGAAATATCTTGAGACCAATCCCACTATGCCGGAAATACCCACCGACCGCGTCGAAGAGGAAGAGAAGCGGGTATTCCAAGATCTGCTTCATAATGACGGCGATGAGAATCCATATCAACTGAAGACGAAGCTGCGGCAGGTTATGGATTTCCACATGGGGGTCTTCCGCACTGGTGACGATATGGCAGCGGGGCTTGAAGAGGTGCGCAAGTTGAAGGAACGTTTTAAAAAGGTGAAGGTCGAGGATAAGGGCAGGATTTACAATTCCAACCTGATCAATACAATCGAGCTTGAGAACCTGCTGACACTTGCCGAGTCGATGATCGTTGCGGCGCTGGCGCGTGAGGAGTCTCGCGGCGGGCATTCCCGGCGCGATTTTACGGTGCGCGACGACGAAAAATGGCTCAAACATACCCTGATAACCCTCACCGACGCAGGTCCGAAACTGACCTACAAGGACGTGACCATCAACAAGTGGAAGCCGGTGGAAAGGAAGTATTAGGAGCATCCCCGAAGGGGATTAATATGAATAGCCACAGGCGACAGCCTGTTGGAAAAGATGGACAACATGGTTAAACACATACCATATATCCCCGAAGGGGATTAATATGAATAGCCACAGGCGACAGCCTGCGGGAGAAGAAGAGCTATCCGCTACTGCTTCTTCGCTTGCGGAAGCTACAGGAGATCTTATGACACAAAATAAAAAATATCCCAACAAAATCGGGCTGTGGGGCTGGCTCGGCGGCGGCAGGTGGGGCTTCGAGCGATATCTTTACGTATTGCATCGCCTCTCCGGACTGGGTATGCTGCTCTATTTCTGCCTGCACATCCTCGTCACATCCTCACGTGCCTTCGGTCTGGAAGCATGGGAGAAATGGATGGGGATCTTCGAATCACCCGTGTTCAAGATCGGTGAATTCCTGGTCTTCGCCGCCTTTGCCTACCATGCGCTCAACGGGATCAGGTTAATCCTGATTGAGCTGGGCTTCTCGGTCGGCAAGGCTGAGGAGCCGATATATCCCTACAAGTCATCGCTGAACGTACAACGCCCGTTGATGATAGTATTGATGATTATTGCTGTGGTAATTATCGTTGCCGGCGGTTACGATTTCCTGGCACTATCTCACACGGGAGGTTAACATGCGCGAGACAAAACTCTGGACATGGCATATATTCACCGGTTTGATAATCCTCGTCCTGCTCGGGATACACATGTTCACCATGCATCTGGACGGGGTGCTCGGTTGGTTCAATCCTGCCGGTGGTGAAGGAATAGACTGGGCTAATCTTATGGCGAGGGCTAAGATGGTCATATACGCCATAGTCTATATCCTTCTGTTGGCAGCAGCTCTATATCATGGGCTCTATGGCTTACGGACGATCCTGTTTGAGTTGGGACCCGGGTGGGGGATTCGAACGTCCATAAACGTCCTGTTCTGGATCGTGGGCATCTGCTTTTTTGTTTTCGGAACCTGGGCAGCGCTTAAGTTCCAAATAATCGCTCAGGCTGGTTAAGGAGATTAGGAATATGACAAAGAAGTTACAGAAGGAAACAGATATAACCTTTCACCTCCGTCGGTATAATCCCGATGTAGACAACAAACCGCATTGGCAGAAGTTCAAAGTTCACGTCGAACCGGGGATGACTGTGCTTGATGGTCTGCATCAGATCAAGGAGACTCAGGACCCGACACTGGCTGTCCGCTATTCCTGCCGGATGGGCGTATGCGGTTCCTGCGGGATGCTGTTGAACGGACGCCCATCGCTGGCGTGCAACACCCAAATTCTCGATATAGCGACCAAAGACCTGACTGTCGCTTCCCTGCCCAACTTCGATATTGTCAAGGACTTGGTTCCGGATCTTTCGCCCTTGTTCGCTAAGCATATTTCCATACATCCGTTTATACTACGAGACGACCCGGACGAGATGCTGAATCCCACCGGCGAATTCTTTCAGAGTCCGGAAGAACTTACTCAGTATCTTCAGTTTACGTATTGCATTAAATGCGGACTATGTATGAGCGGCTGCCCAACAATGGCGACCGATCCGGAATTTCTGGGACCGCAGTCAATTGCCCAATCCTACCGTTACAACCGGGACACGCGTGACGATGGATTCAACATCAGGAAGAAGATCGTCGGGGACACTCACGGCGCATTCAGGTGTCATTATGCGGGTGAGTGTTCAAACGTCTGTCCGAAGGGGGTCGATCCTGCGCGAGCCATTCAGTTTATGAAGCGGGAATTGGTTCTCGATTACTTGAAGCTCAGAAAACATAGAGCGAAAAGTAATATCCTGGGCAAACCGGAAGGTGTTGCGAGAAGACCCGAAATACCGGAAGCGCCGGCTTTTACGGTGAAGTGAGAAACACAGGCGTCAGCCGGTGGAAGACAACGCAACCCAACCAAAACCCCGAATGGGTTAACCAATGAATAGCCACTTTTCTATTTCGTGACAGCGGGACGCCCTCGTCCCGTTGTGAAAAGTCTGTCATCAAAGGCGGGGACGAGGGCGTCCCCACTCCACAATAAATTGCCACTTTACTATTAAAATGAGTATCTCTCAATCATAAACTCAATCCTCTTGCTTTAGTCGTTTCATTGATATAAATTTACAGTTCTGAGAGATTGGACACCGCAATGTTAAAAGCGGTGCTATATGGACAAATAATTCAGGTAGAGGAATGACCGCAGCAATCACCAGGCTCTGTGCAGCGATTTTACTGGTTGCAGCCTTCAACTTGATTGTCAGTTGTGGTGGCGCTTCGAAAAAGGAGGATGATATCACTCAGCTTCTAACCCAGGCTCAACAACTGCAACAGGCTGAAAAGTTCGAAGACGCAGTCCGTATTTACCGAAAGATCGCGCGTGAGTACCCGAATACTCATCAAGGCGCCAATGCGCAATTCATGGTCGGTTACATCTATGCCAATCACATGAAAGATTTTGAACAGGCAAAAATCGAACTGAATCGTTTTCTCGATGATTACGCCGAATCGGCAGACAGCGGATTGGTGGTCGGAGCAAGATTTGAATTGCAATACATAGGCATGGACATCGAACAGATACCGATTCTCTCAGGAATGGGAGCGGATACAAGTATGGTCTCTGAGGATGAGACCAAAGAAAAATAGTGGACGGGGTTCATATCATAATCTTCATCTCTTTCAATGCAACTAATGAATAATTGACAAGGATTCCTTTCTGCTGATCGGTTGAGCTTCTACCTGATTAAATAGTGCCTGTTAAAAAAGTCTGAATTGCCCGCTGGCAGACGCCCTCGTCTGCCAGATAAGTACTTGATATACATTGAAGTTACTGGCAAAAACACCCCTGCCGTCTCATAACAATACAGCAGGGGTGTTCTCTCTCACGTGTGACAATACTGCGTGCCTAATGGACTGTCAACTTAATCAATCGTCATTGCCAACCGACCACTGACGAGATTGCTTCGCTTCGCTCGCAATGACTGTTTGGGATATTGGAAGTGCTGTCACGTGTCCCCACGTGACAGTTATGTTCTAATTTATCCGACACATTATGTTCTTGTTTATCCGCCACATGAGGACATGTGACGGCACGCTGAATGACGAATGGCTGAAATTGCTTCATTTCGTTCGTAAGCCCACCAGCGGTCAGTGAAGCAATCTCTGAATGTAAGACAATTAGCGTGACAGCCCACTATATTTAAGCTTCCTGCCCTGTGCAACAGGACAATAATTCAATGAACGGTCGCCTCCGCAATCTGAAAAAACCGCCTGACAGGATCGACATCCGTAGTCAGGGCTTCTTTCAATGGTCCATCAAAGATAAGTCGTCCCTGGTCCAGAAACGCTATCCGGTCGGCAATACGGCGGATTGAAGCGGTTTCGTGGGTTACTACAACTAAAGAAATCCCGAGGTTGTCCCGCAGATCAAGGAGCAGTCGGTCGAGGTTGAACGTTGTGGCTGGATCGAGACCGGCTGATGGCTCGTCGCAGAAGACCAGCGGCGGGTCGAGCGCCAGTGCCCGAGCCAGTGCGGCGCGCTTTCTCATACCGCCCGACAGTTCCGACGGCAGTCGGCTTTCAGCGCCCTGTAGACCGACCTGGCGAAGCTTAAGCCTGACCACACGCATTATCACATCATCCGACAGATTGGTATGCTGCTCCAAAGGAATCGAAATGTTGGCGGCGAGTGACCGCGACCCTAACAGCGCGCCATTCTGAAAGAGCACGCCAATTTTCTGAATGATCAGATCGCGCTCCGGTTCATCCAGAGTCCACCAGTCCTCACCAAACAGCTCCACCCTGCCCTCAATCGGTCTCAATAACCCGATAAAATGCTTGAGCAGAGTGGTCTTCCCGCAGCCACTGCCGCCTAATATCACTATTATCTCACCAGGCGTGATATCCAGTGATACATCATCGAGGACAACCTGATCGCCGTAGGCAGCGGTCAGATTAACAACTCGAGCAAGCGGCTCACTTAAGGCGCTATATGTGGGTTCAGTTACTTCCAAAACCTCCGATTCCCTCCATCATCTTCAAACAGGATTCGATGAATCATCTACTGTTAAATGGTACTAAGGCGTGCACTTTATAGTTGAATATGTCCGAGATATTTATTCAGGGGAACGTACTTTCTGTTTTGTGTGGCACGGGTTGATTAACTTTACCGCCCCCCTGCTCAACCCGTGTTTCAATTTGTGTAATGTGACCAGTCCTCCTACAAGGTGAATCTACTTTGTGTTTAATTTAATGTGCACCCAGTAATAATACTTTCATACTTCCACGCTTTCACACTTTCTAACTTTCACACTTTCTAACTTTCTACAGATAAAACAACAAACCGAGACCGGCATCAGCCAGGATAACGGCGAATATCGATGCCACCACCGATGTTGTTGTGACCCTGCCGACACCCTCGGCTCCACCCTTTACGTGGAAACCGAAATATGCCGCCAGGATAACGATCAACGCCGCGAAAACCAGACTCTTGACAAAACCGGATATTAAATCTTTTAAGTAAAGCGCGGACGTTACCTCCATAATGAAAGCATTCGGCGTAAGGTCAAGGCTGGTTACTGCAATGATGAACCCGCCGAAAATCCCCACTACAACCGCCATTATCGACAGCAGGGGCGCGGTTATCAGGATACCCCAGACCTTGGGAACCACAATGTACCTTATCGGGTTCAGTCCCATGGTGCGCAGGGCGTCGATCTCCTCGTTGACTTGCATGGTGGCGATCTCGGCAGCTATCGCCGAACCGCTGCGACCCGCCAGCAGAATCGCCGTCATCAACGGTCCCATCTCACGCGTCATCGAGATTGCTATCAAGTCTGCGACATAGATATTGGCGCCGAACTGCCTAAGCTGCTCTGCAGACTGGAGCGCCATGATAAGTCCTATCAGAAAAGCTATCAGCGCTATAACCGGCAGCGCACCGACGCCGATAGCCAGCGCCTGCGCTTCAACAGCGCCCTTGCGATGACCCTCACCACGCCACAAAGCCACCACCGTCCAGTAGATAGCCTCGGACATAAGCAGAAGCAGCTCACCGGCAGATTCCCACCAGTCAACCAGCATCTGACCGAGTGCTTCCAGGCGGTAAGCTTTCTTGACAGGAATGCGAACCTCTGGAGCCGGATAGTAATAGCGTGCCAAACCCCTCTGAACGCCCTCTGAGATGCCGGTGAAATGCACCTCCTTGCCAGCGATATGACCGCGCACTACCAACTCGGCTAAAAATGACGCCCCCAGGCTGTCCAGCCTGTTTATGGATGACAAATCTACTGCCACACGTATCCCGGAACTGCGCTTGACAGCCTCGGTTAGACTCTCCAAAAGCCTGGGTGGTCCACCACGACGAAGATCGGTGATCAGGTGGATGCCACCCTCTTCAACGGTGAAGCCCGGTTCGACAGCCAAGCGTGCCATGCTAAAATATGAAGTAACTTAAACGAACTGACACATACTGCTCCTGGATGGTAAAACGACGATCCACCGGTTTTCTCTCGAGTCGAAGGGTGTGTTCGATTGTCACGTTCTTCACCACACCGAGACTGATGAAGTTCTCGAGATCCAACTCCGGTCTATTCCAGTCGGTGAACGAGAAGAAGACGTCGAGGTTGGTGGTAATGCTCAGATTTTTCAACAGAGCAAGGCTGGAGATCAGTGATGTCTCGAGTCCTCGACGGAAACTATCTTCGATACGATTAAACGATCTCAATGTATCGGTCTTTATAACCTCCTTATACGCATCACGGTTGTATGTCTGGCGGAAGCCAAATCCCGAGCGCAGGCTCAGCCGGGCGATGAAAGTCCTCAGGGGAGTTACATTAACCCCCAAACCCTCCTTAAGTTCAAAGGGGTATAGAGCAGGTGCGGTCTTGGCTTCTTTCACGCCCAGCTTCTCCTTCACCTTTTCTCCCTGTAAGTCATAAAATTCCACATCCAAAGAATTATCAAACGTTTGGATTGTCGGAGATAGGTGGGTCGAAATATCGAACCTTCCATATCCACCCAACCAGCCGAGCAAGTAATAAACGTATGTGCTCTTAAGTTGCAGGCGGTCACGGTCGATGATGAAGCGAGCGCCCTCCTGGCGCAGAGCCCCAAGTTCCAACAGGTTGTTCGAAAGATAATAATGCGGGAACCTGTCATAAAGCAACCGGTTCTCGAATTGACTCAGAATAGTCAGATTTGTCTTTATCTCCTCGGAACTCCCATCGTTGGCGCTGGTCAGGATTGCATGTCCATGAATTGCTCCGAATATGCTCCAGTTACGGCGCTGACGCAATTGAGCGGCAGCAGCCAGAATGCCTGCGCCTTTGAAATCGCGACTTTCAGAATCAACTACAATTGTGTAAGGGATATAGGTTCCAGATTCAAGATGGACGGTGGCGAAGTTGACGTATATGTTAAAGTCCTCCCCGCGTTTTACAATCTTATACAGACCAGGTTTCAAAATGAGGGTCTGAAGTTGCTCACCCAATTCGGGACTTATGGCTGGCAGGATGCCGTAGCTTTCCAGGGTCTCTACACGGAATATCTTCAAGTCCTGCTTGAAATAGTTACGGGTCTCGTCGATCACTTCGATTGTCAGCGCACACCAGTCAGGCTCCACAAAGACCGTCTCCTCACGCCTGACAACAACATCCCGCCTGATGCGTTGATCGAGCGTTCCGGTTCCAAGTACTACGGTGTAGTTCCCCGGTATCAGGAAGAAACTCGACCCGGTGTTCCGCTCACCGATGAGCTCTCCGTCTTGAAAGACTGCATAGAGCGGTTCATTGGCGCCGCTGGTCATCGCCGGAACGAAGATACGTCCCAGCCCCTTGCGGTCATCCAAACCTTCGATATAGAGCTGCATTTCAGGCGAGGTTGTAAGCCAGGTGTCCTGTTTCCCGCTTAATTGCTCT
>CAYYHI010000061.1:0-16705 GCA_964471745.1 uncultured bacterium | reverse complement strand
GTTGAGCAGGGGGGCGGTAAAGACAATCAACCCGTGCCACACAAAACAGAAAGTATGTCCTCCTGAATAAATATCTCGGACATATGTCAACTACGAACTGCACCCCTTAATATCAAGAGGACTTTATCAAAGAACAGATTGGATTTACCCAACCTGAAACCCTTAACAGACAAACTTTTTCTGATTATACTCTTAATACACATGGGACCCTCACGGATTTAATAATGGATTTCAACACCCATAATATCCGTGATCGGTCCCTTTTTTTCAATACTCTAATTCAATAATTCAACAAAATTGAGCCACAGATTCACAAGAGGAACCAAAATGTATATATAGCTTCAGATTCTTCACTTCGTTCAGAATGACTACTGGAATCTATCGCTGGATTAATAATGACTACTGGAATTTATCGCTGGATTAATAAGGATTACTTCGTCGTTGTATTTATTAGTGAATAAACCATTATGAGGATTTTGGATTTGTTTCGAATTTCGTGTTTCTTCTCCACCTCGTCAAGCCGTCGTGCCAGCTCTTCATTTGATGAAAGCATCTGACGCAGTTTGACAAAAGCCCACATTATCCCGATATTGACATGGATTGCTCTGGGAGAATTCAGAACACTGGATAGCATGGCGACGCCCTGTTCGGTGAATACATGTGGCAACTTCCGGCGACCGCCCTAACCTCTTGATGTCACAGATTGTGATTTCAAGTTTGCAAACTCTTGTTTACTAAACTGAAACATAAAGTCATCTGGGGATAGCTCAATATTACGTCTAACCTGTTCATTCAAACGCCCCGTGCTCACACCATAAAGTTCCGCCAGATCTGAGTCAAGCATAGCCTTCTTGTTCCGGATGTACAGGATTGACCGTTCAATCCGGTCAAGCGGTACCAGTGATTGTTTCTGTTGGATATCGTCCTCCTCATCAACTATGGTCTGATGTTTTCAGAGTATCTTGATACAGCTTCTCATAGGCGTCAAGCGCCTTATCAATGCTAAATCTTTCACGCGCCGCCTCGCGTGCTCTGCATCCTATTTCCCGCCGTTTTTCCTCGTTCATCAGAAGGTCAAGCGCCCGCCGTGTCATCCCCTCGACATCGCCGACCGGTAACAGGAAACCGGTAACGCCGTCCTCCACAACTTCAGGCAGCCCGCCGGTGTCGGTCGCTATCGGTGGCACGCCGCAAGCCATAGCCTCAAGGGCAGCCATGCCGAAACTCTCAGTTTCACTCGGCAGTAACAGGAGGTCAGCGGCGGAGATAATCTCGTTTACAGACTCCAGATTACCAAGAATAATCAGCTCACGATCCGCACCCTCTCGCTCGGCAGTCTGCACTGCGGTTTTCAACTCGGGTCCTTTCCCAACCAAGATCAGTTTTGTTTTTATCTCCTTTCTTACACGCAGGAATATCTCTATCACATCATCAATCCGCTTGACTTTCCGGAAATTTGATATGTGAAGGAGCAGTTTTTCACCTTCGGGTGCGAGCAGCGACCGCGTTCTGTTACGATCGCAGCCCTCGTAATCCCTGGGATCAAAGAAATTATAAATAACACGTATATCCCTGTCACAGCGAAAGGTACGGCATATTTCGTCGTGAAGAAAGATCGAGACTGCGCTGAGTGCATCCGACTTGCTTATGGTGTGCCTGATGATCGGCATGAAGGAAGGATCTCGCCCGACCAGCGTAATATCCGTGCCGTGCATGGTGGTGACAACCTTCAACCTGGCGTTGTCGACCATATCCTTCGCCAACAGTGCGCTGGTAGCGTGAGGTATCGCATAATGTGCGTGTATCAGGTCAAGCTCTTGGCGCTGGGCGCATTCTGCCATTTTTGACGCCAGCGCCAGCGAATAAGGCGCATATTCAAACAAAGGGTAATCAGGGACGGTGACTTCGTGGAAATGAACGCCCGGGCGGTAAACGCTCAACCTGCCCGGAACCGCGTATGTAATAAAGTGGACTTCATGCCCGCGCTCGGCAAGCCCCATGCCGAGTTCGGATGCAATAACACCGCTGCCACCGAACGTCGGGTAACAGGAAATGCCGACCTTCAACCAACGACCCCCTGCTCACCCGCCCACTTGACGAGATCCTCGGTGCGAATCATCTCACGCAGAAAAAACGGTTCACCGTATTCCGATCCGATTTGCGCGCCGTAGTACCGGGCGCGGCTGATGAGCTTTTCCAGAAATTCGGGTCGGCTGATATAGGTCATTCGCCCACTACCGGGCTGAGAAAGGAACTGAGACCGGTATGCCCTTATGGCTTTCAACTTGCGGTCAAAGCCGGCGCTTATGTCAACCACCAGGGAAACAGGTCCTTCCCAGTGGATATGATAGTAAAGCGTGCGGTGCGGTCGATGAGGTGACTGACTGTCGCCGTACCTGGCTACACCCGCCCAGAAAGCGGCCCTGTGAATCAGGTCAGAAGTGTCGGTATGATCCGGATGACGATCCTCAAAATAGGGAGCAAAGATGATAAGCGGTCGAGTGCGTCGAATTATTGATACAAGCTTCTGGATATTATCTTGTTCGGAACGAATAGAGCCCTCGTGGAAGCCCATTTGAAAACGCTCTTCTGCGCCGATTATCTCCAGGGCGTCTTTCGCCTCGTGCCGACGGGTTTCAAGATTGCCGCGGCTGGATAGGAGCGCTTCTGTCAGGTCAACAATCCCGACACGATATCCGGCATCGACGAGTTTTACCAATGCGCCGCCGCAGCCAATCTCGACATCATCCGGATGAGCACCGACTGCCAATACGTCAAACGCCATTATTCAGCCTCCAAGTCAACAACCAGGTGTTGCGATTGAAACAGGTCCGCCTCCTCAGAAATGATTCGAGTAAGCTTATTCCCGTAAACGGCAAGGTAGTATAGAACGTTATCATGACGTTCTTGAAGAAGACCGTCAGGCATAAGCATACTCAGTATCCTGTCGCTGTGGTTCACTCTGCCCCTGTCACGTTCGGCTATCTTGTTAAGCGTGATCCTCTCCAGCTTCTCCCACTGGTATTTGAGTTTCCGGCTGATTTTATCAATTTCAGAAGAGATACTCACCTCCGCTTCCTCCGCTGTCTGCTCAATGCGTTCAATCCAACTTTCCAACTGTTCAAAGCCTCTATCCAACAGGTCGGCAAGGACTGCGGGTTTACCGGAACTCCTCAACAGTATTTCCCTTCCGCCGATGGCATCTTTAACCGTCCAGTTGTTCCTGTCAAGCAGTCTGCGGGCGGTGGGTTCAACAATCGTTACGCTCATCCTGGGTGCGATCAATGGTCGTGGTATATCAAGGAGGTCGTAGCAACGACCGATCTGGGCATGATAGGCAACTTCGGAAGGACCGCCCACGTAGATCCAGGTCGGTAAAAGCCAGTCCTGCAGCACCGGTCGCAACAGCGCCGATGGTGTGAAAGCCCCGGGATTCTCAACCGCCATAGCACGCAGTTGTTCATCGTTATGCTCTGTTTTACCCTGACTTACTTTCCATGCACCGGGTTGACCGCGTATACGCCGGCGAACACCGGAATTGCCGATATAAAGGATCGGCAAAGCATCGTCGCGCAATCGCACCTGCAAGGGGAAACGGAGTCGGGTGAGCTCACTTGAAGCTATCAGAAAGGATTTATTCAGTTTATCCGGTTTCTGCAGAGACCGATTCCAGAAATCGACACTGCGTGCGACAACCGCGCCATGTAAAGGATTAATCATCACCAGCCCCATCGATCCGAACAGACCGGTCATAAGTTCCATGAAAGCTTCCGGCATCAGTCTTCCCGGATAATATGATCTCCGAACAAGATCTGCGATCAGGTCGCGGTGAAGTAGATCTTCCAACCACCCGACTACATTATCGCATACTTCATCGATCTCACTTGTGAGCTCGTGAAGATTCACAGATCGTCCGGGAACTATTTCCTGGGGAGCATATATTTGATTGCGGGAAGTGTCTTTACCTGCCGGGAAATTGATTCTGTTGACTTCACTGAAGTCGGCGTCCGAAGTTTCCATCCAGAATATGGGAACCACCCTTCCAGATGTTTCCTTCTCCAGACGCTGAGCCAGTAGAACCGCAGTAAAGGCTTTGTAAAAGGTGTAAAGCGGACCACTGAGGATACCAACCTGCTGACCTGTCACAACTGCGAGTGTATCGGATTGATTAAGTGCATCCAGATTCCGGTTTACGGCATCTGGTATCCAGATGTCACCGTACCCATCGCGCAGGGCATTACCCAGACCAGGATCGCGTTTGAACAGAACTCGTCTTTCGCCAACAGCCGCGCGGGTGTCATCCTCGCGCCAATCCCCGCCCAACAGGGAAACAACCTCAGAGCGACCGGCAATGAATTCTGTCATTATATGCGGTATACTGGGAAGATTCCCCCAGCTAATGGTCTCAGACACTATTGTACCCAAAATAAATCAGGCGCGGGCTGGTGTTTTTATACCTTGAACCGTCGTAATCACCCCAGCAGGATTCGAGCTGTCGAAATCCGCTTTCCTGCATCAACGCTTCCAATTCATCCCTTTCGTAAAGCCTTATTGATTCGAAATATCTATATTTCCCGCCTTCAATATCCAAGTCGATTTGTTTAATTACACGTGAAGTTTCCCCGTCCAAATGACGTTCCTCGCGAATCCTCATTCCATCACTATCTCTGACCGTTATCGGATTTGTGGAAACCGCCTTCCTGACAGCGGCAGGATTCGGCAGATCGATAACGAAAAAACCGCCGGTTGAAAGCAACTCTCGGATTCCCTTAAGGAGCTTAATATTCTCATCATCGTTGAAGTACCCGAAGCTGGTAAAGAGACTGACGACCAAAGAGAAAGGTCCTGCTGAAGGAACTGCCCGCATGTCAGCACGAACGTAATATACGGCTTTCAAGCTGTCACGACTTTTCCTGGCGATACGCAGCAACGGTCGTGATAAGTCGATCCCCAGGACTTTCTGTCCATGTCTCTCGATTGCCCGGGCGTAACGCCCCGCTCCACAGCCAAGATCGAGACACCACCCACCAGGTTTAAGCATTCGCCAAAAGCGCCATTGGCTGACGAACCGCTCGGCTTCACATTGATTGCGATGACGGTAGACTGTCAGGTAACGTTCGTCGAACCAGTTTCTGTACCAATCCTCAGGAACTGATTGTTCTGTCTTGCACATTGGAGAATTAAGTTTATATAAGACCTAAGAGTAAATCAAGGCTTTTAAGACACAAGAGGAACAGATGGAGGAAATATTACTGTTTAGGTTGGAGACTGATAATAAGGCGGGACAGGATTGTCCCACCTACCGCTACATCATTCAATTGTCAACGTCGTCGAACATGATACAGACCGGACATTTTTCTGCTTCACGAACAAACCTGATCAGCGCGTCAAGCGTTTCCAGACTCACGGCGTGCTCCAGGCGGCAAGCTTCGTTGTCGGCAAGCTCAGGATCGATTCTCAGGCAATCACGCAGGAATTTCAAAATCACAGAATGACGCTGCTCCAAGATTTCACCAAGCGTGATCCCGTCCTCCGAGAGCGTGACGTAACCATAATGCTCGTGGTTCACCAGTCCTAAATTGCTCAGTGTATTCAGGGCAGTTGAGACCGACGATTGAGTTACCCCCCTCTTTCTGGCAATATCCTTAACCCTCGCCACGTGATTATCAGCGACGAGGTCCCGTATTATCTCAACATACTCCTGTACGGTAGTGCTGTACCTGTCGTCCAGTTTCGGTATTATTTCAGTAGTCATTTCAGTACAAAGTTTGATCAGTTAATCATACTTGGATAAGATAAATGTAGTATCATATTCATTGAAATGTCAAGCTCAAAAGCAGACTTCTTCGCTCACGGATCGTTGCTTTCAGCGAGCTTCTGTGCCAGACCGAATAGGACACCCTTTTCACTAACAATTACCTCATCCTTACCGGCAACTGTCAGGATCGTATCGAGGATCATCACACCGGCGTGTATGGACTCAGCCCGTGCCGGAGGCATGCTTGGTATGGCTTTACGCTGCTTAAGCGACAAGGTCAGCATTCTCGACTTTGCCCGTTTCACGTCATTCGCAGAAAGCTTCAATCCGTCCAAACAGCCGGGAACGTACTCCGTTAAGCCATATTTTATGGCTGCCAGGGCGGTTATCGTTCCCGCTATACCGAAAAGTGTAAAATCTCTGCTCTTGTGTTCAGCCCATCCGGTGAAGTAATTCCTTAAAACCTCTTTAACTGTTCTGATCTCATCAGGTTCCGGAGGATCGTGAATAAAATGATTACGCGCCAGTATTACTGCGCCTGTGGGAATACTGTCGGAGCATTCGAGATCGGAGCCCTTGCCCAGTACCAGCTCGCACGATCCTCCTCCGATATCGAGCAGACCGGTAAATTCGTCAGGCCCTGTTTTTCCAAAGACACCCCGCCAGGCAAGACGGGCTTCGTCATTTTCGGAGATAATCTCAACTGGAACCCCGACTGTTTGGGCAGCCGCAACAAAATCTTGTGGATTGGCGGTACGTCTCAGTGCGTGAGTTCCCACTGCTCCGATGTTTTCACAGTTGAATCCGCGGCTTTTGTCCACTAATTCCTGCAGAATCCGGAGGTTCTTTTTCAGCAATTGAGGCCCCAGAACACCGTCTGCTCCGATATCAGCACCGAGGGAATTGCCGACTATACCGCGGTCTACTACCAAGATACCAATCTCTGAAACGTCAGCCACCAGGTGGAGTGTGCTGTTGGTGCCGATGTCGATTGCCATAACCCGCATAAAATAATCCTGTTAATTTCATTCGTTTTAAGGGTCTTTCTGAATACATTATTTTGAATATGGTGAAGAATCTAATGTTAACAGCGTTTGAGATACTTCACTTCATTCAGCAGGACATTTGAATAATAGGTTAACTTAATGAATACGTATCCGTTTTCAAACAACTATTGTATAGGTAGCGCCTGTTGAAAAACTCATTGAAATCGTCACCAACCGCTGGCAGACGCCCTCGTCTGCCAGATAAGTATTTGATACGCAACAATTTTACTGGCAGACGAGGGCGTCTGCCAGCGGGCAATTCGGACTTTTCCACAGAAACTAAGTAATCGCTTGTGTCACATTTACGATCTACATTGGGATATTATAACGGTTGATCATTCTGACGAATAAAAACATTCCGGTTCGCCAAACGAATGCGAGTGATGTCGATTCTGTTGACACACACAGATTATTTTAGTATAATTTAAGGTTTAGATACAAATTATGAAACTATGCGCATAATCTTCGGGCGTTTCATACCGGGAAAGTCTCCTTTACATCAAGTTGATCCGCGCGTCAAGCTGCTTGGTACATGTATTCTGATTTCTGCGGGACTGCTGGTGGGATCGTGGCTGGATCTCGTATTGGTAGCAGCGACGGCTGTAATCACCGTCATGGCATCCGGATCAAGGTACCGTAAAACACTGAAGGATATTTGGAGTCTGCGTTTTCTCTATCTAATCACCTTCGTTCTGCATTGCATTTTAGGGAATGGAGAGCCACTACTGGATTTACCTTTGGGACTGTCGCTGACGGCAGAGGGAATGGAGCGCGGCTTGTTCTTTAGTGTGAAGATTGCGTTGCTGGCGGTCTTTATCGGATCATTAATGTGCACTACACATCCGGCATCCTGGGTGAACCTGTTTAACCTTGGTTCCGCTGGAGACGGTCTGGTCGGCAGGTTGACCGCGCCCCTGGGTCTTACGCTGGGAATTGCCGTAAGATTTCTGCCGCTGATCCTCGAGGAGGCTGAGAGGATCCGCTGGGCACAGGTCAGCCGCGGATTTCGGTATAAGGGCGGCTTGCTTAAGAGGGTACGTTCAGCCGGGCAGTTGCTGGTGCCGTTGCTGACATCGAGCCTCGACCGGGTGGATGGTATCACTTCTGCGATGCAGGCACGGGGATTCAGACTGGACAGCAGACGCTCGAAATATAACTTGAGACGCCTGGGGGTGTATGATATGATGTCGATTTTGCTGGTTCTGCTCGTTGTAATCCTGGTTTTGGTTTGACAGCCAGCGATCAAAGCATCCCTGAGAATTTAGAACAGCGCAGTCGAAGGTTGGAACTAACGATCGAGTACGACGGTACGGATTTCTGCGGCTGGCAGCGGCAGTCCAACGTTCGTACCGTTCAGCAGGATCTTGAAGAGGCATTATCGAGTGTTCTTTGTGAAGATGTGACCATCGTTGGATCGGGTCGCACGGACGCCGGGGTTCACGCCCTCGGACAGGTCGCTCATTTCTCCACCGATAACCGGCTCGACGGAGAACGAATCCTCAAAGGCGCCAACAGCCTGATGAAAAAGGACGTCAGGATTTGGAAGATTGAGGATGTACCTATAACTTTCCACGCAAGATACAGTGCGGTCAGTCGCAGTTATCGTTACCTTCTGCTGAGGAGAAACCGTCCACTCAGCCGGCGTTATGGCTGGTATCCGGATTGTAGTTGGAATGATGAACCGATAAGGGATGCTGTTAAACTGCTGATCGGCGAACACTCTTTCAAGTCCTTCAGCCGCGCCAGACCGGGGGAAGAGGAGTATATCTGCCGCGTATCTGAAGCTAAATGGGAGGCGGACGAAGATGGAGTGACATTTTACATCACCGCTGATCGTTTCATGCACAAGATGGTGCGCGGTCTGGTCGGCGCGCTGGTGGATTTGGGGCGGGGATATATAAGCATCGATGATTTCATTAAACTGCTGAACGAGCCGGTACGTAATGGCGCGACAAGGGTAGCGCAGCCGCAGGGGTTGGTGTTGGTGGGGGTGGGGTATTAATGAAATTCCCCAGGATTTATACCGAAGAAAGAAACAAACTTGCATTAAACATATTCTGATAATCTAAGAGGACAAAACATTGAAATTCTTCATCGACACAGCCAACATCGAAGCCATCCGGGAAGCCGCCGCACTTGGTATCCTCGACGGCGTCACCACCAATCCCTCGCTGGTTGCCAAAGAGGGCAGGGATTTCAAGGAAACGATCAACGAAATCTGCGCGATAGTCGACGGACCGATCTCGGCGGAAGTGATCGCCACCGAACATAACGCCATGGTCGAAGAGGCGCGCGTTCTTGCTGCCATGCATCCGAATATCGTCGTCAAGGTGCCGATGACGCGGGAAGGATTGAAGGCTTGTGTGATACTGGCGAAAGAGGGCATCAAGGTCAATATGACGCTGGTTTTTTCAGCCTCGCAGGCATTGATGTGCGCCAAGGCGGGTGCAGCTTATGTCAGTCCGTTCATCGGCAGGCTGGACGACATCAGTTCGTACGGCATGGATCTGGTTGCCGATATCGTTGAAATATTCGACAATTATGCTTACAATACCGAGGTGTTGGTGGCGTCGATCAGGCATCCGATGCACGTGATCGAAGCCGCCAAGCTCGGCGCGGACGTGGTCACTATTCCGCCCAAGGTCATCGACCAGCTCTTCAAGCATCCGTTGACTGACATCGGGCTGGAGAAGTTCCTCGCGGATTGGGAAAAAGCGAAGAAGTAACTGTTCTATTATTCTTATGAATGAGTAAACCTTGCGAATAGTCGTTAACTACATAATCGGTGCGCTGATCGGAATCGCGCTGGTGTTGGGCTTCTGGTGGATAACACCGGACGCGTTTCGTGGAGAGGGTGACGTCGCCGATCAAATCGAGGTTGCGCCGGCTCAGGAGCTCCAAAACCTGGACTCAGGGATCACCGTCAGCCGCAGGAATGCCATCACCAACGCAGTCCAGGAAATATCTCCGGCGGTGGTCGGAATCAACGTCGTCGCCATCCGTGAATATCGAACGCGTAATCCGTTCTTTGAAGATCCGTTTTTTCGCAGTATATTCCCTCCGAGGGTCTGGCGTGAGAAGGTCGAGAACCTCGGCAGCGGGTTCATCATATCGCCGGACGGTTATGTCATGACCAATCAGCATGTCGTTCACATGGCAACGGAGATCATCGTCACCACGACCGACGGCAGCGAGAACCAAGCGGAGATCATCGGTTTCGATTACGACAGCGACGTGGCGCTGCTGAAGATTGACGGCAAGGATCTGCCGTACATTCGCTTTGGTGATTCCGACGATGTTATCATCGGCGAATGGGCGATTGCGCTCGGCAATCCGTTCGGGTTGTTTGCGATTCATTCACAGCCGTCGGTGACTGTCGGGGTGGTGTCGGCAGTGGACCGGGACTTCGACCGCAACCAGGACGGTCGGCTCTACCAGGACATGATCCAGACCGACGCCTCGATCAACCGCGGCAACTCGGGCGGACCGCTGGTGAATTCGACCGGCGAGCTGATCGGGATGAACACCATTATCTTCACCGAGTCGGGCGGTTCGATCGGGCTTGGATTTGCGATCCCGTCGAACAAGTTGAGCGATATGTATAATGAACTAAGGGATCGTGGCGAGATCGAGCGCGACTTCTGGATCGGGCTCTCGACTCAGAATGTGGACCGTTTGATAGCCATGAGTCTCAAGCTTCCTGAGATCAGCGGCGTGATTGTGACCGACGTCGAACCCGGCAGCCCGGCACATAAGGCGGGCATCGAAGCCCCCGACGTAATCACATCCGTATTCGGGCGAAAGGTTAACAACTTAAGCGACATCATGAGCATCATTCGCAACAGCGACCTGCGCGTCGGGGACGTACTGGAGTTGGGAATCATCCGCGAAGGTGAACCGAAGACGGTGGAAGTGATGTTGGAAAAGAAGGAAGAGTAATAGGAACATTAAATCACACAGGCTACGTAAAGAGAAGTGGAGAAAAATATGGAAGTGGTTCAGGAACAAATACCAATTATGATCTTTGAGAAAGATCAATACTTCAGGGGAAAACTCCCTATCGGGTTTGAACGCACATGTCAATGCAAACCCTCACATATTAATTGCATGTCTCCTAAAGATTGGTTGAAAAGCCAGTTAGGTGTTTGGCAATTCTTATATGAAAAAAGAGATGTTAGAGACAAGAAGGTACATCCTGCAACCTTTCCTATCTCATTAGCGAAGAAGGTAATTGAGCTTTTTACTCATCGAGGCGAATTGGTTGTCGATCCTTTTGTTGGTAGTGGTACGACTTTGATAGCAGCTAAAGATCTAGATCGAAACGCTGTCGGTTTTGATCTGCATAAAAGTTATGTTGAGTTGTGTGACACGCGACTTTCTGCGAATAGTAGTCTCTTTAATAATTCACAACAAATTGCAATAAATGATGATGCTAAAAACATTGCTAATTACTTCAAAGAAGAAAGCATCTCGCTTATATGGACTTCACCTCCCTATGCAAATCTCTTAAATCGAATCAGGAAAAATAAATCAAGACGATTTCGAAATAATGAACAACTTGGGAAAATAGAACAATACTCTCAGGATCCAAGAGATCTTGGAACAATGTCACTAGAGGTATATAAAGAAGAAATGGGTAATATTTATGAACAGATGCTTCCTTTACTTCGTCCTAAAGCTCATTGTGTTATAAATGTTCCTGATATGTGGTGGGAGAATAAGCGAATTACTATTCACGTATCTCTCATCGAAGAACTTAGAAAAAGAGGATATGAACTAAGAAACATAATTATTTGGGACAGAACAAATATTGTTAACAGAATAGGTATTTTCGGTTGGCCAAGCAATTATATCACTATGGGTGTTACTTTCGAATACCTATTAGATTTCTGGAAACCCCCAAAAGATAGAGTAGTAAAGGAGATTTAGTGAAAATTAGAACAAAAGAAGAATTCATTGAAGAACTTAGAAGAGTAAAAGAGATGGGATGGATTCCCAATGCTCGACCCGGCAATCCTGGAGGTGTTGGTAACACTCTTGAGGATTTGCTGGGTATAGAAGAAAATAACCTACCAATACCAAATGCAGCTGAATGGGAGCTTAAAACTAAAAGGATAGATTCAAACTCACTGACAACATTAATGCACATTGAACCTTCACCTCGTGCAATGAAATTTGTACCTGCAGTGTTTCTTCCGAATTATGGATGGGAGCATAAACTCGCGGGAAAGAAATATCCGTCGACTGAACGTAGTTTTAGGCAAACAATAAATGCTAAATCAAGGACAGATAGAGGTTTTGGAATATTCGTTAATTGGGAACAACAAAAATTAGAAGTCTCTTTTGATGCAAATGCCGTAGATACAAGACATTCTGTCTGGATTTCTGATGTTGAACAACGGGTAGGATTAGAAAGATTAAATCCACAACCATATTGGGGATTTGAAGATTTATATCATAAAGCGAGGACTAAATGGTCAAACTGCTTCTTTGTGCTTGCTGACGTTGAAAAGCGAGCTGGAAAGGAATTCTTCTGTTACTCTAAAATACTGATGCTTCAAAGATTCACTCTGGAACGATTACTGCGAGCCATAGAAAACGGGTTCATCTTAGTAGATTTTGATGCAAGAACTGGACATAATCATGGCACGAAGTTCAGGTTAAGGTCAAAGAAAACTCTTATTAATGATTTGAGAAGTCTCTTCGAGGTTGTAAAAGAAATCTCTTAGTTTATTTAAGATAATCCAAATAAGATATATACCCATGATCCCTCGCTACACCCCCAAAATCATGGCTGAGCTGTGGAGCGACCGCGCCAGGTGGGAACGGGCGCTGAAGGTCGAGCTCGCCGTGATCGATATATACGCCGAAGACGACGTCATCCCGCTCGAAACAGCCGAGAAGATCCACGAACTGGCGGATTTCGACACCGCAAAGATCGAGGAGTATGAAGCGGTCGTCAGGCACGATGTGATCGCCTTCCTCCAGTCGGTCGGGGATTTCGTCGGCGAACACAAACGCTGGCTGCATCTGGGGCTGACATCGTACGACGTGATCGACACCGCGCTCAGTATGGCGCTGACCCGCGCCGGAGCCCTGATCCTGGTCAAGCTCAAGAGCCTGCGCGATGCACTCGGCAAACAGGCTGTCATCCACAAGGATACCCTCATGCCCGGTCGCACGCATGGCGTCCATGCCGAAACGTATACCCTCGGCTGGAAGATCTGCGGATGGATAGCCGAAGCCGACCGCGACATCGACCGTCTCGACCGCGCCATTGAAACCATCCGCGTCGGTAAGCTGTCCGGCTCCGTCGGCGCGTATCCGTCTATCACACCCGACCAGGAAGAACGTATCCTTGGCGCCCTCGACCTTATGCCCGATAGCGTTTCGACGCAGGTCATCGCCCGCGACCGGCATGCGGAATTCCTGACCACGCTGGCGTTGATCGGCGGTCTGGTCGAACGGATAGCCCTCGAAATCCGCCTCCTGCAGCACAGCGAGGTCGAGGAGATATACGAGCCGTTCGGCAAGGGGCAGCGAGGCTCGTCCGCCATGCCGCACAAGAAGAACCCGGTTACCGCGGAAAACCTCTGCGGGCTGGCGCGGTTGGTTCGGTCGCATGTCAGCGCGGCGCTGGAAAATATGCCGCTCTGGCACGAAAGAGATATCAGTCACTCATCCGTGGAGCGGATCATCCTGCCCGATGCTACTTCGCTGGTTTATTACATGCTCGAACGGGTCACCTGGATGATTGAAAACTGGACTGTTGATATCGAACGGATGCGTCAACACGTCGCCGATGACCGGGGTCTGATGATGTCCGGAGCACTGTTGACAGCACTCAAACACGCCGGTATCGAAGACGAAGACGTCTATAGACGCGTTCAGAAGCACGCCCTCGCTGCGCGGGAAGGCGGTGCCTCCATAGGCGAGCGTGTGAAGAAAGATCCGATAATCGTCAAGGCAGTGGGTGACAAATTGGATGAGATCTTCGATGAAGAAGCAATCCTGAAACGCACGGATATTCCATTGAAGCGGGTCGGGCTGTTGTGAGTAATATATTACTAAGTGCTGTTTATTTCTTGCATTAAACAACTGGGGAGCGACGACTTCAGTCGTCCGTATATTGCATCAAATTTGAGTTACGACGACTAAAGTCGTCCCTCCCCCAAAAACGAGCAAATTATTAATGATTAAAAGCAGTTCATCGCGGTTTATGAGTCCAAACCATCTCATACCAGCACTGTTCATTTCAACGTTGGCAGTCCTGATCAATCTGGGCTGCACGCCCAAATCCGACGACACCAAGGAACTTATCAGGTTTCCCATTAACAACATGGACAATCTTATCTTTCAACCTGGGATGTCGTTTGACCAGACGATTTCGAGCGATGGAAAGGGCTCCTTAAGGATCTTTACTGTCGACAGTACTACCTTTCGACTATACGAAACCGGCAAGATGGATGTGGAAAATGCACATCTGACCTACCAAGCGAAAATAAAGACGCAAGATTTGCAGGGCAGGATCTACCTGGAGATGTGGTGCAGTTTCCCCGGTCGAGGCGAGTTTTTCTCGCGCGATCTCCAATCGCCGGTCTCCGGTACAACAGACTGGATCACAGAAGCCACTTATTTCTATCTAAGAAAAGACGAAAAACCGGATAACATCAAGCTTAACCTGGTTGTTGCGGGCAGAGGTACCGTCTGGATTGATGACATCAGGGTTCTGCGGACACCGGTCAGAAAGATTGAAGGTGCCAAATCAAAATAATGGAATTAACTATGAAACAAGATAATAAAGCGCAGTTCAATGTCCTGATGGACAAATATGACAGGAAGCTCGAGGAAGACCGACTGCAACAGGAACGCGAGAAAGACGAAGCGGAAAAATTCTGGCTGGACTTTGAAAAAATGCGTAATGAGGTTATTCGACCGGTGATGAAGAATATCGGTATAATGCTCCGGGAAAGAGGGCATGGATACCGGATTTCCGAGGACGAGAGCCTGTTCGACCGGGAGGGACAGGCACAGGAGGAAAAGATAACGATGAGCATCATCCCGTCCGGCATTGAAAGCGACAACACCTCCCGGATATCCCTGACCGCAACCGCACGCAAAAAGATAAGGCTCTACCACGACATCGTCTGCCTGTCGACTGACAGTAGAGAGAGCGGCACTATCGCTGAGTTCTGGGTGGATGAGATAACCAGCGACTTAATCGAAGATAAGATTATGAACGTTTTAACGAAAGTATTTGCGCCGAAGGAGGATACTTGATTAAGCTTGCTGCCACGTGTCCTCACGTGGCGGTAGAGTGATGTTTAAGCGTCAGGTGTCCCCACCTGACGCCACGATTAATCCAACTATTCGTCATAATATATAATAGTATTGCTGGATTGGGGTATATTACTCCAATACCGCCAACAAGGTGGACAAAACACATTTGATTGTATTATATTATTAGGTTAATACTTTATCAGTATTGATTGAGTCAACATCAAATAGAAGAGGTTCAAGTCATTGGAGAAAAAGAATCTTATTCGTGAAGGTAAAGCCAAGAAGCTGTACGCGACTGAGGACGAAGCCCTGTTGATCCAGGAATTCAAAGACGATGCATCCGCTTTCAACGGCGCCAAGAAGGGAACGATTAAAGGAAAGGGTGAAATCAACTGTACCATCTCGTCGATCTTTTTTGAACATCTGCAGAGCTACCACGTTCCGACACATTACATTAAAAATATGTCGCCCAACGAGATGCTGATTAAGAAGGTTGAGATCATTCCTGTCGAAGCAGTCATACGGAACATTGTCACCGGATCGCTGGTCAAGAGGCTGGGTTTGCAGGAAGGCAATACACTTGAATACCCGATCTTCGAGTTATACCTCAAGGACGATGAATTGGGCGATCCACTCATCAACGAATATCATGCATATGCTTTGCAAGCCGCTCGTCCGGAGGAGATACGCCAGATATATCGCACAACTGCCAAGATCAACGCGATTCTGAAATCATTCATGGAACATCGGGGAATTTTACTGGTGGACTTTAAGCTCGAATTCGGTCGCGATGATAACGATGAACTGATTTTGGCGGACGAAATTTCTCCCGATACCTGCCGTTTCTGGGATCGTAAAACCCACAAGAAACTGGATAAGGACCGGTTTCGCTTCGATATGGGCGGAGCTGAAGAGGCTTATCGAGAGATACTGGAACGGATCAGCAACATCTGATGTCCGGGCACAAGGTTTCATTGGCGCCTGAAGGCAGACGGATTATAATCATCAGTGCGGTTCTGGTGGTTGTTGCCGTTGTATTTTCGCTGTTATCCGGCGCAGGTAAAGCGCTATGGTTGCCGGCTGCCGTCTCTGTCTGGTTTCTTGCGGTAGTATATTTCTTCCGTGATCCTCAGAGGACAGCCCCGCAAAACGACGGGATCATCGTATCCCCGGCTGATGGTAAAATCATCTCAATCGGCGAAGCGCTCGACGACCCTCTGTCACCACCAGGACAACGGATATCTATCTTCATGTCCCCGCTCAACGTTCACGTTAACCGTGCGCCGTTCAGCGGGACAGTTGAAAGTGCAGAACATCGCAGCGGTCGTTTCAAATCCGCCTTCAAGCCACAGGCGGCTTATGAAAACGAGCAGGTTGAAGTAATCATGAACACCTCACGCGGCATCCTGGCATTCAGACAGATAGCCGGTTTTATTGCCAGGCGAATTATCTTCCATCCGAAACCGGGAGACAGACTTTTTACCGGTCAGAGAGTGGGGATGATCCGTTTCGGTTCGCGAGTTGATATCTTCCTGCCTAATAGTGTACAACTTAAAATCCATCTTGGCGACCGGGTGACGGCTGGCGATCCTGAACTCACCCCATTCGAGGGGAACCAGGG
>CAYYHI010000060.1:10323-16971 GCA_964471745.1 uncultured bacterium | reverse complement strand
TGAAATCCTGCGGCGTCCCGTAACGGCTGGTCGGGGCAAAGTAGCCGGTTGTCTGGTAACCCCACGAGCCGTAAAACGGATGTTCCATAATCGGCAGGAATTCGACATGCGTGAAACCAAGCTTGCTTACGTAATCAACCAGCAGCGGAGCAATTTCCCGGTAGGTTAACGAGCGGTTGCCTTCCTCCGACATCCGTCTCCACGATCCGAGATGAACCTCGTAGATTGAGATTGGGGAACTCAGCTTGTTCTTATATTTCCTCGTTTCCATCCACTGCCGGTCCTCCCAACTATATCCGAGATCGCATACTATCGATGCAGTCCGGGGAGCCGATTCATGCTTGAAGGCAAAGGGATCCGCCTTTTCAACATGATAATTGTTATAACGGGAGGTGATATAATACTTGTAGATGTCACCTTCTGAAACACCGGGAACGAAACCCTCCCAGATGCCTGAGGTTGAACGTGGTGAAAGGAAACAGCTCCCCTTTTTACTTTTTACTCCCTTACGTTTTTTCGGTGTTTTAGGGGAAGGGCTCCAATTGTTAAAATTGCCGGCAATGCCAACCTGCTCCGCATCCGGCGCCCAGACCGCAAAATAAGTTCCCTTCACTCCATCGATCGTCATAGCGTGCGAACCGAGGTGGTTGTAGAGCTTAAAGTGCGATCCCTCGTTGAAGAGGAAGAGGTCGTTATCTGAAAGAAGGGATACTGTACCCAAATCATGACCTTTGACAGTAACTGGCGCATCAGTAATGGATTCTTTAGCTTCGGATGCCTTTCTCAGCCGATTAATCTCGCCGATTAGGCTTATCACCTCAGGATTCTCTCGAAAATCTTCCAGGGCAAAGCGTGCCTTTCGGCGCCAGTTCGGTCGTTCATCGGATGTTCCCGGAACGTTCTGCGGTTCAGTTTCCATCCAGAGATCCTCCAGGTTTACCAGCAGCATACGCGCCTGACTTTTTGCCAAATGCCGAAGGCTTGCAGAGAGCAGTTCATTAGGCGAATTATCTTCCTTTAACAGCCCCTGCATGCGCAGTTGGTTCGTCAGCATATCAATCTGTACGGTGCGTTTACGATGCTCTTCATCGGCTTCACTCGCGCTGTAGATGCCAAGCTCCCAACGATCCTGTATATCCTGCCCGGTTTGGAAGCCGGCAAAAGACGGCATGTCGTGTGTGTTCAAGCTCGCCAGGCTCATCTCAGGTATGGGCGCGAGCTCTTCGGTTGAATTCGAACCTATTTCGAACGGGACGACATACATACGATACAGGGAATGCCGGTTCATCTCCATCCGAACAGTGTCGGGAACGGTACCCAGATCTTCACCCACGATGATGCTGCCGGAGCGCCAGGCTTCAAGACAGATGATGGCATACAGCTCGTCGGCCGGATAGTTAACGTAGACTCCGTTTTCAGCGTCCTTCCCGTGCGGCACAAAGAACAACCGATGCAGCGCCATCACGTGATCCAGCCGCAGAACGCGTGCATATTTCAAATGGTGTCGCAGAGCGGCGATGAAGTACCGGTAGCGCTGCCGCCTTAGTTGAAGCGGGTTCAGCGGTGGAAAACCCCAATCCTGACCATTTACTGCCAACGAATCGGGTGGCGCACCCACGGAAGCATCCGATACAAAGCAATCCCGCTCGCGGTATACATCATAACCCGAAGGATGCACTCCCAACGGCATGTCGATGTAGAGTCCCGCGCCCGCTGCATCGGATCTGGTCTTCAATGGTGCAAGCTGCTCCTCGGCAACCATCTGCACATACAAGTGATAATCAGCGATTTCCGCATCGTAGTCGCCTTCATGTATTGTTCCCTCGCGAAGACGTTTACGCCACTTCTGCCACGGTTTCCTCTCCCGTTCGCACACCGCACGAAAGCGGGCGTAATCCAACACGTCGGGTCGATCCTCGACGAAACGACGGAATCCAGAACTGCGCCCTGAATTCCCACCTGATACACAACGGCTCAATTCAAGGAGTACCCGGCGTTTCAATGAGTACACGCCTTTATAATCGACAAATTCAGATTCCCGAAGTCTGATTATTTCAGATCGAAATTCCTGCGATTCCAGGAGTTTGCGAGCGGATGGACAGTCCGCCAAATCAGGAACGGCTTCCACATCGATAAAGATCTCATTCCAGAACAGACGACTGACAGGTGTGTAGGGGCTGAAATCGTACGGTTCACCCGGGACCGGATCATCCGACAGGAAAGCTGACAGTATCGGGAGGACGCCCACCACCCCACCGCCTTGAGCCCCAGTCCACTCGACCAGGTTTGCCAAGTCAGTGAAATCACCGATTCCCCAGCTACGCGAACTGTGAAGCGAATACAATGGTAGAAACACGCCCCAGGTTCTGCTGGATTCGCTGAAGGATGCAACTTCAGAAGGCGCCGATATGACCAGGCTCTCAGCGTGTTCTCTTACCCCGAACTCGACGGTGAGATCATAATAGCCGTATGCCAGTCCGCTCCTGAGAACAAGGCGTTTTACTATGTATGCAACACCATCGACTTTTTCTCTGCCACAAGTCGGCGCCTGATCTACATGAAACCGAAACTGACGGACCTTGTCACTGTCAACTTCGCAGATTCTGATACGGCACTCTGCTCCGTCCCGCACTGAATTTTCCGGCATGCGCAGCCGGATTTCGACTGGGCTGCCGTCTAATGCGACCAGCACCGGGGCTATGCATCGTTCCCAGCTCTGATGTTCGTACTGACGGACTGCTTCCTTTGCGCCGTTGTCACGCTCAATCGACGCACCGAGGGCTTGCAGAACCTCGATTAAAGCTTCGCGGCTCGCCTTATGCATGTTTCCGTTCAAGTCGGTATAGGATGTCTGAACGCCGTAGATCCCAGCCAGTTCGTAAAGGGAATAATTACTGTCCGTATCAATCATGTCTTGACTTCTCCCAGAACATATAGTATTCCGGTCAAAGGTATTTTTACCCATCCGGGACGGTTGTTAAGCTCGTAACCGAGTTCGTAGATTGCCTTCTCCAGTCGGTAAACTGTCAGCAGCGTCTCTATCTGGTCGCGGGGCATCGCATTCAGAAATAACGAGACCTTGGCTGTTTCCAGATAAGATTTAACGTATTGTGCGGCAACCCATCGGTACCACAAACCAACCGCCTCATCAAGCTTGAACGCCTCTTCCTCACTAATGACATTACGTTCCAACCTGTTGTTCAAAGCGGTATTGGCAGCATAATGAAAGGAGCGCACCATACATGCGACATCACGGATCGGGCTGCGTTTCAGCCGTCGCTCCTCAAGCGATCTTGTAACCTCGCCCTCAAAGTCAATAATCACAAAATCCCGTCCTGTATACAGCACCTGCCCCAAGTGATAATCGCCATGGGTGCGGATGCGAAAGGTGGATATTTTCTGGTCAATTATCGCATGGAACAATTTGATTATCTCTTTTTCTTTTCCGAGTACTTCTCGCGCATTCCCGCGAATCTGGCCAGGCAACCTATGTAGTTCCTTCCGCAGGATTTCAAACACCTTCCCCGTCAAATTGCGCATCGACTGATATAGTGCGCGGCGGTAAAATGGTGTGAAAAGTTCGGGACTGAGCGTCGGATCGTTTTCATCGGAAGCAAGCGCGATGTGCATTTCTGCCGTTCGCTGCCCCAGGAGCTGCACCGACTGCGTGTATGGACCGATCATATCACCAACCTGAATCGGGAGTTCCACCTCAGTAAGTTCCAACAAGCTGCCCTTCTTGATTGGTATCCTGGGTTCAGTTGAGGAGCTCGTTTCAGCTCTATCAAGGAAGCGGTCCAACTCGTCAAGGGTAAAGTTCCACGCATCTACTCCGTTCCGGACATAGCCCTGTAACATTCCCAGGGTAATCGACGAACGTCTGTTCCTCTGATATTCGATATGACCGGCAACCAGCGGGATGTGGTCAAATCCGGCTTTCTCCGACAGGAATCTGCTGAGTTCAAGGTCCGGGTTAATGCCCTCTTCCAATCTTCTATATAGCTTAAAAATAAGGCGTTCGTCATAGATCAGGGATGTATTTGACTGCTCTGCCCAGTTGATTCGCGACAGTAAAGGATCATCATTTATCCGCCATAACTTCCGAAAGGACTTCGTCTTGAGCCCGACGGCAGAACCATGCAGTCCCTTGAATTGCCGACGACGTTCCGTTGTCTTCAGAAGTGCAGCGGCAAATACCTGATCATAAGTTGGATCAAACAGGAATCCTTCCTTATAATTTTGTTTATTATTAGTGATAACGCGGGCAATTATTGATTGAGGCATCTCCCCTGAGATCTCATCTGCTCGATCTCCCGACACAAAACCGAGAGGAACGAGGTATATCTCCGGTTCAGCGTCGCTGTAAGTGATGCGAATGAGCATTAAATATGCTTTTTGATTGTTATAAGTTATAGATATATTATCAAATATTGATAGTTCGCTTATTTCCCATGCTTTACCTCCAAACCACCGACACCCCTTAATATAGGGTTGAAGCACTTCAGTCAAGCTGTCCCAGTCCTTTCCATTCAGAAGCTCATGCCAGGTGTCCTTTACTCTCAATTCAGGGAAGGTTCGGTCAGTTCTGATTTCAGTCGGCAGAGGCGGCTCTAACGCAAACCAGTAAAAAGAGTGGGGTCCCAGGGAGAGCATGTAAGGTTGCTCTGTTATGGCAGGAAACCTTGTGCGTCCGAACAACTCTCGCGGTGTCATCCCCTGAAAATCTGAAAGATCCAATTGTGCATACTGGGCGAAGCGTGAAAGATTGGCGACGACCAGCATCAATTCATTATCATATTTACGAAGGAAAACGAGCAGTTTTCGATTTTCCGGATGTAGAAACTCAATACTTCCACGTCCGAAAGCCTGGAAACGTTTGCGCAGCGCGATGATTCGTTTTACCCACCAGAGAAGCGATTGAGAATTTGCGATATGTGACTCAACATTTACCGTTTCATAGTGATATTCCGGGTCAATGATGATCGGAAGGTAAAGACTTTGCGGATTGGCGCGCGAGAATCCGGCGTTACGGTCGGAGCTCCACTGCATGGGGGTGCGAACGCCGTTGCGGTCGCCCAGGTAGATGTTATCGCCCATGCCGAGCTCGTCGCCGTAGTACAGCACCGGTGTACCCGGGAGTGAAAACAACAGGGCATACATCAACTCTATACGCCTGCGGTTGTTGTTGAGCAGCGGCGCCAGACGGCGTCTGATGCCCAGATTGATGCGCGCCCGCTGTTCCATTGCATAGACCCGGTACATATAGTCCCGCTCTTCGTCAGTGACCATTTCAAGCGTAAGCTCATCATGGTTGCGCAGGAACAGCGCCCACTGGGCGTTGTCCGGAATCTGCGGCGTTTGTTTCAGGATGTCGATCACCGAATAACGGTCTTCCATGTGAATAGCCATGAACAGGCGCGGCATGAGGGGGAAGTTGAAGTTCATGTGGCATTCATCACCCGTACCGAAATACTTTGCCGCATCTTCAGGCCACTGGTTGGCTTCAGCCAACAGTATTCGGTTCTTGTAATTCTTGTCCAGATGTTGCCGCAGTTCCTTCAGAAACTCGTGGGTTTCGGGAAGATTCTCGCAGTCCGTTCCCTCCCGCTCATAGAGATACGGCACTGCATCGAGGCGCATGCCGTCGACGCCCATGCTGAACCAGTAATCCATCACATTGGATACGGCTTTTTTCGTAGCCGGATTGTCGAAGTTCAAGTCCGGTTGATGCGAGTAAAACCTATGCCAGTAGTACTCCTTTGCAACCGGATCGTAGGTCCAATTGGATTGTTCGAAATCCTTGAAGATAATCCGCGTCTCCCTATACTTGTCCGGCTTCTCACTCCAGACATAAAAATTCCGATAACTGCTGTCCGGTTTGGCACGTCTTGCCCGCTGGAACCACGGATGCTGATCCGACGTATGATTGATAACGAGCTCGGTGATAACCCGTATCCCCCGGCTGTGAGCTTCATTCAGCAGGTTTTTAAAATCCTTGATATTCCCATAGTAAGGATGAACCTTATAGTAATCGGATATGTCATAACCATCATCGCGAAGCGGTGACGGATAGAACGGCAGCAACCAGATGGCATTAATCCCGATCTGCTGCAGGTAATCCAGCTTCTTCGACAGTCCCTTGAAGTCCCCTATGCCGTCGCCGTCTTCGTCGTAGAATGCGCGCACGTGCAGTTCATAGATGATGGCATCCTTATACCAGAGAGGATCTTCTCCCAAGGTGTGAGGTTCCGGTGTTCGTTTCACTGCTGACTGTCCTTGTATCTGGTGTTCTTTCCCTTGATTGCTTTTAGGCGTTCGATACGGAAGATATGCGCCGGCAGCTTGAGTGGGTTGAGCTCGATGTAGTTCCTCTCACCTTTCCAGGGATAGCGGGCGTCAGTGAGAAGATCGTGTACTTCGAACTCGTCCTGCACGTCCAGACCGAGCTCGTCCATCCGAAGCTTTGTCAAGCCCGATTGTGTACGACGCGGATCGAGATTAACGATGGTTAAAACGACATTATCCCCACCTTCGGTCGCCTTGCTGTAGCATATAAGCTGTTCGTTGTCAATGTGATGAAACCTCAGATAACGGTTGTCCTGCATTGCCGGATTATCATGTCTGATCCGGTTTACAACTGCTATCAGA
>CAYYHI010000060.1:0-10313 GCA_964471745.1 uncultured bacterium | reverse complement strand
ATCCTTGATACTGTCGGGGTGATCCAGGTTCCAATGCCTGATCTGGTACTTCTCCGAATCCATATACTCCTCACTGCCCTCCTTCAGCGGTCGGTTCTCGCATGTTTCGAACGTCGGTCCGTAGATCCCGTAGTTGGCTGCGAGGGTTGCGGCGAGGATAAACCGGATCATGAACGCCGGTCGACCGCCCTTTTGCAGAAACTCGATCAGGATGTCCGGCGTGTTTGTCCAATGATTGGGTCGGAAGAAGTCCCGCAGCGGCGCCTGATTAAGCTCTTGGGCATACTGGGTGAGCTCCCACTTCGTCACACGCCATGGGAAATAAGTATACGACTGACTGAAGCCAACCTTTGCCAGACGATACATGATCTTGGGTCGTGTGAACGCCTCCGAGAGGAAGATCACTTCGGGATGCTTCCGCTTGATATCCCCGATACACCATTCCCAGAAGCGGTATGGTTTGGTATGCGGATTATCCACCCGGAAGATGGTTACGCCCTGTTCAATCCAGAACTCGAAGATACCCTTAAGTTCCTTCCAGAGGTTTTCCCAGCTGGGTGAATCAAAGTCGAACGGGTAGATGTCCTGGTATTTCTTCGGCGGATTTTCAGCATACTGAACAGACCCGTCCGGGCGCTTGCGGAACCATTCCGGATGAGTGCTGACATAGGGATGATCAGGCGAGGTATGGAAGGCGATATCGAGGGCTACTTCGATGCCGTATTCGCTGGCTTTAGCCACCATATTACGAAAATCGCCGAACGTACCCAAATCGGGATGGATGGCTTTATGTCCGCCTTCCTCGCTGCCGATGCCCCACGGGCTGCCCGGTTCACCGGGCTCCAGATCGGTTGTGTTGTTGCGACCTTTGCGTAATGACTTGCCAATCGGATGAATGGGCGGCAGATAGAGGACATCGAAGCCCATCTCCGCGATATACGGCAGGCGCATCTCGACATCCCGAAAAGTGCCGTGCCATCCGGGTTCAGGTGAGCATGAGCGGGGAAACATCTCATACCAGGCGGAGAAGCGCGCTCGCGGCGGGTCTACGATGACGCTGAGTTCTTTGCCATAGACAATTGCGCGGTCGCGGACGTAGCACTGATGCATAAGCCGCGCCAGTTGTTTGCTGAATGCTGCGGTGATACGAAGCTTCTCCCTGCCTTCAGATTCCAATACATTCGCCCACTTACGCAGCATATCGGCATTCTGACCTTCAGTCTTTTCAGCGGCAGCAGTGACCATGTTGGCGCCGATCAACAGATCGACTGAAACATCCTGTCCGGCGTCAAGACGTTTCTTTAAATCCCTGACCCAGGTCTTGAACGGATCGACCCAAGCCATCAGTGTATATCGATAACGACCGATTTTGTCCAGTGGAAATTCTCCGCACCAATGGTCATTCACCAGGGCGTTCATCGGCACTGCATGCCACTTTCTCGCGCTTTCCTTCTTCCATAGAAGCATCGCCGACAGTTCGTCATGACCATCCGCGTATATATCAGCTTCGACAACAAGCTTGTCGCCACATACGCGCCTGGCTGGAAACCTGCCTCCATCGATCTCGGGAGTAACGCTTTCTATGACTACACGTTTATGTGTATTATTCTGTTTCTTTGTATTCAATGTTGTTATGATTCTGCCCTGAATGACAGTATTATTGTCTTCTCAACAGGAACTAATTAGTATCTGTTAAAAAACTCATTGAAATCGTCACCAACCCGCTGGCAGACGCCCTCGTCTGCCAGTAAAATCAATGCATATCAAGTACTTATCTGGCAGACGAGGGCGTCTACCAGCGGACAATTCGGACTTCTTCAATAGGAACTAATTTAACTTAAGTCTTACATTATAATACTTAAATATCCCGACTTGCAACAGAATTTATCAACTTTAGCATCATAATTTATAAAGGAAGACCATATTTTGGGGTTCTTCACTATATGTTAATCCTGTTGCATAAAATCGACCGACTCTCCATTAGCCACTTGCAACGCGACCTGATTGAGAGTTACCTTACTGTTGAATGTGAGTATAGAAGATTTTTTTACCAAAGAAGACATAACAATATGAAAGTCAAATCCTATAACGTCGTACCGAGCCTGCCGGAATCTATCCAGGCTTTAAGAGAGATCGCCATGAATCTGTGGTCTTCTTGGAACTGGCAGGTGGCTCAACTGTTTATTCGCCTCGATGCTGAGACATGGGAGACATGCCGTCAGAACCTGGTGATGTCCCTGGGGCAGTTCCCGCAGGATGTCCTGGAAGATGCCGCCGAGGATGAAAGTTTCACCGCCAATCTAAGCCGGGTACAATCAGATCTGCGTAACTACCTTCAGGCAAGAACCTGGTTCCAGGAAGAGCACACAGATGTCGCTGACATGAAAGTCGCTTATTTCTCAATGGAGTTCGGCATCGATGTCGGGCTGGCGATCTATTCGGGTGGTTTGGGAATCCTGTCGGGCGACCATATGAAATCATCCAGCGACCTGGGAGTGCCGTTGGTCGGCATCGGACTTCTCTATCAGAGAGGCTACTTCGAGCAGTACTTGAACTCCGACGGCTGGCAGATGGAGCGTTACAATTTTAACGACTGGTATAACATGCCGGTAACACTTGAGAGGACCAAGGATGGTCAACCGGTAACCATAACCGTCGATCTGGCGGGTGAGTCGCTCTCTGCTCATATTTGGAAGGTCGTCGTCGGCAGAATCCCTTTGTATCTGCTTGACACTTACATCCCTGAAAATCCACCGCACCTGCGAGAGGTAACGGCTCAGCTTTACGGCGGTGACCGTGAAAATCGCATCCGCCAAGAGATCCTGTTGGGAATAGGCGGCGTTAAGGCGCTGGAAGCTTTGGATATAAAGCCAACTGTCTACCACATGAACGAGGGTCATTCCGCTTTCCTGGCACTTGAACGTGTACGCAGTCTGATGCAGAAGGACGGGCTGTCGTTTGCGGAAGCGCGCGAGATTGTCTGGGCATCGACCGTATTTACCACGCATACACCGGTTCCAGCGGGCAATGAGGAATTCACTCTCGAACGGGTGGAACGCTACTTCGCTGCGTGTGCTAAACAGTTGGGTATATCGTGGGAGCAGTTCCTGGCTTTGGGCAAGCAACCCGGCAACGATAGTAAATTCTCCCTGACTGTTCTGGCATTGAACATGGCAGCTCATTGCAACGGAGTCAGCAGACTTCATGGTGAAGTATCTCGAAGAATGTGGAAGAGTCTTTGGGACACACTACCGGAATATGAGGTTCCGATCGGTCACATCACCAACGGCATTCACGCCCGTTCCTGGATCAGCCACGACCTGGACGAGATGATGAAACGTTATATCGGTCCGCAATTCGTCGACGAACCGCACAATCATAAGTTGTGGGAACGGGTGGATCGCATTCCAGACTTGGAGCTGTGGCGTATTCACCAGATCCGTAAGGAACGACTGATCTTCTTCGCTCGCAAACGGCTGAAGCTGCAGATGCAGCGCCGGGGTGCGGGTGTGGCGGAGATCAAGGCGGCGGAAGAGGTGTTGAATTCTGAAGCTCTGACGATAGGCTTTGCGCGTCGTTTTGCCACTTATAAAAGGGCTAATCTCATTCTAACCGACCAGGATCGTCTCCGGCGCATCCTCACAGATCAAGAAAGACCGGTACAGTTTATCTTTGCCGGTAAAGCACATCCACTCGATAATGAAGGCAAGGAATATATCCGCCGGTTGGTACACTTTGTAACCGATCCAGCGATACACATGCGGTTGGTGTTCATCGAGGATTACGATATCAACGTCGCACGATACATGGTTCAGGGAGTGGATGTCTGGTTGTCGACTCCCCGGCGACCGCATGAGGCATCTGGAACCAGCGGAATGAAGGCTGCTGCCAACGGCGCAATCAACGTCAGCACGCTCGATGGCTGGTGGGCTGAGGCTTACGATCCGTCCGTGGGATGGGCAATCGGCTCGGGAGAAACGAACGGGAACCCAAGTGAACTGGATCGAATCGAATCGGAAGCTTTATTCAACATCATGGAAAATGAGATTATACCCACCTATTTCGATCTTGACCGCGCGGAAATCCCCCGCCGCTGGATTGCGATGATGAAACGATCCATGAACAATCTGGGGCAGTACTTCAATACCAACAGAATGGTAATGGAATACTTCGACCGCTATTATACACGGGCTCATAGCGCCTGCGCTTCGCTATCCGCAAATAAAGCAGAGAAAGCGCGCAGTCTGGCGAATTGGCGTGGTTTGGTATCCCAGCGCTGGCAGCAGGTGAACATCCAATCCGAAGATGCAACAGCGGAAAACGAAATTAAAGCCGGTGAGGAATTGCCGGTCAGGGTTAAGGTCAGGCTTAAGGATTTGCGACCTGAAGATGTGGCGGTGGAGGTGATGTATGGCGCTCTCAACCCAGATGGTGAAATCATGGACGGTCAAATCATGCGGTTGTCATATAAGAACGATAGTAACAACATGGCGATATTTGAGGGATCAATCCCCTGTCGCACGGGCGGTCGCCAGGGTTATGCCGTACGCGTTCGACCCGACCATCCTGACCTGGTGCACCCGTTTACGCCGCTATTGATTACGTGGGAATAAACAGTCCCTTTACGAAAGGGTGATTCGGGCTTCCCCCCCTACTATTTGTAGGGGGGGACTAAGGGGGGGTTACCTCAAAAATACTAATTTCAATCCGGTAGGTGGTACAATCCTGTGCCGCATCATTCTTTCGTGTTATCTGATTAATATAATCTTCTGAGTGAACACTTCCCCGGATGCCTCCAACCTCATGAAATACAAACCCGATGGCAGGTTGGTTGCGTTCAGCGTGGTTGTGTGGATGCCGGGTTGTTTGCGACCCTCCGTCATTGTAGTCACTCTGCGTCCGGATAGATCAAAGAGTTGGATTGAAGCATATGAAGCAACCGGCAGCCCGTAGCTGATGGTGGTGGTGGAGTTGAAGGGATTGGGGTAGGCGGGATAAAGGATGAAGAATGAAGGATGAAGGATGAAATAATCATCCGCTTTAGCCGGATCGGTAAAGCGGTAAATGCCCATGTTTGTGCCGTCCGCGACATAGATGTAATCCCCAGAGATAGCGACACCCGTTGCAGATCCCGGGGTATCGTAAAAGCCGACCTCGTGAGGACTCCCTGGCTCAGATATATCGAATACTCGGATCCCCCAGTATCCATCTGCGACGTAAGCACGGTTACCCGAGATTGCCACACCAGAAGGGCTGTGGAGTGTGTCGAAACTTCCAACGTAGCGCGGGGCTCGTAGATTACGAATGTCATACACTCGCAAACTCTCTCTACCAGTTACATAGAGGTAATCTCCCCCGATAGCAATGTCTTTGACAACCTCGGTGGTCTCGTAAAAACCGATCTCATCCGGGGCACCAGGATCAATAACGTCGACTACGTGAAAACCATGGCGAACTCCCAGGTATGCATATTCCCCCGTTACAGCTACTGTATAGTTATTTTCCGGCGTCTCAAAATATCCTGCCTCCCGGGGGTTTCCCGGGTTAGTGATATTGATCACCCGCAAGCCCATCATTCCATCAGCGACGTATGCGAAGTTGCCTGCTACCGTTATATCGTAAGCCCAGCCCCGTGTACGAAAGAATCCAACCTCATCAGGCGCTGTCGGTTCAGAAATATCAATCACACGTAAACCCCAGTCCCCATCCGAGATATAGGCGTAGTCTCCTACCACTGCTATCCCCTCGGCCTGCCCTGGTGTATCGTAGGATCCGAGCTCGCCGGGTGTCGCCGGATTGGAAACATCGACCACGCATAGCCCTTTTTCACCATCGGCGAGGTAGGCACAGGCTCCGGCTACGGCAATATCGTAAGCCATCCCCTCAATGCCACAAAATCCAACTTCATCAGGTTCAGCCGGTTCGGAAACGTCAACCACGCGCAGACCACAATACATATCCGCGACATAGGCATAGCTTCCCGAAACGGACACATTCATGGCTTCTCCCGGAGTATCGCTGCGTCCGACCTCCACCGGTTCGGTCGGGTCGTAGATATCGATCACGTTCAATCCGCGTAAGCTTGAGGCAACATAGGTATAATCTCCCTCTGTGGCGATGCCGAATGTAATCCCCAGTGCTTCGCAAGCCCCGGCCTCGTGGGGATTCTCTGGATTGGAGATATCAATCACACGGCAACCTCTACTGCCAGCTGCAATGTAGGCGTAAGTGCCGTTTACGTCTATTCCATTAGAGACCCCGGGCATCTCACAGATCCCAACCGAGTTCGGATCAGTCGGTTCGGTAATGTCAAGCACCACAAGTCCGTGAGAAGTTGCCAAATAGGCGTAGTTTTCCGAAACAACAACATCCACTGCTCTTCCTGGTAGATCGTATGAAGCAACCTGATGCGGGTCTGTCGGATCTGAAATATCAATCACAAGCAGGTCGCGCTCGCCTGCCACATAGGCATGGTTTCTCGCTATTGCCAAGTCGGCAAGCCTCGTGTGCAGTTCAAAGCTCAGACTGCCGACGAGTTCCGGCGCCGCCGGATCGGCAATAGTGATAACTCGAAGACCTGTTTCCTCAGGTTCTAAAGAAGATAATTGAATATCCAGCGCATAAGCGTAATCTCCCGCAACAGCTACCCCTCCGATCCAGGCAGAGTTGTCATCCCAGTAACCGACCACATCCGGGCGCTCCGGATCGGATACATTGACTATCTGCAGGCCGGAAACGCTTGTGGCTACGTATACTAAGTCGTCCCGGATCTCAACGTCGAAAGCCCAATCCCATTGATTGTATATCCTCCCGACCAGTTCGACGTTCTCAGCGTCCTGGGCGAAAAGGATTGCACCCGCTGTCAGAGCGACGCAGATGCTGATGGTTAAAAGAGTTGTAATACGCATGGTCATACTCCCTGTAAAGTATTCAGCACGCGTGCAGGTGGGCAGTGCGGTCAGTTGATTTTCTAAATCTAACTATAATAAAGCGGTAAATCAAGTAAGGTTCTGTTAATAAGTGGACTTTCTAATGAATCACTCTCATAGCTGTCTCGATTTATGCTCACCTTGGCGGCTGTACGTTCAAAGCCTTTAATTTCTTGTAAACATAGGTTCTTGATACTCCGAGCTGACGGGCGGTTTTGGTGACATTCCAGTGATTCTGCTCGAGTGCTTTCAGCAGCTCACTTTCTTTAGAACCGGTCTCGCTGTCCGTCTTGGATATTGGAACCTTTTCCGAAACACTGGATTTGGGCACATCGGGCATACTTGCGCCTTTCTGGAAAAAGCCCGGGTGGAAATGACGCGGTTCAAGTGTGTCTCCGTGACAGAGTATCATTGCACCGTTGATGATGTTCCGCAGTTCACGAAGATTTCCATGCCAGGGATAAGCGATGATATGCTCCATAGCCTCGTCCGAAACAGTTTCAACATGCCTGTCCAGGACAGTGTTGAATTCACCGATGAAATGATCCACTAAAAGTGGAATATCCTGGGTTCGCTCCCGCAACGGCGGAAGATGAATCGAAAACACGTTCAGACGGTAGTATAGATCATTCCGGAATTTCCCCTGCTCGATCAGTTTGGCGAGATCCTGGTTGGTTGCGGCAATGATCCGGGCATCGCTCTTGCGCACCTTTGTCTCACCGACCCGGGAGAATTCATCCTCCTGCAGAACCCTCAAGAGCTTCGCCTGCATGGCAAGTGAGACATCTCCGATCTCATCCAGGAAGAGTGTGCCCCCCCTGGCAGTTTCGAAAAGCCCCGCCCGGTCTTTGACTGCCCCGGTAAACGCTCCCTTGACATGACCGAACAACTCGCTTTCCAGGATATTCTCCGAAAGTGCGGCGCAGTTCACAGCCAGTAAAGGACCGTCGGAGCGCAGTCCATTGTAGTGCAATGCCTTGGCAACCAACTCCTTGCCGGTGCCGCTTTCGCCGGTTAACAGCACACTTGTGTCGGTTCGGGAGATCTCTTCCATCAGGTGAAACACATGCAGCATCTTCTCACTTTGACCAATGATATTCTTAAAACGGTAGGCATCCATCTTCTCGCGTTTCAAGGTGTAAAGCTGGGTTACGTCCCGCATCACAAGCAGTATATCCGCCGGACTGCTTCCTCCATCGCCAAGCCGCACCGCCGTTGCCCGCACCATCCTTACTTCACCGGTCCGAGTCCTGATTTGCAGTTGATTCGCCTGAACCGTCACCCCTTCTGCGCGAGCTTTACCAGCCAATAACTGTATCTGATCATAACCTTCCGTTAGAAGATCATCCAACGATTCACTGGTGATATTGTTCTCATCCAGGTCGAATGTTCGGTAGAAAGCAGCATTAGCATTGATTATTCTGCCATTTTCATTGAGGCTGACAATGCAGTCCGAAACACCATTAAAGATGGCAGCGAGATTATCGTGACTGGAGCGCAGTTCAAGCTCCGCCTGCTGCCGCTGTTTGACTTCCAATTCAAGTTTCTTGTTTACATCCGCCAGATCTTTGGTTCGTTCCTGAACGTGCGTTTCCATCTCATCATAGGCTTTTAACAGGCTGAGATGAGATTTCTTCCGTCGATCTGCCTTTATTAACAGCGTTCCCAACCCCGTGACAACCGGCGGCAACAACAACAGTATAAACAGTCCGCGCCAACGGACAATCCACCAGAGAGGTGAGTTCAATCCGGCTTCAAGCAGGAAATATGCACGTCCGCCACTGACCGGGAGCAACTCCTGGAAATCGTCGTCAGCGCCAAGCCTCAGCGGTTTACCGGGGTCAAATCCGTCCATTACAGCAAGCAGGTCACCCTGGAAACTGCTGAGTAAAACGTTATTCTCATCATAACTGGTAATTAAGCCGTACCCACCATCAGGGAGTCGGATTACAGGGCACTGTTCCTGCTCCGGATCCATCTGAACCGTAATTGGCGAGTCAAAACTGCCGTCCTGCCTGACAACACGGACGACGCCTGATGACAGCATGACCATTCCCAGGTAACCGCTCTCGCCAGCAGCAACGCCGACGAATGGAATCCATCTCCCGTTAAACTCGGTTGTCATAACAACCTCGCCATCAGCTCGGTTGATTTTAAGGATGGAAGTCTGAAGATTCTCTTCCTGCTGACTGAGTTCATTGCAATAGCAAGAGATAATTGGCGATTCGGGATTATCATTTGCCCAGGCTGTTATCCTCCGATTGACAATCCCAATATCCCGTTTCCATTTAATATCGCCTTTTATACCGGTAAGGATGATCGACCCTCTTCCAACCTGATTATCTGATGTGTTTTGCATTCCAGCGATGAGTATGGCGTCTGTTCGATCCGGTAGACGGCAGTCTATTCCGGTGAGGACGGAAACAGGAAGTCTTATCTCAGCTTTTCGGGCAGGTTGTATGCCTCGGCGGTAAAGTCTCAAGCTGCTATTTGAACCATTTACAGATTCTGGTGTTATAACAAGAGCGAAGTAATCTCTGCCGGTCAGGGATGTAACTTCATCTGATCTGATGAGTAGTCTTATTAGGGATTCCCGTGTCTGTTCTGAGTATCGAATACTGTTTCCGAGGTTGTCTTTTAACATGACAGTATCGATTACTATTGTTTCTTCCCAATCGTCAAGAGCTATTACCTGGACTGCGAGATCGTCACTTACAACATCATTCATAGTTCTTTTTAAGTAAACCAGTTCATCTCTGCTGTCGTTGTCAATATCGGAGAAGCCAAGCGGTTCGGTGAATAGACTATTGCCAAGTTCTCCTGTGCGTTGTATTCCGTTAAGCAGATTTGTTACAGTATAGCGGCAGATGCCATCATTGTCCTGGAAAGAGATGATTTGCTGTGTTGTCGATGAGGCAGCGTGAGCGCTGAAGATTTGAGCAGGATTAACAGCACCGGCGTAGCGGATGTAGAAGCGGTAAGGATACGCCTTTGGATTGAGGTTGATTCCGGAGTCTTTCAATAGGAACAAAACCAGCAAAATAGCCACCAGAAAAGCGATAATCATTAGATTCCGAAATTGTATGTATCCGCTGGTGATGCTTAACTTTACACGTTTTGCACGCATGGGTTGGATTAACTCCGATTCAGTATATTTTACAGGATTCACTTCAACCGGAATGGAATTTACTGTGCTGTGACCGGTAACTGGATAATATGCAAGATAATGCGATAATCTGAGTTTTGCAAGAAAGCTCCCAGATCATTGTGAAGAGGAAACATGGAATTTGGGGAAGGGGAATCCGGTTAATTGCTCTAAACTTATTTACTACTAATGGGTGCAGATTATAGTGAACACAAAGTAGATTCACCTTGTAGGAGGAC
>CAYYHI010000059.1:12897-16997 GCA_964471745.1 uncultured bacterium | reverse complement strand
AGGTCAGTAAGTTCGTAGTCACAAAATTCATTTTGAGCGGTGATGTTATACGGTTGTTTAACAGCGATCTGATCTGGCTGGTTTTGGTTATGAATCCGGGGATGGCTTTCGGCGTTAGAATAATACCATCGGCTTTTTTAGCCATAATCGCCTTTACTGCAGCCATCGGTTTGGGTATATTTCTATACAGGAAATCTTTGCTTTCACTTTGGCAGGGTTTGCCTTTTGCTCTGATTATAGGCGGTGCAACCGGAAACCTGATTGACAGGTTAACATTAGGTGAAGTTGTTGATTTCATCAGTATCAATATGCCCGATTTCATTATACCCCGCTGGCCTGCTTTCAACTTGGCAGATTCCGCGCTTTCAGTCGGCATTGTCTGGATACTTATCGTATCTCTTATCGGGAGGGTAAGTCGCGGTCAGGTTGAGAATGACGATGATAATGATGTTGATAATTCGAATTCGGTTTAGACGATGATTTGGTCAGGTGATATACCTTATGTGGCTTTCATCACAGATTTCGGCTTGAATGATAGTTATGTTTGTGAATTACACGCTGTTCTTTTTTCCATCTGCCCACAGGCTCGGGTGTTCGATGTCACGCACGGGATTGCCCCAGGTGACGTAAAATCGGCAGCTTATACACTGGAAAGAATGTCCGGACGGTTGCCGTTTGGAACAATATTCGTCGCAGTGGTTGATCCGGGAGTGGGAACGGAAAGGCAAGCGGTTATTTTAAGGTGCATGGACAGATATTTCGTCGGACCGGATAATGGGTTGTTTTCGCGGATCATTATGGATAAGAAGCCTGAGGTTCGAGTTATTGACTGGAATGACGTTGGTTCAGGTGAAGGATCCGCCACGTTTCACGGGCGCGATCTGTTTACGCCTGTCGCCGGAAGGCTCGCCTGCCGAGGTGATTTTAATGATATTGGAAAACCGGGTGAATTGATTGATACGTATCCGGCAAATAGAGCACAGCTTGTTGAAGGTGGATGGGTTGGGGAAGTGATCTATATAGATCATTTTGGGAATGTTATAACAAACTTACTCAATGGTTTGACCGGCAGAATATCTATTCGCGACCAGCATGATATCGAAAGCGCTCGGAATTATGCCGAACAACCAGCGAATAAACTTTTCTGGCTGTCAGGAAGTGGCAGATATATTGAAATCTCGATGAATGGCGGTTCTGCAGCCGCTGTATTAGGCGTTAAGATCGGAGCTTCAGTTAGGCTTGAAGAAAATGTTAACTGATAGAATCAATTAACTAACATTAAAGGCTTAAAGAATTTGGTTGTCAGCAATTTGATGAGGTGGTAATGATAATAACCTTCTGGGGTACACGGGGGTCGATCCCTGCTCCGGGACCAGACACAATTAGGGTTGGCGGTAATACAACCTGTTTGGAAGTTATAAGCAATGAAGGTGCACGTCTTATTGTCGATGCCGGAACTGGTGTTCGCAATCTTGGGAACACATTAACCAACCAGAAAAATCCTGAGCAGATTATTCTGCTCCTGACACATTCCCACTGGGATCATCTGGCGGGTTTCACCTTTTTCAGCCCGGCTTACAGCCCAGAACACTCAATCTCTGTCTACGGCAACAATATGGCTCAGGAAGTGCTTAGACGAGATATATACGAACGTAATGACAACAGGTACTTTCCGGTTAATAATGACGCCCTGCGTGCGGATATTGAATTCCATAGTCATATGCCCAATCCGCTGATAATTAAAGATATGAAAATAAGCACAATGAATCTTAATCATCCCGGCAACGGCTATGCCTTCTGCTTTGAGAATAATGATAAAAAGGTAGTATTTATCACCGACAATGAACTTGGGCTTCAGTACGAAGGTGGAAACAGTCCGGATGAGATTGAAAGGTTCTGCCGGGGCGTGGATGTTCTTATACATGATGCTCAGTTCCTGCCATCGGAGATAGAGTCACACCGCACCTGGGGTCATTCGACGTATGCTGAGGTGGCTGACCTGGCGCATCAGGCTGGTGTGCCGTATATAGTTCTTACTCACCATGCGCCTGAGAGGAACGATGATGACTGCGAAGTCCTGCTGAAAGAGGCGAAGGAGTATATAGCCCAAAGAGGTTACGATACCAAATGCGAATTAGCTATCGAAGGTCAGAGCCTTAGGATTTAAACGGTAAGTTAGAATGTTAAAACCTGATTCTGAACAAGGTTAATTCCGATTTTTATAAGGTGAGATAGCAAATGAATAATAGTCGCCCGTGCATAACTGTCCTTTTTTATGCAATGGTTACGATTCTAATTTCTGCCTCCCTGTCCAATCTATTTGCATTTCCGGACTTTTCAGTACGTCCCAAAGATATCGAACATAGAGTCAACTGGCAAGTTTACCAGGATACACTCAGGATAAGCAACAGCGGTGATGAGGATCTTGAATGGGGTTTTGAAGTTGAAGCCGAAGTTGAGAACTGGATTTCAGCCTCGCCCAATGAAGGCGTGGTTCAACCAGGTCAAGATAATATTGTAGTCGTCATAATAGACGGTCGTGATGTCGAGGAGGATCATGTTTATGCGTTTCTGAACTTTACGTCCAACGATCCAACCCGGCGTGAATACACCGTGCCCGTGGTTGGTCATACGGTCGCTTATCCGCGCATCGAGGTCACCTGGCCCGAAGCCTGGGAGGGCGACTGGAATCTTGTTGATATGAATATGATATTCGAAGACGGGATATTCTGGGGTGAGGAGTATTCATTTAATCTTACAATTATGAATCGCTGGGGAGGCGCAACACTCGTAGTTGAAGACCTTCCCTGTAATAACGGGCACTTTGGAATTGATCCGACTGAGTTTGAACTCAATCACAACGGCAGCCGGCAGATCACGATTACTCTCGATGGTGAAGAGGTTGGTTATCATGTAGCAACCATAACATCAGTATCCAGCGCCTGGGACCCCCGCGAATTGAATTTCCGCGTGTCTGCCGATGTCTCGCATGTATTCAGGATTGGAACGCAGATTCCTGATGTAGAAATGAACGAGGATGATGAAGAAACGCTGATCGCAGACCTTGACACCGTGTTTATCAGTTCGTTTAGAGGAGCGGTTGAATACCAGTTTCCGGCGGTTTTGGGATTGGTTCCTCGAATTGAGCGGAACGGTGAGTTCTTCCTTCGACCGCGTGCGAACTGGAATGGAATATCGGATGTTATATTAACCGCTGCTGTCGAGGATACCAACTTTGCTGATCTTGCCGATACTTTCCGGGTGACGGTTCAACCGATGCCGGATGCTCCTGCACCGTTTGATTTGCTGCTGCCCGCTGACGGTGAAACGATACATCCTACTGAATACGACAGCCTGTTTGTATGGCAAGCGTCAAATGACATAGACGGCGATACGGATACGGTTCGATACAGCCTGACAATTACCCCTGAGGATGATGGAGATGAGGTTACCTGGGATGAACTGATTGATACAACACTGACTACGATGGTTCTGGGAGAAGTGCTGGATCTGAATGCTGGCGGTACATTTACCTGGACTGTCAGAGCCAGTGATGGTGAGTTTGAACGCGATGCCTGGTCGACATTCAGTAACTACCTTGCACCAGCGGGTGTGGGAGAAGATGAACTTGTCACAACGTCGTATGAACTTGCCAGAATCTACCCCAATCCCTTCAACAGCTCGCTGAATATTAACATCCATTTAAGAGAAGCTGATCGTATGATATTGTCTATTTGTGATCTTGAAGGACGTTTAGTAACGGTTTTACATAATGGATTGACACAACGTGGTGAGCACTGTTATATCTGGAATCCTGCAGGTATATCCAGCGGAAAGTACTTAATCTATGTTGAAACCGGTGAACGGAAGGGAATCCATCCGGTCGTTCTCTCGAGGTAGCTTATTCGGAGGTTTGTAATGCGTTTCTTGATACTGAGTCTGTCGATACTCTGGTTATTTTCCACCGCAACTGCCGATGTTCTGGTTGTGCCCACCCAGCATGAAACAATCCAGGCGGGTATCGAGGCTGCCAGTGACAGCGGTGATATCGTGTTGGTCATGCCGGGTGAATATCGTGAGAACCTCGATTTCGGTGGGAA
>CAYYHI010000059.1:0-12887 GCA_964471745.1 uncultured bacterium | reverse complement strand
GTCTGTTCTCTTGTATGGTCTAAGTGGTCCTCAGCTCACGATCCTGGACGGTGGGGGCGAGGGTCCCTGTGTGAGCTTTACGTCGGCGGAGGGGCTTGGCAGCATCATCGCCGGGTTTACAATGACCAATGGATCAGGTGAGAATGACCGTGGAGGCGCGGTGGTTGTTGCCGGACAGGGTGTGCAGACTGCAACACCTGTCATTGCAATGAATATCATAACCGAAAATGAAGCTGACAACGGCGGTGCGGTATACTCCAGCAGCCTCGGTGCGCCTGTGCTTTATCGTAATCTGTTTTTACGCAACAACGCCGATGGACAGGGCGGAGCGGTAAACGTCGGCACCGGTGGAAGTGCAATTGTTATGAACAACACGTTTGTGGGCAATGAGAGCGGCTCTGACGGCGCTGTACTTTACTTCAATTTACTGGGGATTCTCGTCGAATTCACCAACAACATCGTTGTTCACAACGAAAGTGGTGGTGGAGGCGCGATTTTCGCTTCACGTCTTGGAGCGGCAAGGGTGAGCGCCGGTTACAACGATGTCTGGGAAAATGAAGGCGGTAACTATGGTAATGTAGGTCAGGGAGAAGGCGCTATTTCAGAAGATCCGCTGTTCATCGATGAAGAGAACGATAACTATTATCTGTTAGAGGACTCACCCTGCATCGACACGGGCGATCCGAATGGTCTTTCGGATTTTGACGGTTCAAGAGCGGATATGGGTTGTTATTCATCTCTCCAAGGTCCCGATATGCAGACGGTGGTTGCCGAGCCCGATTCAGTTGACTTCGGCACGGTTGAAATTGGCAGCGACAGTTCTATCACAATAACCCTGATCAATCCGAATGAAGGCGAGATTACAGCCGGTTTGCTTGCCGTTGTCAGTTCTCCTTTCAGTTTTTCCGATACAGTAATAACACTTGAGGGTGAGGAGGAAACCGACTTGGTAGTTAACTTTGCGCCTGACGAAGAGGGCGAAATTTCAGATTCCCTGATGATTGTTACCACGACACTTATTGAATTGGCGGATACGCTCGATATACCTTATCCGGTCGGTATTACATGGCTGTATCTAACCGGAATGGGTGAAGATCCGAGCGCGGTTGACAACAAACATGTTAAACCGGTTGATTACAAGTTGCTGTCCTGTTATCCGAATCCTTTCAACAGTTCGCTTGATCTCGAAGTTAAGCTTGACAGGGCAGGCGAGATATCCCTTGAAGTATTTGATATCGACGGACGTCCGGTAAGCGTTATTTATCGGGGAAATCTATCCACCGGAGAGAATAGATTCAGTTGGTCACCCGTCAATATATCGACCGGTACGTATTTTGTCAAATTAACGCATTCGACAGGGACTGTGGAGATACCGGTTAAGTACCTGAAATAGTTGCTTGTTACGCCGCCGAATATAACCAGTTGAGGTATTGAAGTTGAGCAGACTGGGAGGTTCATTTAACGGTGTACGACGCTATCCGGTTCTTCTTCAACCCGGACTAACGTACGGTCCCATCGCATCCAAGCGTTTAGGGAAATCCCTGGGTATAAATCTTTCCGGCACCAAACGTAAGCTCTGCAACTATAACTGCGTTTATTGTTTCTACGGGAAGACTTCGGGATCGCCGGAGAGCGAGGAGTATCCCGCTGCGGATGATGTGATTTCTGCAGTTGAGGATTTTCTAATCTCCGATATCGAAGCGGACTGGCTGACGTTCTCCGGCAATGGGGAGCCGACCATCCATCCGGATTTCTCAACAATTGTCAGGGAGGTCAGGAGGCTGGTTGAGAAAGAGAGACCGGGTTTGCGAATCGCCCTATTGACAAACGGTTCGACAGTATCGGATGAAACCGTTGTAGGTGCGCTTAAGTTTATTGATTTTCCTATTTTAAAGTTGGACGTCGGAGATCAGGAGAGCCTCCTGCACATTAATCGTCCTTTAGTTTCAGGGATAAGGATTGAGGAGTTGATTGAAGGGCTGCATCGGATATCGGTTGAAGGAAGGTTGACGATTCAATCGGTAATGTTTGATGGTCGTCCGACCAATACACGCGGTGATGTCTATCACTTGTGGCTTGAAGCGATTGACTATATAAGACCTGACGCATTGCAGGTTTATACTTTGGATTTTCCAATCGGTTCGATTTCACCGGTCGATAACCAATCGCTTAACCGGATTGCTGGAGATACAATAAAATCCGGTGTTCAAACCACGATCTACATAGAGTAAAGAACTTGAGTGACAATAACACAGAACCGCTTCTTGCTTCACCGGAGCAGGTTGCGGATGAGCTTCAGAAGCTTAAGGAAGTCGATGAAAACAAGATGCTGGATAACGCCTTCCAGATGCCTGAACATATTCTATCAGGTATTGAGGCAGCCAGGGGTTTCGATGAGGGCGACCCGCCTTTAGACCGGAGTAGGATACACATAGTCGGTTTGGGGGGATCCGCAATTGCCGGCGAGTTGTTGAACGATATGCTGGCGCCGCAACAACTGATTTCACTTTACGGGGGTACCAATCCGCCCAGAGACAAGCGCGGTGTAATAGTATCCAGCTATTCCGGTAATACACGAGAGGTCTTGGAACTTGCTCACCGTGTAACAGGTGGATTACGAACCGTAGTTTTTCTAACGTCGAATGGTGAATTGGCGAGACTGGGCGAGGAATGGGCGGTTCCAGTCTGGCGCATCCCCACTGGTTATCAGCCTAGAGCGGCGGTCGGCTGGTCGCTGTCGCTTTCGCTGTCATTAATGGAAAGGTGGCGGGTTATCTCCGGCGCGCTGAAGAAATTAAACAGAGCCGCCGGGAGATTGAAAGTCAGTCTGGAACGTACTGACCTCAACGAACATATATTAGCGCGGGCAGCTTTACCAATTGCAGAAGCGGTAAAGGATAAACACACGGTTATTTTTCATTCGCTTCGTTGTACCGGTGCGGCCCGGAGACTTGCCGCGCAGTTAAACGAGAACGCCAAGCAGCCCGCTTGTATACAGCAGGTTCCAGAAGCGATGCACAATGCAGTACAGGGAATAGCGGGGGCTTCACCGGATGCGTGGGCATTGATCTTTATGTCGGACTCAAACAATGATACACCAACGCTGCGTACATCCATGCTTAGAACCCAGCAATTTTTTACTGATCTGGGTTTCAGTTGCCTGCCTTATCCGGCAGCGGGTGATGATGAGTTCGAGGTAACACTGTCACGCCTGTTTTTAGCAGATTTAACCAGTCTGCTTTTAGCCGGATTGAAAGGCATCGATCCCACGCCTATCGGCGTAATTACTGATCTGAAGGAGGTTGAAGAGGAAGGGGTGAAACAGGGGAGCGAACCTGAGGAAAATCCTGAGTGAAGCTTCTCATATAAATGTACCAGTGGGTCAGACATTCCTGAGTTCTTTGATTTATTCGGAAATTCCAAGTTTGTCATTCCAAACTTGATTTGGAATCCAGAGAAGTTGCTGATATTACATGCGTTACTGGATTCCAACTTGCGTTGGAATGATGAGGATTTGGTGTTTTGTTGAATAAATCAAAGGACTCATTCCTGTCTGACAGGTTACGATATTGATTAAACTACAATATTTGACAGCATTTGAGGTATTATGAAGGTTATTATCCCTGCTGCCGGTTTGGGCAGCAGGCTCAGACCCCATACTTACACAGTTCCGAAAGCGCTGCTTCCGGTAGCAGGAAAGCCGATTATCGGTCATATTCTGGATCAGGTTATCGGCTGGGGCGGCAGGAAGGTGTCGATCATAATCGGTTATCTCGGCGACATGATAGAAGCCTACGTCAGGGATAATTATGATATGGATGTTAATTTTCCTGTACAGGAAAATATGCTTGGATTGGGACATGCAGTGCTGACCGGACTGGAGCAGGACGATAAGGAGTTGCTAATCATCCTGGGTGATACTATCATTGATACTGATCTTGCCCCGGTTATTGAAAAAGGGATAACTTCAATCGGGGTTAAGGAGGTATCGGATCCTCGCAAGTTGGGTGTGGTGGTAGTTGAGGACGGGCGTGTCACTAAGCTGGTCGAGAAACCGCAGGAACCGATATCCAACCTGGCGATCGTGGGTGTTTATTACATCCGTGACGGTTCTCTATTGGGTAAAGCGATCAGTGAAATAATTGAGAAGGATATCACTGTAAAAGGTGAATACCAGATTACTGATGCCCTGCAGTTGTTGTTGGATTGGGGTGAACCTATCGAGACTTTTCCCGTCGAAGGCTGGTACGATTGCGGTCGCCCGGAAACCCTGCTAAAAACTAGCAGGTTTCTGTTTGATCACAAACAGATTAAATCCTTTGAGCCTGATGTCAATGAATCTGTCTTAGTTCAACCAGTGGCTATCGGTAAAGGAACCACCATTGAGAGATCAGTCGTTGGTCCTTATGTTTCCATAGGTGAGGGTACCACAATAAGCAACAGCATCGTCAGGAATAGCATAATCGGCGACAAGGTCAATATTGATAAATCCATACTGGAGGATTCGATAATAGGCAACAGGGTCGATGTTAAAGGCAGGTTTCAATCGCTTAATCTTGGCAGTTCAACACAAGTAAATCTTTAATATTCAGTTTTTAGTTTTTCTTACAAAATAATAAACGAAGGAATTTAAATGGCAAAAGAATTTATTTTTACGTCTGAATCCGTAACAGAGGGACATCCCGATAAGATAGCGGATCAGATTTCAGATACGCTGCTTGATGCGGTTATGATGGACGATCCGTTCGGGCGGGTGGCTTGCGAAACGTTCCTGACAACCGGAATGGCTCTGGTCGGTGGTGAAGTAACAACCACGACTTACATAGACATTCCTGATCTTGTCCGCAACGTTATAAAGGATATTGGTTATGTTCGTGCATCCTACGGTTTTGATTATGAGACATGTGCGGTCTTAACAGCCATAAACAGGCAATCATCGGATATTGCCATGGGCGTTGATAATGCGGGTGCCGGTGACCAGGGCATGATGGTCGGTTTCGCGACAAACGAGACGCCAGAACTTATGCCTATGCCTATCCAGTTGGCGCATACGATGGCAAAAAGGTTGGCTGAGCTCCGCAAGAACGGTTCCCACCCATACCTTCGCCCGGATGGAAAGACCCAGGTTTCGGTGAGATATGTGGATAATAAGCCGGTGAGCGTTGAGACAGTTGTGATTTCTACTCAGCATGATCCAGATGTAAGTAACGATCGTATTCGTGAGGATTTGACAGAGAATATCATTTATAAGATTATTCCGCCTGAGATGCTTGATAAAGATAAGCTTGTCATCCATATAAATCCAACAGGACGATTTGTGCTCGGTGGTCCTCACGCCGATACGGGTATGACCGGACGCAAGATTATCGTTGATACCTATGGTGGTTTTGCCAAGCATGGCGGTGGATGTTTCTCCGGTAAGGATCCCACCAAGGTTGATCGTTCAGCATCTTATGCTGCAAGGTACGTGGCACGCAACGTGGTGGCTGCCGGTCTGGCTGAGCAGTGCTCGCTCCAGGTAGCTTATGCTATCGGTGTTTCGGAACCCGTATCGATTATGGTTGACACCATGGGTACAGGTGCTATCCCGGACGAAGAGATTACCAGAATCATAGCTAAGAACGTTGACTTAACCCCAGCAGGTATTATCGATAAACTCGATTTACGCAGACCGATTTATCGCAAGACATCAACCTATGGCCATTTTGGTCGTATTAATGAAGGATTCACGTGGGAGAAGGACGATCTGGTTGATGTTCTGAAAAAAGGCTGATCAGCTTAGTCTGTGTGCGGTCTGGGTTATAACAGACCGCATTTCATTGTATTAATAAAAACATCTGAATTCCCCATGTTGAAAAATAGGAGAGAGTTTATGAAGCGTCCATTATTCATATTTGCCGGGCTGTTACTTGCGATGTTTGTTGTTATTAGCTGCAGCCTCCAGATGCCTGGTATGCCGATCTGGTCGATTGAAGTGAACATACCATTCAGCCAACGTACCTATCGATTGGCTGAACTTCTCACCGATTCCACCAGAATGGCGGAGGATGGTTACGGTATCATGTACGGTCGTGACGGAGCGATACTGCAGTTTGAGTATCGGGATACGCTGGATTTCAAAGAGATAGGGGAGAGGATGGATTATACAGCCTCGGATACTTCCTCTTTTATAAATGAGATCGGTTTGTTAATAATTGAAGCGCCAAATCCTGATACTTCCTTAATAACAATCATCGATGCCCTCTCAGAAGATGTTGTCGATTCGCAAGGAACCATAGATCCCTTTGACCTGCCGGTTACTGAGGACACTCTGATATATGATGTTTTCGAATGGGTGAGAGTCAACCAGGGGATGATGTATCTTGAGCTGGTGAACGGTTTCCCCTTTCCCATAGAAAATATAACTCTCACCGTGGACAACTTCAACGATGGGTCCTATATCGGAACGATCTCATTCCCGGGTCCGATAGCCAAGGATTCCATTTCGATTGATAGTCTTTCACTACGTCGTCACTTTCTTCATAACGAACTTAAGATAACCATAGCAGGACATGCATCAGGTTCCCCTGATCTGAACGTTCGCATAAGAGGCGATGAAGCTATTATGGTTATTGCCGGCATCAGCGATATGGTTGCTGATTCGGCGTATGCTGAAATTCAACCACAGAATTCACTTAAAACCGACACGTTGAATTATGATGATCCGAATCGTGTAAAGGAGGCTATCATAGCATCGGGATGGGCATATCTAGAAATTAAAAATATTACCCCTGCCAGACTTACTTCAGTAACCAACTTCAGTAATATCTTTGATCCAGATGGTGAAGGTCTAAGGCAAATTGTCACAATAAATCCCGGGACACCTGACAATCCGACTTCCTTGCGGGATTCAGTCGATATGCGGGATCATAGTATACGTATGTCAATAGATGAACAGATAGTTCCGGTGATGAGTGAATTCCGAACTGAGGATACGCGCGAAACCATGCACCAAGGGTCTTCCTTTCAGAAAATAACGAAATATCAGGGTATTGAAGGAGAGGCATGGACAAGCAAACTTATATTCAAGGAATTCACAGGTATAATTGACAGCGTACATTTCGGATTTACAGAAGAGGAGACCGATTTTGACCTGCCTGAAGGAGCTGAAGATATAGAATTTACCCGTGATACGCTATTCGTAAATACCAATAATAACACTACCCTTCCGATGCAGATGGATGTTACTGTAACTGCGGTTAATTTTGAAAGGGACACATCTGTTTCCATAAATGTTATTGATGAGATAGAGACCGGTTCGGATGTAATTGCTGTTCCCGATTGTGACGGGCTGCTGAGAATTCTACCCAATACAATCAAGCTGGTCGGCTGGACGCAAATGGGCGCCCGCTTTTTCCCTGAATACAGCGATGTCATTACAACGCTATATGATACAACCGGCGTAAGTATTGACGTAAATCTGTCGTCGGAGTTGAGGTTAATAGTTTATGGAACAACTGTTGAATCCGATCCTCAGTTGATTGAACAAGCCTTGGATTACCCGGTTGAGAGTGCACAGATACAAATTTCACTCACCAACAGCATCCCACTCTCAGGCAACATGATGCTGCTGATGGGTACCGATACGACCCTGCTGGACACAATCATCGATGCATTTATACCAGTCGGGAGGATTGTCAACCATCGGGCTGAAGTTGTCGAGGCTTCGTACACGATTGATCTCAAAGAAGCCAAACTTGACATCATTATGCAGCCTGATGTTTATACGAAACAAGTAATTCAACTTGAAAGTACACAAGGAGATACGGTCTGGCTGTACGGTGCTGATTCGCTTGATGTAAGTGCGAAGGCTACCATTAACTATATAATTGATCCCGGGGATAATTTTGAGAAGTAAGCCCTATAACCGGATCGTTTTTCTGGTTACAGCGCTGGTTATCTTCGGTGTCAGGATATCGCCATGCCAGCCGGTGGATTCAAATGCTGACGTTTATTGTTTCCGTGACAGCAGATATTTTGGTCTTAATCCTGCACTTCTTGGGCTTAAGATCAGTTCGGGTATGTCGTTGGTTTTACCTGCTGTGCAGGTTTCATTCGGGAACAATACCTATTCACCGGGATTTTTCGGCGATACGTTTGCCGAGGGGGAATGGTTATCGGAAAGGGACAAGAAAGACATCCTTGAACAGATAAAATCGGATAATGTTGATATATTCGGTCGTGGCAATGCCCATCTGTTCGGTATGAACATAGGTAATTATGGGTTCAGCTTGCTGGACTTCAATTCGCAGGCATCCGTTTCCATTCCGCAGGATATTTTTAAATTGGTTATCAGGGGATGGGAAGACGGTATAATGTATAATTTTGACGATGTTGAATGGGAAACCTATAATTACTGGACGACATCATTTCTAATGTCAAAATCGCTTTTTCCACCGCGCTGGTTTGATGAATTTTCCGTCGGTGCAACATTCAAATATATCAGGGGAATGGATTATTGGGGATTGGGTCAAACGGATGCCAATTTTCAGGTCATTGATACGACGATAAATACGGAGGGTATATTCGAATACCTAAGCTCATCTGCGGGTGATGGGATGGGTCTTGATCTGGGTGTAGCCGGATGGTTTCGACCGATAGATGCTTACGTGGGTTTGATATTGGGGAATCTGGTTGGAAGTATTAAATGGTCAAGCGTTAAGGTGGAGGAAGTACGATTTGAGAGACATAAGGGCGTAGAATTGGACTCCATATCCAAGGCAGATTACTGGGAACGGTTTTTTAATAAAACGGACTCAACTTACTGGGCGGGTTCGTTTTATTCACCTCTGCCACTATATCTGTTGCTGGCGGCTTACAAACCAGCCGTATACATGGACGGTCAGGGTGATCTGTTTGCCAGCATTTACCAGGCGCTTAATAAAACACCAGGCTATTCAACAGTCCCGAAACTAAGAGTGGGAAGCGAACTGAAGCGGTTTACATGGTTGCGTCTGCAGGCTGAAGTTGCACTTGGCGGCGTAGAAGGTTTCGAGCTCGGTGCCGGATTCGGTGTAAGTTACAAGAATTACCGCTCAAACCTCTATGGGGCATGGCAGCGCGGAGTCTTAGGCGGCGCAAAAGGTTTTTCCTTCATGTTCAGGAACTCATATTACCTGCCGCAGAGAGGAGCGGTAAGGAAGATTCCTGCTCCGGAACCGGTTAAACCCAAGCCTCCGGAGCCTGAACCTGTCAAGTCGGAATTGCCGGAACCAGAACCTCCCCAACCAACGACTCTCGAACCTGATTCTCTTGAAGCGGAAAAGGTAATGGAACCGCCCAAAGAAAAGAAGGTTATTCCGATTGTGGATCAACCGGCAGTTCCCGAACCGCCCAAGGGTATGAGTGCCCTGACAATGGCTGCTCTTGGCATCGAGGGGATGGATCCAGGGGAGTCACTGTACCGCAAGGAGTTTTATCCATTCGAGACAGATCCGGTATTCTTCACTCAGATAGATAACGAGAAATACGATCAGTTTCTCAAGGATGCCGCTGTCATCGACGGTGTGATTCTGCTGGCAAAACGGATCATATCTGTTGTCGAGGCGCGCGATAAGAATGTTATGAAAACGTACGATCTGCGAAAGAAAAAACCATACATCAATAAGAAATCACCTTTTTATACATTCTGTGTCGAAACGCTTTCACCATCCCTGCAGAGAACGAAGGAACTGATATCAACCGGATCAGATCTGAGTCGCTCAATCAGGAACGATTTCAAAGGTAAGGAGGCAATGAAGCTGCCGAAGGTGATAAGGGCGGTCAACGGATCAGTCAAGCGTATGAAACAGGCGCAGCAGGAGTTACCGGAACTGATTGAAAAGTTATGCGGGAAGTGATTGGGAATTTCATTCGTGGTAGCGGGACGCCCTCGTCCCGCTGTGAAAAGTCTGGCATCAAAGGCGGTGACGAGGGCGTCCCCGCTCCACAATACCCCCCCCCTGCGAAGCATGGGTGCATTTTATCTTGTCAAACCGCTTGCCGCTTCCTTGATGACACTTCTTCCTACTACTGACCGCAGGATCTGGTTGGTTCCCTCGTAGATCTGAGTAATCTTGGCATCACGCATGAATTTCTCGATCGGATAGTCGCGCATGTACCCGTATCCTCCGAACAGTTGGACCGCGTCGGTTGTGACCTTCATGGCTACATCGCTGGCGACGAGCTTGCACATCGATGATTCCTTGGCGACCTTTTCCATACCGTTGTCGATCATCCGGGCGACCGAGTATATAAGCGCTCGAGCGGCTTCGATCTGAGTTGCCATATCAGCGAGCATGAACTGGATTCCCTGGAAGGATGATATGGATTTCCCGAACTGCTGACGCTTGGTCGTATAATCCAGCGCCAGATCGTAAGCTCCCTGTGCAATCCCAAGCGCTTGTGAGGCAACGCCCGGGCGGCTGCGGTCGAGTGTCCGCATTGCCACGATGAACCCCTGACCTTCCCGACCGAGGCGGTTTTCAACAGGCACTTCGCAGTCCTCAAATATCAGTTCACTCGTCTTTGAAGCGCGGATTCCGAGCTTATCCTCAATCTTTCCGTAGCTGAAACCGGGCATCCCTTCCTCAACTATGAAGGCGGTTGCGCCACGGGTTCCCTTTTCCGGATTGGTGGATGCAATTATCGTGTATATCTTGGCGACACTGCCGTTCGTGATGAAATGTTTCATACCGTTAAGGATATAACGGTCCCCCTTGCGAACAGCGCGTGTGCGTATGCTGCCAGCGTCACTGCCTGCTTCGGGTTCGGTAAGACCAAAACCGGCAAGCTTGCGTCCGGTGACGAGGTCAGGGAGATAGCGCGCTTTCTGATCGTCGTTACCACTCAGCAGAATGGGAAATGTTCCCAGTGCTGTTGCAGCCACAGCAAGGGAAATTCCACCGCAGATTCGGGAAAGCTCCTCCGTTACAATCACCAGGTCGAGCACACCACCACCGGTACCGCCATATTCCTCCGGTATATAGATGCTGAAAAAACCTGCTTTGCTGAATTCCTCTACCATTTCCCAGGGGAAACTACTTTCTCTGTCATGTTTAGCTACAACAGGTTTCACCTTCTCCAGCGCAACGCGACGCGCAAGCGCACGAATCTCTTTCTGGCGTTCATTTAAGAAGTAGTCCAATTGATTTCCTCTATTTTTTGAGTGTGAAAGTGTGAAAGTGGAGAAATAACTGCCGTATTACGCTTCACTTGAAACCTGAACAGACTGCTTTGCGAGAATCATAACTCTTATGTTGACAGGTGCTCTCACCTAACAACATTAAAATCCAGAATTGATAAATACTTATTCCTTTCACACTTTTACACTCCTGTTCCATTAGCCGTCAATTGCTCAATCGCTGCTCGTGCAGCTCTTTGTTGAGCGCTTTTTTTTGTACGACCGGAACCGATACCGAGTCGCCTGCCTTCCAATCTAACCTCAATTTCAAACTTTTTTTTATGGTCTGGGCCGTTCTCTGCAATTACCTTGTAAACCGGTGTTGCAATGGCCATCCCCTGGGCATATTCGAGAAGCTGACTCTTGAAGTTTATGTCATAGTCGCTGTCGATCAGTTCATCGATATCGAAAAGTATTCGTTTGTTGATAAACTTGCGGGCAGCTTCTATTCCGCCATCAAGGTAAAGTGCGGCAATCACGGCTTCAAATGTATCTTCAAGGATGGATCCGCGGTTTCTTCCGCCGTTGCGTGCCTCATTATCGCTCATCAGGATATACTTACCCAGCTCAAGGTCCGTAGCAGTCTGGTGCAATGCCTTTCCGCTGACAAGCATCGACTTGATTTTGCTAAGTTCACCCTCGTGCCTGTCAGGAAAAGAGCGATAGAGATGCTCGACTACAACAAGAGCAAGTACAGCATCACCCAGAAATTCCAGCAGCTCGTTGGATTGAGCGTATGTACTACCGGTTTCAGATAGTGCAGAGCGGTGCGTAAGAGCGTGTTGCAGCAGGGATGGATTGGAAAATTGATGCTCCAACGAACGCATAAGTTCGCGGTTTGATTTCACCGGTTCGGTTCTGTGATAGAGAAGACCGGTGATCAGTCGTTTCAAACTTCTGAAGCTCACGGGTATCGTTTAACGGCTATCGAGGCGTTGTGCCCACCGAAACCGAATGTGTTGCTGAGTGCATAGTCGAACCTGAGATCGACCGCCTCGTTGGGTGTATAGTTTAAATCACATTTTGGATCGGGGTATTCATAATTAATGGTTGGTGGTATACGCTCGTTTTTCATTGCCAGCAGCGTGGCAATCAACTCCAGACTGCCGGCTGCACCCAAGAGGTGACCTGTCATCGATTTTGTCGAGCTGATTGCCAGATTATAAGCTCGCTCACCGAACAACCTCTTAATGGCATTTGTCTCTGATGCATCATTAAGGGGCGTTGAAGTACCGTGGGCGTTAATATATCCGATCTGATCGATTGTGAGCCCGGCATCTTCAATGGCAACCTGCATCGCACGGACTGCGCCGTGACCGTCCTCCGGCGTAGCTGTGATGTGGTGCGCATCCGATGAAAAACCGATTCCGCCAATTTCACCGTAGATGTGTGCGCCGCGTTTCAGGGCATGATCGAGCTCCTCGAGCACAACAATACCGGCTCCCTCAGCCATGATAAAACCATCACGTTTAAGGTCAAAGGGACGGCTTGCCTTTTCAGGTTCATCGTTGCGGGTTGAGAGAGCCTTCATGGCGCAGAATCCACCCAGACCTGTTGCGCAAATGGGTGCTTCCGCGCCGCCGGAAAGCATAACGTCAGCTTCACCGTAACGGATGGCTTTCATCGCGCATCCGATAGCATGTCCGGATGTGGCGCAAGCTGATGTAGTCGCGTAGTTCGGACCGCG
>CAYYHI010000058.1:0-17002 GCA_964471745.1 uncultured bacterium | reverse complement strand
TGATTCCAATACGTTGTCATTCTGAACGAAGTGAAGAATCTCGTTTTCATTCCCCTGCTGTTGGAGATTCTTCACTTCGTTCAGAATGACGAAATGTGAACTTGCTCACGACATCAGTAATCAGTTAAGACTCTCAAATAATGAAGTTTCAACAAACTCGACACAATAATTTTTGTAAAGAATCTTCAACTTAAACGCTTTCAAACGAGGATCCTATGAAAAAATGGTTAACAGCCGTTATCTTAATAGCGGTGCTGCTGGATGCGGCAATCGCAGCAGATACTTCAGGCAAATTCAACTGGTGGGGAACGGTTGCCTTCAGGCAGAGGCACGAATCTTACAAGGAGTACGTTGATATCTCTGCTTCGGATACTACGAAATGGGGGACGGTACGCTATACCGACGACAATTTAAAAACCCGTCTGGGGTACAAGTTCGGTTTTTCACTTGATATAAACGAATATATAACTTCGGTCCGGGGTGGGAAAGGTTATGTGGCAGGATATCAGCACTGAGAACACAAGTGGTTTGAATCCCGGTCTCCAGGAAGCGTACATTCGTTGGACGCCTCCATACGCTCAGGTTTTAATGGGCAGAATTCCGCAATCGGGGAATGCGATGTGGGATCTTTATGCAGCGAGCAACAACATTCGCGACCCGGTTCGCCAGGACAATCCGACCGACGGTGTGTTCAACGATAAAATGGGATTTCTAAACGGCATTAAACTGCAGGTCCCGGTCGGACCGGTGACGCTACGAGGTGTTTATCACACCGATTACGTTGGTGGTGCCCGGCGGGAGTATGCTTCCAGCAATGCTTCACCGGAACGTACACCGCAGATGGACTCGTATACCTACCTTGGTGGATTTTCGTTTGATATTGTGCAGATGATGGCATTTTCCGGGCAGGTATTACCGATGGGCGTATCAGCACAATTTGATTTCGATTATGGTAAGCCTCACCGGATTGGCAACCTCAAGGATGTTGACACCGACTCCACTTACGCTGATGAAGACCTCTGGGGAGCGACAGTTAAAATCGGATACTTTCCACAGTTTATACAAGCAGGCAGTGAATTCCAGTTCAGCTATGGATATAACACGCGGGAGGGAATTTACGAGTCCAGGTTTGCGGACTACAGGCTCTCTGCCGAATTCATGGATTTCCGTTTGACTTTCAGGTACCAGGACAATACCCAGGAGATGACGGAAGGCGTCTACAAGGGGCATGAGGCTGTCCAGACAGCGATGCACATCTATCTCAATAAAATGCTGTGGGGGCTTGACATCCAGCCGCGGTACATCAAGTTCGAGACGGAAGTCGGTGGGGACAAGGCTACATCAAACGAACGCTACGAGGTGACGACGACAATCAAGTTTTAATCAAAAAGTTCCTTTTTGCTGGTATTAAACGCAAAATGAATTGAACTGGAATGTCTGACTCTTTACAAATCAAACTGATGAATCAGTAATTCCTATCTGAATCCTTATTATCCACTTGACAGCAGATCGACAGACAGGAATGTCTATCCCACCAATTATGGATTTACATTCAGAGGATGAATATCATTTAAGGTATATAACCTCCAGCCACCTTAATCTTCTTATTTCGTTCCTCAAGCAATTCATCGATAAGCCTCAGGTCGCTTTTATCTATCCTCCAGCCCGCTCCACCAACGGTTTCTTCAATCTGGGAAGGACGTCTCGCTCCCACAATGGCAGCAGTGACGAAATCCAGCCTGAGCGTCCAAGCGATGGCGAGCTGCGCAGGAGTTTTGTCGTACTTCAAGGCTATATTCCACAGCCTTCCAGCGAATTCCTGGTTGATATGCAGATTTGGTTCCTTGAATTCGTTGGATTTCCTGCGCCAATCGTTCCGGGCGACACGTTTCATATCGAACTTTCCGGTTAACAGCCCCGACTGCATTGGACTGTAAGCGATAATGCCGATGTCGTTCTGCCGGCAGTAAACGAACTCAGCGTCTTCGACCTTCCGCCGCAACATACTGTAGGGAGGTTGCAGTGAAGCTATGGGATGCACCTTCTGTGCTCTTGCTAACTGGAAGATATTGAAGTTGGAAACGCCGCCACACCTTACCTTGCCGTCCTCAATCAACCGTGCGATAGTTTTCCAGCCTTCCTCGATGTGCTCATCGTCAGTGGGCCAGTGTATCTGGTAGAGATCGATATAATCGGTATTTAATCGTTTAAGGCTGGCTTCACATTCCCGGCGCACACTATCGGCTGTTAATCTGCTGGATATCAGTCCTTTATCATCCCATACCTGTGAACACTTGGTGGCGATGATTATTTCGTCTCGATGACCCTCGAATGCCTTGGCTACAAGTTCCTCGCTGTGACCCAGACCGTAGATTGCCGCAGTGTCGATCCAGTTGACACCAAGTTCAAAGGCTCGACGCATGGCAGCGACGGCTTCCTCGTCGTTTTGAGGTCCCCAGCCGAATGACCAGTCACCACCACCGATAGCCCAAGCACCGAAACCAACCTCGGTCAAGTATAAATCAGTTAAACCAAGTTTTCGAGAATTCATAATTCCACGGATTTATTACCGTTTCTTTAAAAAGCGGTTATTTAACGTAAGTTTCAATTTTACAAGCAGGAATGTAAATAAACTGCACGGACTTGAAGCAGCTAAGTTGGGGAAATTTATCTGAATCGGTTTCAATACTATTTGATGCTTCACCTTTGTGGGATTACTTCCTTCAGTTTATTCAACAAACTCTCTGGATGATAAGGTTTTTGTATAAATCCTGCCAGCCCTTTGCCTTTAAAATGTCTAAAAACTTCATGTTCATCGTATCCGCTGGAGAGGATCACGCAAGCATCTTCTCGAATCTTTCTAATCTCAGAGAAAATCTCCTCACCATCCATACCCGGCATGGTTAAATCGAGTAACACCGCTGATATTTCATCCGGATGTTCCCGAAAAGTCTTGATTGCTTTTTGACCATCGGATGCAGTTAATACGTTGTAACCGTTCCGCCTGAGGATTCTTTCAGTCAGGCTCAGAACTTGTTCTTCATCGTCCACAACGAGTATGCAGTCGCTGCTTTTGTGGAATGAGAGTGACCCCTGGTTTATTTCGCTCTTTTTAAAAAACTTGCCGTCAGTAGGAAATAGCACAATAAATGTTGATCCTTCTCCTGGTTCGCTCATGACTTTTATCGCGCCTTGATGCCCGCGTACAATCCCAAGAACCGCTGCCAATCCCAAACCTCGCCCGACAAACTTGGTTGAAAAGAACGGATCGAATAACTTTCGCATTGTTTTTTCATCCATGCCACTGCCGGTATCTGATACTTCAATATATACGTAAATCCCCTCAAGTAAATCGTCATCCATGTAAGTATTCTCCAGGAATGTCCTGTCACACTCCATAACTCCCGTGGAAATCCTGATATCGCCATTCTTCTCCCCGAGAGCCTCAGAAGCGTTGGTAACAAGGTTCAAAATCACCTGGCGGATCTGAGACGCATCGGCTTCCACATTCGGCAGGTCGCTTTTAAGGCTTACCTTTAGATCCGCTTTTTTTGAAACAGATGATTCCAGCAGTTCTTTCATCTCAATTATAAGTTTCGAGAGATTAATGGCGTTCACAACAAACCGACCTTTACCCGAATAGGCGAGCATCTGCTTGGTTAGATCAGCAGCACGTTGACCGGATTTCTCTATCTGTTCAATACTCTCGTGCACCGGTGATTCGGGCTCCAGATCCAGCAGCGCAAGACTTGCGTTGCCTAAAATGCCCTGTAGCAGGTTGTTGAAATCATGAGCGAGACCACCTGCCAGAACACCAAGACTTTCAAGCTTCTGCGCCTGGAGTATTTTTGCTTCCAGTTTCTTCCGTTCAGCCTCAGCGTATTTCAACTCTGTAATATCCGATACAGTTCCGATATAGTAAAGGATTTCGCCATCAGTATTCTTGAAAGCTTTAGCGCTTTCGCGGATATACACAGGCTTGCCATCCTTTCTTCGCCAGACTGTCTCAACATTTTTGACTTCGCCCATTTCCTCGATTATTCTTTTAAATTCATTCCTGGGTGATTCAGGCAGGAAACCCTCATTCTCAAGGTTGCGTTGCACCAACTCCTCGAATGATGAATAACCCAGCATTCTTACCAGGGTGGGATTAGCCATCAGGATTTGACCATCTGGTTTTGTGCGGTAGAGCCCAATAGCTGCGTTCTCATATAAGCTCCTGAGCCGTTCTTCACTAACCTGCAAAGCTGCCTCTGCTCGCTTTTGAACAGTTACATCCTTTATTACAAAGACTGTTCCGAAGAAATTTCCTTGCTCATCGCCAATCGGTGCTGCGCTGTCAGCAACAGATATTTTGGTCCCATCTTTGGCAGTCAAGATTGTATTGTCAATCGATTTGAGAACGGTTCCTTCGCGGAGTACTTCTTCTACGAAGTCCTTTATCGGTTTATTTGTCTTCTCATCCGTTATATTCAGAATTTCTGTAAGGTGTTTATATACGGCATCCTCCTTTTTCCAGCCGGTTAACGATTCGGCAACAGGATTCATAAAATTAATGTAACCTTTTGTGTCTGTGGCAATTACTGCATCACCAATACTATTCAGAGTAGTGGAGAGCCACAGTTCACTCTCTTTCAGTTTCTTTTCAATACCATGTTTGTACAGTGCGATTTCGATGGTAATAGCCAGATCCCGTTCTTCAAAGGGCTTGAGAAGATAACCGAACGGTTCGGATATTGTAGCGCGTTTCAATGTGTCATCATCAGCGTAAGCAGTGATATAGACTGTCGGGATATCAAGGGCGCGACGCAGTTGTACGGCGGCTTCAATGCCGTCCATTTTGCCTTCAAGTCTTATATCCATCAGTACCAGGTCTGGTCGTATTTCTTTCGCAACCTCAAGAACTTCTTCACCGCGGGAAACGATTACCGGGACGTTATAGCCCAGACCCTCCAACTTGCATTGTATGTCCCTGGCTACAATCCGCTGATCCTCAACTACTAATATCTTTTTCATGCTATGATTTTATCTCCAAGCTGCGGGTTTTCATTTTGCATCGGGGAAACTGACCCGTTCTTTACAATAACAACCTTCAGGGAAGGCATGATTCAATGAATTTGCCAATAGTTCATTGGTAATCAAGATATGAGGAAATCTATTATTCTGCCAGATTATTTTTTCGATTTGCATTAAACCTTAAAATTAAGTGCTTCTATATTAAATACAAGGGGAATATACTATAAATCTTTAGAGTTCTTAAATTATTTTATAAAAACAACAATATATTGCTATTAGACACAAAGTCGATTCACCTCGCAGGAGGATTTGTTTTCGTATCCGTCTATTAAGGGTGTTCGAGTATCTACTGGGACAGGTTCGGAGACCTGTCCTCCCAAGCGATTGTGAATAGTAAATCGGGTTTGCTGAGCGGACAGCCCGTTATAAATTGATTTTGACATATTTATATAGTAAATTTCATGCTTGCCCAAGAGCGATAGAGGGAATATTTGCATTTTCTGAGTAGCTGGTTTGTTTGATTTAACCAGCTTAAGTTACAATTTAGTGATCAACCAAGCTAATGTCAATGATTGAAGTCATCGCTGAGGTCGGATCCGTTCACGATGGCAGTTTCGGCAATGCGAAGCAATTAATCGCTCTTGCAGCCGAGTTGGAAGCGGATACAGTCAAGTTTCAGACCCACATCGCCGAAGCTGAAACACTGCCTGATGCGCCCGTGCCACCGTATTTCAAGGGTGAGTCGCGTCTCGAATATTTCAAGCAAACAGCTTTCAGCCAGGAACAATGGACAGAGTTTAATGTATATTACCTTATTTAGTCAGAGTCTTAAGTGCCGCACAAACAAGGAATCATAGCGTTGGTTCCCGCCCGCTCCGGTTCGAAGGGAATTAAAGATAAAAATATCCTTAGAATTGTTGATAAAACAGTTCTTGATTATACTGTGGAAGCAGGTTTATCGGCAAAGATGATAGACCGCGTAATTGTAAGTACTGACTCACCCCTATATAAAGACATTGCCCTGTCAGCCGGTGCAGAAGTGCCTTTTCTAAGACCAGTGGAGCTGGCTTTAGATGCCACACCATCAATCCAGGTAGTTATACATGCGCTGGAATGGCTGGAAATCAATGAAAGTTATAGACCGGATATTCTTGTTTTATTACAACCTACAACACCACTAAGAAGTGGATACCACATTGATGAGGCAATAAATCAGATGCTTGATTCCGGCGCTGATTCTGTGGTGAGCCTGGTGGCGTCTCAAAAGTGTTTGTATCGCCTGTGTGAATTGGACGAAAACGGTAAAGTTAAGATATTTGAACACACCAATTATATACGCAGGCAGGAAGTGCCCATGGTTTACAGGGAAAATGGTGCAATTTATGCATCTTATGCAAACAGAATACTGAATCAGGGGAAATTGTTGGGTAAAAGCATCGTGGGTTATGTAATGTCTGAGAGAGACTCGGTAGATCTCGATACAGAGTTGGATATTAAACTGTTGAAAATGCTCCTGTCAGAGAAACAACAAAATTCCGGTGAAGCATGGAAATAGATATTAATGGCAGAAGGATTGGGACAGGTCATTCTGCCTATATAATTGCGGAAGCTTGTGATAATCACTTTGGTGATTTGGATCGGGCGAAAGAGATGGCTTTGCGGTCTAAACTGGCAGGTGTCGATGCCGTAAAATTCCAGCATCACCTGCCTGATACTGAAATGCTGCCTGATATACCCACGTCAGATAATTTCGATATGCCGCTGTATGAATTTCTGCGTAAATATGCCCTGACGCTCGATGATCATCGGGAATTAAAGAGATATTGTGAGCAGATCGGAATAACCTACCTCTGCACACCATTCAGTTGGGAAGCGGCAAAGGAACTCGAGCAGATCGGAGTGGCAGCATATAAAATTGGCTCCGGAGAGATGACCGATCTGCCTACATTGGAGAAAATTGCGGATTTCGGTAAACCGATGATAATATCCACCGGCATGAGCACCTGGGAAGAAATTGACCGGACCTACAATCTTATATCTTCACGGAACATACAATTGGTACTGAACAACTGTGTTTCCGAATACCCCCCCAATTATGAAGATGTCAATCTTGGCGTAATTCCTAAGATGATTGCGAGATACCCGAAAGCTCTTATCGGGCATTCTGACCACACTCCGGATCTCTTTACCTGTTTTGCGGCAAGAACGCTTGGCGCAGTGGTTTTCGAAAAGCATGTAACCATTAGCCGGCTGTTGCCTGGTCCGGACAGAGATGTCTCGATTGAATTCGATGAATTAAATGAATTAGTTGATGGAATAAGAAAAATCGAAGCGGCATCAGGTGATGACCGAAAGATACACGAGCGTGAAAAACAGATACGTGAATGGGCTTTCCGAAGTCTAGTCGCCTGGATGGATATAAAAAAGGGTCAGAAAATTACTGCTGAGATGGTCTGGTCAAAACGACCCGGAACCGGTATTCCCGCGCACCGAATGAACGAAGTGATTGGTCGCATGGCAACCAGTGATATCAAGGCGAATACGCTTTTAAAATGGGAGGATTTGGCTTGAGATGTATTGCTATAATCACCGGTTCGAGGGGTGAATACGGATATATTCGACCGATTCTTCGTTTAATTGAAAAAGATCCCGATCTGGATTACAAGCTTATTATTACGAATATGCATCTTTTACCGAGTTTCGGTTTGAGTGTCAAGGAAATAGAAGAAGATGGTTTCGCAATATCAGATCGTATCTATATGGCTTTGGACGGTTATACACCAGCAACCATGACTAAATCACTTGCTGGTTTTCTATGGTCTTTTGTGGATGTACTCTCACGTTTATCCCCGGATATTTTACTTTTAGCTGGTGATCGGGGGGAACAACTCATGGCTGCGATTGCCGCCGCACACATGAATACTCCGATTGCGCACATCCAGGCAGGTGAAGTCTCCGGACATATCGATGGACAGAGCCGCCATGCCATCGCACGCTTCAGTCACATCCATTTTGCTTCAAATGAAGATGCTGCGCAAAGACTGCTTAAAAGCGGAGAACAGGAATTCAGAATCCATAAAACCGGAGCACCGCAACTTGATGAGCTTGTTAGGGGAAGCTACGATCCCCCGCAATTAATTGTAAAGGAAATAGGTATCGATTTGGCATCACCCATGATTCTGATGGTTCAACATCCAACATCCGAAGAATACGATAAAAGTCTTGAACAAATTCGTGAAACATATAATGCGATACTTGGATTCAAATATCAAACGATAATAGTATTCCCTAATAACGATGCCTGTAACGATACCATTAGAATCTGGATTGAAGCAAATAAACAACCATTTATCAAGGTATTCAGAAATTTACCTCGAAGCAAGTATCTGGGGTTGATGAACGTTGCCAACGTATTGGTCGGCAACAGCAGCAGCGGGCTTATCGAGGCGCCTACATTTAACCTTCCTGTTGTAAATATCGGTGAACGTCAGCGGGGAAGAGCTCACGGGGCTAATGTGATTCATGTGCCTGCTAAACGGAAAAAGATCCGGGAAGCCATTAAACGCGCGTTGACACCCGAATTTCTCCAGGTAGTGCGTGAATCACAACATCCATATTTCGGGGATGGAAACGTCTCGGAACGAATTGTAAAAGTTCTGAAAGAAATCTCAATCGATGATAAACTGATAAAGAAAGGATTAACATACTAATATGTTTCTAAAAGAAAACATCGAAGATTTCATTGTCGATCCAACCGATACAGTTTACACCGCAATGCAGAAGATCGATAGAAATAAGCATCGGGTTGTTATTGTTATCTCAAATAAACAGGTTCTTGGTACGGTCAGTGACGGCGATGTCCGGAGGGCATTTTTAAGGAACGCAATAAGAATCACTCCCGTAAGTTCGATCATGAACATTAATTGTAAAACAACCTCTGAAACTGATCCCGAATTAGGGAAAACGATCCTTAAGAAAGAAATGGTGACCGTGCTTCCCGTGACGGATAAGAAAAACCGTCTCATCGGTCTGCACACCGCTTATGAACCCGAGTTTTAGTAATGTTTTTAAGTTATTTAAATTACCAGTTAAACTGATAAAACTGCATTTTAGTTAGTAAGATGATTGAAAAGAATAAAAAAGATCTACCGTTTCGGAAAGCTCTGTTCTGCGGACTCGGATCGATCGGTCAGCGCCACCTGCGCAACCTGCGATCTCTGACTGGAGATGATGTCGAATTTATCGCATACCGGGCGAGGGGTTCGGATTTCGTGCTCAACGATCAGGGAAAGATCATACCCGGCGCCAGCCTAAGCGAGCGTTATGGGGTTAAGATGTTCGCCGACCTATCCGAGGCGCTCGCCGAAAAGCCGGATGTTGCATTTATCACCAATCCGAATGTGTTTCATCTACCGATAGCTCAGGCTGCTGCCGATGCCGGCTGCCACCTGTTCATAGAGAAACCGTTGGCACAAACTCTCGAAGGTATCGATAAACTGATTGACACCGTTGAAGGTAACAAGCTGATTACCTTTGTCGCTTATCAGTTCCGTTTTCATCCCGGCTTGATGAAGATCAAGGAGATCATCGGTTCAGGCAGACTCGGTCGCCTGGTCGCTGCGCATATTGTCAATGGAGAGTACATCCCGGACTGGCATCCTTATGAAGACTACCGGGATACGCACCCGGCTCGTCGTGATCTTGGTGGTGGCTGTCTGCATATCCAGACGCACGAGCTGGATTATGGCTTGTGGTTGTTCGGCATGCCGCGCAAGGTGTTTGCGGTCGGCGGACACCTGAGTCGGTTGGAAGTGGATGTCGAGGATTCGGTCAGCATCTTGCTCGAATGCGAGTTCGAAGGACGACCGCTGCCGCTGCAAATACATCTCGACTACCTGCAACGACCAGCGCAGCGGGTCTGCGAAATCATCGGTGACACCGGAAAGCTGCGTTATGATTATTATACAAATGAAGTTATCGTCAATGATACTCACACCCGGACGGAAGATGTATTTAACTTTCAGCAGTTCGAACGCAATCGGATGTTCATCGACGAGCTGAACCATTTTATGGATTGCATAATGGGAAGAACTAAGCCATTAGTAGACCTTAACGAGGGTCGTCGCAGCGTACAGATTGCCCTGGCAGCGCATGCCTCTCTGGACAGCGGTCAAGCAGTGGAGGTCACTGATGTCTGACCAGGTAATTGCACTGATACCGGCACGTGGTGGTTCCAAGGGTATTCCACGTAAGAACATCCTCCGGTTGTCTGGAAAGCCGCTCATTGCCTATACGATTCAACATGCTATCGATAGCAGACGGATTGACAGGATAATCGTATCGACAGATGACGAAGAGATAGCTAAAGTCTCCCGCCAGTATGGCGCGGAAGTGCCGTTTATACGACCGGCGGAGTATGCTCAGGATCAATCGCCGGATATTGACGTCTTCCGGCACTTCTTCAGTTGGATAGAGGATAACGAGGGTGGGTTGCCTGATATGGTCGTTCACCTTCGACCGACCAATCCGGTACGGCGGATCGAGATCATCGACGAGGCAATCGAGCTGTTAGACAACCATCCTGAAGCCGATGCGGTGCGGAGTGTCACGCTGGCGCAGCAGACGCCTTACAAGATGTGGCGGATCGATCCTGAAGGTTACCTTAAGCCGTTGCTGAAACATGAGGATATTACCGACTGCCAGTCGATTCCACGCCAGCGATTACCGTTGGTCTATTGGCAGAACGGGTATGTGGATGTCCTGCGACCGCGTGCCGTGCTGGAAAAGAATTCGATGTGGGGTGACGTCGCACTGCCATTAATGGTCAATGAGCACATGTTCGAGCTGGATTACCCGGAGAACATACCTGAATGCGAAGCGGCACTAAAACGGCTGGGAGAGGGCGCTTTGGAAAAACCGGATGTTCACGATCGGCATCCGGTATAATAATCCGGGGAGGGCGGACATTCCTGCCCACCATAGGTGGGATGCGATTTGGAATATTACAACGTTTTCATCATTGGGTTTAGTTAATAAGTTCGCATAATTAAATACATAAGGTCAACATTATGAACAAAATCATAAAAATCAGCAACAGCATCGTCGGCAAGGGTCAGCCTACCTATTTCGTAGCCGAGATAGGCATCAATCATAACGGTGATATCAGTATAGCTAAGAAGCTAATCGATGCAGCCGCACTCGCGGATTGCAACGCGGTGAAGTTCCAGAAACGGACGGTGGATGTTGTCTACAGCCCGGAGGAACTGTCCAAACCACGTGAGAACCCGTTCGGACCGACTAATGGCGACTTGAAACGGGGACTTGAATTCGGTCAGGAGGAGTATTCCCAGATCGACCGTTACTGCAGAGACAAGAAGATTGACTGGTTCGCTTCGTGCTGGGATGAGGATTCGGTGGATTTCATCGATCAGTTCAAACCACCCTGCTACAAGATCGCCTCGGCTTCGCTGACCGACGATAACCTGCTTAAACATCACCGGACAAAAGGTCGTCCGATTATCGTCTCATCAGGAATGAGTAAGCTGGAACAGATAGACCATGCGCTGGAAATACTCGGTACAGACGATCTGATCTTGTTGCATACGAACAGCACATATCCTTCCAGGGTTGAGAACCTGAACCTGCGGGTTATAGAATCGCTTCGTGAACGCTACAACATACCGATCGGTTACTCCGGGCACGAGGTCGGTCTGGCGACTTCACTTGCCGCCGCAGTTTTAGGTGCCTGTGTTATCGAACGTCATATCACGCTCGACCGGGCAATGTGGGGCAGCGATCAGGCTGCGTCAGTTGAGCCTCAGGGCTTTGCGCGGTTGGTAAAGGATGTCCGCGCGGTCGAAAAAGCTTTAGGTGACGGCTTGAAGCGGATTTACGAGGAGGAAATTCCCATTATGAAAAAGCTGCGTCGGGTTGGTTTGTGAGCAACGACGATGTCAGACGAGCTTTCGACCTGACCGGTCGTGTCGCTGTCATCACCGGTGGTGCGGGACTGCTTGGCGTAAAACATGCCGAGGCTGTGGCGGAACAGGGTGCTTTCCCGGTTCTGTTGGATATTTTCGGTGATCGAGCTGAGAAAGCTGCAGACGTGATATCCGGGCGGTTCGACGTCAGAGCACTCGGATTGGACGTGGACATCACCATTCCGGATCAGATCGAAAAGGCTCGCGACAGGATCATCGACGAATTCGGCAGGATTGATATCCTGATTAACAACGCTGCCAACAATCCCAAGACTGAGGATGACGCCGGTCAGCAGTGGACCCGGTTCGAGAACTTCCCCCTTGAAGTCTGGCAGCAGGATATTTCTGTGGGACTTACCGGCGCTTTTCACTGCAGCAGGGTATTCGGCAGCGAAATGGTGCGTTCAGGTAGGGGTGTCATACTAAACGTTGCTTCCGATCTCAGCGTAATCGGACCCGATCAGCGCATCTATCGTACTCCCGGTTTACCGGAAGATCAGCAGCCAGTCAAGTCGGTAACGTACTCTGTGGTGAAAGCTGGTTTGGTGGGTTTGACGAAATACCTGGCGACTTACTGGGCGGACAAGGGTGTACGAGTGAATGCGATTTCACCGGGAGGTGTGTACAACCGGCAGTCACCGGATTTCGTCGAGCGACTCACGCAGTTGATCCCGCTCGGCAGGATGGCTGACCCGGATGAGTATAAAGCCGCAATCGTGTTCCTGGTCTCGGATGCATCATCTTATATGACAGGAGCGAACGTTCATATTGACGGGGGCAGAACGGCGTGGTAGAAAAAATGATCCAGGTTTTATTCATCTTTGTGAACAGTCTTTATGAGTAAATTTATGTATAGAAATATCAAAGCCATAGTTTGCGACATCGATGGTGTCCTTACTGACGGCAGAGCTCTATTGGTTGATGAGGAAAACGAAGCCAAGCAGATATTCTTTCGCGATATGGATGCGATATTCAAAGCCAGGCGTGAAGGGTTCAAGATTGCGTTTCTCACCGCCGAATCCACGCCTGCTGTCGACCGGATCGTGGACCGGTTCGAAGTCGAGCATGTCGTTCGCGGTATGAAAGACAAAGAAGCCGGACTGAAGAAGCTCGCCGGAGATTTAGGCATCGATCTGGTATCAATCTGTTACATCGGCGATGGCGACAGGGATGCAGGTGCCCTCAAGATTGCCGGACTCGGTCTGGCTCCATCTGACGCTTCTCCTGATGCCAAAGCTGCCGCTGATCGCATACTATCCCAGCCCGGCGGTGGTGGCGCGGTAGCTGAAGCCGTAAGCTTGGTTATTAAAATGCGCGATATGATCGAAAATCGTAAACCTCTTATCAAAGGCATCGCCTCGATTGTTGAAGACAGCATCAACGCACATCGCTCCCTGAAAGAGGAACACTTTGAAGTACTCGCCGACGTTGCTCAGGCATTGGTCAACACTATCCGAAGCGGTCACAAACTGCTGCTGTTCGGTAATGGAGGCAGCGCGGCGGATGCACAGCACATAGCTGGCGAACTGGTCGGGCGTTTTCTGAAGGAGAGCCCTCCCTGGGCGGCAATAGCCCTCACGACCGATACATCCGTTCTTACCTGCGTAGGCAACGATTGGGACTTCAGCGAGATATTCTCCCGTCAGGTACAAGCCCTCGCCAAGCCCGGTGACCTTGTTGCTGGCATCAGTACCAGTGGCAATTCACCAAACGTTCTGAAAGGTCTGGATGCCGCTCGTAATATCGGTGCAGTCACCATTGGTTTCATGGGAAACAAGCCTTCCAAAATTTACGATTTATGTGATATTTGCTTCCGGGCGCCGTCAGAATCAACTCCCCGCATACAGGAGCTGCATATCCTCGCCTGGCACGCAGTCTGCGAAATGGTTGAAGCGATAATCCTCGATCAAGGGGAATGATAACTGGAGCCGGACAGTGTCGGTGATTATCGGCTGCGACAGCTTCCTCAGCCTGCGTAATGTGCGGAATGGAAACCTCGGTCAACATCTGGACGACCTGACGGTGCTCGTCGATCCAAACCAGCTCGAAGGCAGTCGTATCGCCGCGCCGGAAAACGTCCGGGTTGAACCGCTGGTTGATTTTCATATCGAACATGAACCTGCCTTACATGTACTTGCTAAGCGTGCCAACCTTGCCCGGAAAAGCCACTTTGACCCGGCGACACACTGGAATATTATAATTTCCACTTCCTTTCGTGCCTACGCTGATTCATCATATAGCCGACTCGCACTCAGTCTTGCCAAACGGGTTAGTAAATTTGTATTTGGTCGATTAATGGGCGCTACCGGTCAGGCTCTTCGAGGACGCCGGAAGGTTGGTGAATTGTTGGGAAGACTGAAGGCTGGTGATGAATATCGTAACCTGTTTTACAAACTCAAACCTGATGTAGTGGCTGGGTTTTCACCAGAGGGATTGCGAGAAATGCTGCTATTGGAAACCGCACGCGCTGAAGGCATACCGACAATGGTGATGATTCGCTCGCGAGATAATCTATCGGCGAAAATCCTGCATCTCCCGATTGCAGATCGATATCTTGTATGGTCGGAGATTACCCGGGATTTCCTTCTCAGAATGTATCCTGAAGTCGAGCCGGAAAAGGTAGTGATGACCGGTTCACCTCAGTTCGACCATCACCTGGATCCACAGTACCGTCTTGGTCGGGATGAGTTCTTCGAACTTATGGAGCTCGATCCGAGCCGTCCGTTGATAGTTTACACCACAACCACCCCCGGTTTAGTCGATCATGAAATCAACATTACCCAGCATCTTGCCGACGCAGCGTACAACGGCAGGTTTGCCAACGGTGCACAGTTACTGGTCAGGGGTCACCCAAGGATGTTCGGTTCCGACCTCAAGCTGCTACACAGGGAATATCCTGAAGCCAAAGTCTATCCGAAACCAACTGAATACAAACATCATAGCGCTGAGCACGAATCGCAGGTCGTGCGCTTGATCCTCGAAGATGAGCCGGTACACCTGGCAACGCTGGCTTACCAGGATGTTCAAGTCAATGTTTGTGGTACGATGACGATTGATTCAGCGATCTTCGATAAACCGACCGTGAACGTCCGTTACGACATTCCGGATAATATTAATCCCGGGTATTCAACGAAGCGCTTTTACACCCGGTCGGATGTGAAGCAGATGATGAGTTACGGGACATCCCGGCTGGCTCGCGATCCGGAGGAGTGCATCGAACTGATTAATCAATACCTGGAAAACCCGGAACTGGATGCTGAAGGTCGCAGGCGGGCGCGCGAGTCGGATTGTGGACCACTGGATGGTAAAGCTGGCGAGAGGATTGCCGAACAGTTCAGATTATTGGGAACTGGTCTTTAGTCTTTGGTCTTTGGCTATGTACCCGTTCAGCTTGAAAGTAAATCAACCCATGCCACACAAATAAACAGATAATTGAAACACGGGTTGAGCAAATGGGCAGTAAAGTAAATCAACCCGTGCCACACAACTGGACGGGTTTCAAGTCTTTGAGTTGGAAAGTTGCAGAGTTATCAAGTGGTTACGCAGCGCTTGAAACCCGACAGGAACACAACCAATCAGCTTGGAAAACGAAATTAGAACCCGCCAAACAAAAGCATACCTTTACACCGGAGCAGCGGTGCTGCTCTGGTCGACCGTCGCTTCTGCGTTTAAGATAGCGCTCAGGGAGTTGGATTATGTCCAACTGCTGTTCTTCGCCTCCATGGTTTCCCTCGTTTCGCTGTTCGTAGTGCTGTTAGTGCAAGGGAAAATCGCGCTCTTGCGACAATCGACAAGTCGGCAGTTGTTCTATTCCGCGCTGTTGGGTTTAATCAATCCGACGCTCTACTATCTGGTTCTATTCCGTGCTTATGACCTGCTGCTGGCACAGGAAGCCCAGCCGCTCAACTGGACCTGGCCGATTATGCTGTCGGTCCTGTCGGTGCCGCTGCTGAGGCAGAAACTCACCTTACGCACGGCGGTTGCAATCGTCATCAGCTTTTCAGGTGTCATCGTCATTGCTACTCGTGGCAACCTGTCAGGGCTGAGATTTACAAACCTGACCGGCGACCTGTTGGCTATCGGCAGTTCGGTTTTATGGGCGCTGTTCTGGATATTCAACCTCAGAGACCGGCGCGATCCAACGGTCAAGCTCTTTCTGTGTTTTCTGTTCGGGAATATTTACAACATCATCGTTTTGATGCTGTTGTCGGGATTCACGCTTCCAACCCTGAAGGGGCTTGCCGGAGGAGCCTACGTAGGTTTGTTTGAGATGGGGATTACGTTCGTGATCTGGCTGAAGGCGCTGAGCCTGTCGAAGGACAGCGCATCGGTGGGGATCATGGCATACATCACGCCATTCCTTTCCCTGATCTTCATTCATTTCATCCTCGGTGAAACGATACTCATCACATCCGTGCTTGGCTTGGGGTTGATCGTGGCGGGGATACTGTGGCAAATGAAGCAAAAAGCAGACAAGGAGTGATCTTGAGCATTTGACAGATGGATTATATTAGCTTATATTGTCGGACAGTAGGTTCGATAAAACTGGATTATTTATGTAAAGTGAGAGCACCAGACGGCACGTGATAAGAATTATGGAGTATACAATGCGCTACTACATTTCTCTCGTTATACCTATTGTGTTTGCCTTTACGTTGATGAGTTTCAACGTTCTGGCGGATGTGATCAACGTCCCTGACGATTTCGAAACCATCCAGGAAGCTATTGACGAGGCTGATGACGGTGATACCGTTCTGGTTCAGCCGGGGGAATATCCAGAGAATATCGATTTTAGTGGTAAGAATTTAATTGTTGGAAGTTACTTTCTAACTACAAATGATACTAACTATATATCTTCAACAACGATACAAATAGATAATCAACGTAATGTTGTAACTTTCCAAAACAGTGAAAATAGATATGCAGTTTTAATAGGATTTACTTTAAGTAACTCTAATGATCAGAGGGGATATGGCATTTATTGTGAAGGAGTCGAACCGACTGTT